>JALOQZ010000216.1 GCA_025459245.1 Pirellula sp.
GGCGATCTCTTTGATCGAATCCGTGAGGTTCTTCTTCGTCGCCCTAGGCCATGCAATTCGGTCCCCTCCACCCATCTCCATTTCTTCACGCTTCGCACTTTGACTCGCTGGTTTCGAGATTTGGGTTTGAAAATCGAATACGCTGCTACCCCCCGCCGAAACCAATCCTATAGCAGCCGTTTGCCTTGTGGACGCTGGATCAAGTCCTGCGTTTACTACTGGGAAGCTCGAATGCATTTGGGACCATTGATTGAAGTCTACGCTCGCAAGCCTCGATAAGCATGAACTCTAAACCACCGCTTTTGCCTTCTAAGGCCTCGCATCTCCATAGATTGTTGCTCATCGGTGATATCGTTGGGAAACCTGGCGTATCGATCGTTTGCCAAGCGATTAGCTGGCTTCGAAGCATGGGTCACATCGATACGATCGTCGCGAATGCTGAAAACGCCGCCGACGGGGCAGGCCTGACCGTGAACCAATACAAGAAGCTGATCGAAGCTGGCGTCGATGCCATCACCCTCGGAGATCATATCTACAAAAAACGGGAGATTTCTGCCGTTCTCACGACCGCGGGGAATATCGTCAAGCCTGCTAATTTCCCTCCCGGTGCTCCCGGTCGGGAGTTTTGTACTATCTCCACGTCGCAGGGTATTTCAGTCGGTATCGTCAGTCTGTTGGGTCGCGTCTTTATGCGTCCGGTCGATTGTCCGTACCTTGCCGCTGATCGCGTTTTGCAAACGATGCCGCGGCTGATTGCAAGATTCGTCTCGTCGACTTTCATGGCGAAGCGACCAGCGACAAGCAGACGATCGCTAGATACTTGGACGGTCGCGTGACCGCGGTGCTGGGAACCCATACGCATGTCCCGACTGCCGACGAGTGTATCCTACCAGGTGGAACCGCTTTCCAGTGCGATGTCGGCATGACAGGGCCTTATGAAAGCATCCTCGGACGCTCCATCACACCGGTACTGAATACGGATCCCAATTCGTTCCATGTCGCGACCGAGGATGTGAGGCTCTCGGGTACATGGGTCGATTGCGATCCTTTGACCGGAAAATCTCTAGCGATCGGTCGACTTGTCTTACGTCCCACGGATCTCGAAGGCTCTTAGGTCTATCTATATAGATTTAAACATATGTTGTATTAGTAGTAGGACCCAAAGAATTGTTCACAACGAGGCGAAACGAGGGTGAGGACCAAGGAAAAAGCAGGCCTCAAATCGAGCAAGTTGGTGTGGACAAACTGTTGGCGAGCGGAAAGAAATAGAAGGCTAGAGCGTTGGTGAATTCGAGGTCTTTGAACATCGAAATTCGCCTTGTTGGTAGTTGGTAGTTCGAAAAACATGAGGAAACAGGCAATCGACAACTTATCCACGAAAATCGAGGCAGTGGCCTTTGACATGGACGGACTGCTGCTCAATACGGAGGATTTGTATGGAGAAGTCGGGGAAATCCTCATGGGGCGAAGAGGGCGAACGTACCGGGAAGAAGTTCGACAGCGAATGATAGGGTTGCCAGCCCCGCAGGCGTTTGGAGTGTTGATCGAGGCGGAGGGGCTGGAGGAGACTTGGCAAGCGTTGCAGCGAGAGACCGATGAGATTTTCGAGGAGATCTTGCCGACCAAGTTGGCGTTGATGCCGGGAATCGAGGAATTGCTGGATCACGTCGAGGAAAGGAGTTTGCCCCGTTGTGTCGCAACGAGTTCGACAAGGAGTTTTGCAACACGAGCCTTGAACCAAGTGGGAATCTTGGGACGCTTTGATTTCCTTTTGACAGCGGCTGACGTTCCGAGAGGCAAACCGCACCCGGACATCTACGAGGAGGCGGCGAGACGGATGGGAGTGGAAACCCATACGATGTTGGTGCTCGAAGATAGTCCGACGGGGACTAGGGCAGGCGTCACCGCGGGAGCTTACGTGGTATCTGTACCCAACGCCCACACTCGTCACGGGACGTTTGATGGAGCTCGGTGGATAGCCGATACGTTGAGAGATGTTCGCATACGAAGTTTGATAGATAGAAGGGGTCGGGAAGCGAGATGAATTCGAAGCGAGTAGTCTTGGCCATGAGCGGAGGCGTCGACTCAAGCGTGGCAGCGAGTTTGCTTTTGGAGCAAGGCTTCGAAGTGATCGGCGTGTTCATGCGGCACGGCGAGAAGTCGAGCGAAGCGTGTGAGTTGGAGGCAGGGAAACCCAACCCACTCCTTCCCATTTTGCAAGGGAGATTGGATCACAAGCAAGGTTGTTGTTCGGCGAGCGATGCGGCGGACGCGAGGCGTGTGGCGGACAGGCTGGGTATTCCGTTCTATGCTTTGGATCTGGAAGAGGATTTTAAGCGGATCGTCGATTACTTTATCGATGAGTACCAGCACGGAAAAACCCCCAACCCATGCGTTCAATGCAATAACTGGATCAAGTTTGGAAGGTTGTTCGACTACGCGGATGCAGCGGAAGCAAAGTATGTTGCGACCGGCCACTATGCGAGGATGGAGCAAAACGATTCGGGAGAATGGGAGCTGCATCGAGGGCTGGACAATGATAAAGACCAAGCCTACGTGCTAACCGGGATACCCAAGGAGAACTTGTCGCGCATGCTTTTGCCGGTGGGGATTTACCACAAGTCCGAAATACGGGAGATGGCAGCGAAGGTCGGTTTGCGAGTAGCAGACAAGAAGGACAGTCAAGAGATTTGTTTTGTGACGAGCGGTCAGCATGCTCAATTCATACGCGATAAGACTGGGATTTCACAACCGGGCGAGATAGTCACGGAGGATGGAAGAGTCGTCGGGACCCATGCTGGAATCGAGGGCTTTACGATCGGACAAAGAAAGGGAATAGGGGTAGCGATGGGGTCCCCTTATTTTGTGACAGCCATCGATGCCGAGAAGCGACAGGTTGTGATTGGGCCACACGAATCTTTGGGTCGCAAATCATTGACTGCCATCGATAGCAATTGGTTGACAGAGGATCTGCCCTACGATGAGCCGTTTGAGGCAGAAGTGCAAATTCGATACAACTCCGAACCGCAGCCAGCTTGGGTCCAAAGAAGCCGGGATGGAAGGTTTGAAGTGCGATTTCAAGAATCGACTTTTGGAGTCTCCCCGGGGCAATTAGCAGCCGTTTTTCGCGGTACGCGAGCACTGGGCTGTGGTTGGATCCACTCGACGCTCAAATAGTCGTTAGGAGGCAGAGGGAGGTAGCACAGGACTTGCGACCTCAATTCTTCGCATCCCGGCTTGGTTTGCATTGCAATTGCCCATGGTCGGTTCGCAATAATATCCTGGTGCGGGGTTGCCGCTGACAAGCATCCACTCGGAACCATTGCACTCGTAGATGCACAGTCCCTCAGTGGTAGCAGATGTGAGATTGTCCGTTTCTGGATTATTGCTGCTCATGAATTATTTCGATGAATTTAAGGATTGGAGGGAGGAATCACACGAAGAACACGGAAGGCGGTCTCTTTGATTATTTTCTTCGATGTGATCACGTTATTGCTTTCAGAAAATGGCCCCTTACGCGTGAAATCACGACCCCCCTTGTTAAATAAAATCATATCGTAATCAGCTGGGTATTCTGAAAGGGGGCGAGGTCTGACGTCGTGTCCGGTGGTAGAGACGGTTTCGACGGGGCAGATCCGAGGGTGTTGCACTCGGCCGCTGGGAGAGAAGTTTTTTAGGATATCTGCAGAATCTTCGGACCATTCTTCGAAGTCTCCATACCAGGACTCACACAAAGTCCCGCTGCGAGCCAAGCACTCCCATTCCTGCAAGGTAGGAAGCCTGTAGGCCTTGGCCGAATCCGTTATGCCCTCTTGAACAGATAGTTGTTCGCAAAAGGAGTGCATCTCATGAAATTTGGCTGAAAGCATGGGTTCTTCGGCGTTAGTCTCGGTAATCTCTAAGCCTTGATCCGGGAGAACTTTCGCATAGAGTCTGTTTGGGATGACTTCAGTGCTGAACGAAAACGTGTAATCGATTTCCTTTAATGTCAAAGGAATGTCGTAGGGGTAGCCTCTACGCAGGGAAGTGCCGAACCAAAAAGTTCTCGGTCCGCGAATGATAGACATTCTCAAACCGTTCACCGTGTGATACCAATTCCTGGTCTCGAGAATTTCGTCGAGTCCAGCGGTTTGATCCAGCGTATCAATCCATGATTGATAACCCCAGCGACCCAAAATTTCGCGGCTCAATTCATGGGCACCGGCAGAAGGATGACGCAGGTAAATATCTGCTAATTGTTCAAGAAGCTTTTCAAAGATCTTCTTCTCAATTTGCTCTTTGGGGATCGATGCCACACAAGTGAGCATGCCGGTGGAATACCAATCGTCAGTCGCTGAAATGTAGCGATCGAGGATGGGTTCAAGTTCGATACTTGAAAAGGGGAATGCGCATAGAAAGTGAGATCGAGGACGCGCATCGTGCGAAAACCCGAGGACTTGATCGACCCAATCCCAATCGTTCAAAATACAAGCTGCTAGAGAGAGTCGACCACACCATTTGGGATCGAGCTCCTTCGGGATAGCAGCGTCGCGGGGCAAGTGTTCACGGTACGGATTTAGTTCTTGTTGGATCAGTGCATCAAATTGTTCTGGGCTCGAACGAATAGCTTGATAGAGATCGACCAATTCATTGTTAGCAACCGATTTCAACAGTCTCATGATTCGGAGCGGATGCCCATCCGATTTGTCCCAAAGAGAAAGGATCCGAATCAAGCGAGGTCGATATGTTCCGTTAGAGCTATGCGAAAGAGTCTCCATGAGAGCCTCCGCTAATTGTTGATCCGATTCCTGCAAGATGAGGATCCAATCTCTTTCGCTACCGCTTGAAAGGGCTTGGAGGAAATCTCGCGATATAAGCTTTGACCAATCGACCGCTTTCGCTGACTCGCTTTTCGCAATCGAATGAAGCAATTGAGTCTTCCACGGCTCGGACTGTATTCCGGTCTCGGATGCGACGAAGCGACCGATTTCCTCTTGTAGGTTAGCGCGGTCCTCGGAGTGTGCAAGCAACCAATCAGACAAGATCTTTGGGTCTGAGGTAGCAGCCCACTCTCGTAGCGCCTCTTCTTGTATCAGAGGGGGGGATTTCGTCGATCGACTGGAATTGACTAAACCCTCCGGTTTAGTCGACGAAAACATTCCAAACCGCGAGATAGTATCCAAACCACCCGGTTGGTTCTGGACAAGGAATAGGTAAGTGGCCAACAGCAAACCTGCGGCAATAAATGCAGCGAGAGCGGCCCAACCTATTGGATGATGCCGCAATGTTGCGGGGCGAACGGGTGCATTGGCGGCGAAAGCGGTCGTCATTGCAATTGGTTCGCCGTGCAGCCAAGCGGATAAATCCTTGGAAAGATCGTCAACTGTTTGGTATCGATCCGATGGATGACGTGACAAGCACTTCGCGACGATGGCCTCGAGGGGGGCGGGTAAATCGGGGCGAATCCGCTTAGCCAGTGGTGCCTGCTGATCGCGGATCAAGGAAGCGACGGTGACGGGATCGCCTTCAAAGGGTAACCGCTTCGTAAGCAACTCGAAAAGGATAACACCAAGACTGAAAATGTCCGATCGAGCGTCGACTTGGGAGGAGGCCCCAGAGGCTTGCTCGGGACTCATATAGTGTGGGGTGCCTATCCATTGTCCGTCGAGA
Source organism: Pirellula sp. (assembly GCA_025459245.1). GTDB lineage: Bacteria > Planctomycetota > Planctomycetia > Pirellulales > Pirellulaceae > JBKCUI01. The sequence goes on from JALOQZ010000216.1 coordinate 5,650, forward strand.
GTGTTATTCGTGGCGTGCAGAAACGCTTTGGCGACACCGAAGTCGAGGATGCGGACGCGGTGTTTTTCCGACTGAAACGGACCTTGGAGTGAGCAACCTTCTTTGGGCGGGTCTTGCGTCCAAGAGAAGTCGCGAGGCTCGACCATGATATTCGAGGGCTTGAGATCGCGGTGGATGACGCCGGATTGGTGAGCAGCGTGAACCCCTTGGAGCAATTCCAGAAAGAGCAGAACGATCGAAGAGTCGTCGGGCAAGAAACCGTCGGGGAGGTCATGCAGGAGCTTTCCGCGCACCAGTTCGGACACGAGATACGGGATTCCGTTCCATTCCCCGACGTCAAAGATTCGTACGATATTGGGGTGGGATACCAAACTAGCCCTCGCCGCCTCGCGAGCATACGAGACGCCGATGGCAGGGATTGCATATCCCCCGGGCGTGTTGAGGAAGTCGATCGGAACCTTCAGGGCGACGCGGCGTCGGATGGCGATATCCTCCGCCTCGAAGACGAACCCGTGACTTCCTTTCCCCAATAATCGTAGAACCAAATAGCGATCAAAATGCGGCGGCAGGCGTAGCGTTTCGCCTGGTCGCGCCTCGTCATCTCGACCCCTTTGTCGCACCGGCGGCGACGCATCTTCGCTCCGCGAGTCTGTCCAAGTCTCATTCGGGGCGCCCGAATCGGCGATATTGGAACGAACCGTGTCTCGGAAATCCTTGGGCGTGATAAGGACGTCCGACGCGGAATGCGTCGGTCCGGACTGTTCTAGCCATTCCTTTTCGATCAGTACCAACTCTCGAAGGATTCCCATCGAGAACTCGGGGGATCCCCAAGAGGCGAATTCTTGGGGGCTGGGACGCCGTCCTGATCGAAAGTCGGATTCGAAGGCATCGCAGATAAGCTCTCGCTGCCCGATGAAATCGAGAGAGCGGAGATCTGTAATGGAGCAGTCCAATCGATTCGACATAGGTATCTAAACCAGCCTTATGAACGACAACTAGCACCGAAGAATATTGGCCGACAATTCCTCTTGCAACAATAAAAAACCAATAAAAAGCACATTCTAGCGAAAGAAATATTTCGCAGAAAAATATCCATTTTCGTGTCGTAAGCCGGAAGGGAAACGCGGTTGATCGCTCAGTGATAAAATCAACATCCCAGGTTAGACCCACTAAAAAAAGATCTCGCTTTGACGCACAATGGGTCGTATTGAATCAGCCTGCCGATCCCATTAGACTCGCTCGCCGAAGGGTTTGATTCTAGTTGGTTTTGAGTGAACTCGTTTCCTTTTCCTCTCCACGCGCTCAGATTGCAATCATTCGTATGGATCATTCCGAAAACGGGCAAGGTTCCGTCACGCGGTGGATATCAGCGATGCGGCAAGGGGATCCCGAAGCGATCCGACGGTTGGTCGAAAGGTATTTCGGGAAGCTGCGAAAGCTCTCGCAGGAAAGAATCCGGCGCGGAGCACCGATCTTCGAAGATGGAGAGGACATTGCGATTCAAGTTCTCACGTCCGTCTGCAAGAAAGTAGAGCAAGGAAAGTATCCCGATCTGCAGAATCGGGACGATCTTTGGTATCTCATGATCTTCGTCGCTCATCGTCTGGTAATCGATCGAAGGCGCTCGCGAAAGAATCTCAGTCTTCAAACTCCCGAGGAAGTTGAGCCAATTCCACGGGAACCGACCTTGGAAGGGGTTTTGGAAACGATTGATAACGATTTGGACACCTTCCTCTCGGAGGACTCGGAGTCGGACTTCCAATTGCTAGAGATCATCGACTGCTGGCAGGAAATGATCCGTCAAATCAAAGACCCGGTGGCTAAAAAGGTGGCTCAATTGAAATTGGAAGGGCATAGCAACCGAGAGATTGCGGCTCTGCTCGATGTTGTTCCACGCACTGTCGAACGCAAATCGGAGTTGATTGAACAACGCTGGGCCGCCCTGTACGAATCGCTCGATCGCGATCACTAGCCTACCTCACTGGAAGCATTCAAGCCGACTACCAAGGCTTAATCTTCCAGCCAACGTAGAAACCAGCGAGAAAGATAGAGCAAGCGACGATGCCAGGATGCTTGCTCCCATACTCCTTGATAGACACACCAATCGATTCGACCATCGCGTCAAAGTCGCCTTGCTTTTCTGTCGAACCAACCGAACGGCTATCGGTTCGTGTGGATTCGGCCTTGATTGCAGATGCTGATGACATTTTCTGTTTCCTATTGTTTAGTAGATGATTCTCGAGCGAGTGTTTTAAG
>JALOQZ010000217.1 GCA_025459245.1 Pirellula sp.
AAAGGATGAACGAAGAGAAGCCCCTCTTCTTCCTGCAGATCCAATGCGTACGCATACGCGTCGGAGTAACTGTCCCCAAAGAGCCTCACATCCGCTCCTAACGCTCGAACGGCATCCGATTTGAGCCGGGGCGTCGTTAAAGGCATGACGACGACCGCTCGACAACCGAGACGCTTGGCACTGAGCGCGACGCCTTGAGCATGATTCCCGGCGGAAGCACACAGCACTCCACGCTCCAATTCCTGTCGCGAGAGCATCGACATCTTGTTGTACGCACCGCGCAGTTTGAAACTATGCACCGGCTGTGTATCTTCACGCTTCAGCCATACATGATTTTCTACACGACTCGAGAGCTTGCTCGCTCGCTCAAGCGGTGTCTCAACTGCAACGTCGTACACTCGCGCGTTCAGAATCTTCCGCAAGTATCCAAGCAAATCGCTATCCATCGGATCAATCCTCACGATGGACTAAACAAACCAAAAGAAAACAATTGCGATCAAGGTCGGTCCAAGAGCACCAATCAGCAGTCCAAGTGGGCTAACCCCTTCCGATCCAAACGCTTTCGATGTTTGGAGAATTCCAACGCCCGCTGGATTCGGCGCATTCGCAATCACGGTCAATCCTCCACCCGTGACGGCGCCCGCAACGAGGGCGTACTTCAAGTCATCACTGATACCGTCGACCAAGGAACCGAGGTAGGTCAATGCGGCATTATCCGTCACCGCCGTCAAAGCTGTAGCACCGAAATAAAGCATCGAGCCATCCAGCGATGCGATCAATGGCTTGAGCCAATATTGCTGCAAACTACCCAGCGTAACCAATCCCGCCAGAAAAAATCCAACCAGTAGCCCCTCTCGAAGCTTCAGATTGTCTTGGTACTCGCGCGTCGCCGTGGTAAGTCCCAAGAAGAGCATGAACACTCCAAAGAAAACATCGGGATGGTGAGCAAAGTAAACAACGGCTGCGAGAAAGAAGACGTGAAGACCCGTAAGCCAATACGGGACGGGTTCTCGGCGGTTTTCAACCACTTCCAACCCTTTCAATTCCTTCTGAAAAATCAACACTATGATGATGGCCGAAGCAAACGTGCTCAATGCAGCTCGCCAGCCGAAGTGGGTTATCATGAACCAAGTATCCCAATGCCAAGTGTGGGCCACCATCAGCACAGGAGGTGCAGCAAAATGGGTTAAGGTTCCGCCGATCGAGATGTTAACAAAAAGAAGCCCCAAAGTGGCATAGGCGAGTTTGTAGGAGATTCCATTATCGAAGTAACGGCGTTTCAGGACGATCGCGAGGAGAGTCATTGCAGCAGGTTCGGTAATGAATGAACCAAGCAAGGGCCCCACGGATAAAGCGACTAGATAAAACGAAACACTCTTTGACAAGGGTAATAAATTTGCAATCCCATTGATGATCCCCTCTCCTAGCATCACAACCGGGCGGGTCGCAGCGACGACCATCACAACCAAAACGAATTTAGCCTCGGTGTAGTTGAGGCCTTCGATATAGTGAACGGCTTCATCGATCGAACCGTTGATCGCAGCCACCGCAGCGAACAAGGCCGCCCCCCAAAGCCCGAAGACAACTTCGGTCTCGGCCAGAAAGTGGAGAAGGTTCTCTGGAATAGAACCCTGTGGATACTTGTGCGCCCACTTCGCGAACTGCTTCACTGCAAAAGTGTGCAGAACTGCCAAGACAAACAGGACCGTCGCCACGATTTCTAACGTCGATGGATTCATCGTTCCTCACTCAAGTCAACGAAGTTGGAGAAAATCGGCCGCTCTCAGCCTTAGACGAGGTGCTGAAAAGCCCCCAGATTGTAGCGTGAGAGCTTGTTTTGTGGATCGCAAAAGACACGAAGAGCCCAGAACGGCACGTCGGTGCACCCCATTGTTCGGGACTTGCTCCCAAGGGGTTCATCCATCGTCGAATGAACTCTCAGGACTTAGTGCCTTTCCGAAAACTATTTGCCGCTTTGCCGCTAGCCGCGGTTTCTGATGGTTTTGCTGGGCTCTTAGCGAGGAAGTTTGGAAAAGTCGATCTCCGGCTTTTCATTGGATGTCGATTCTCGATTGAAAGATGAACCGACTTTTCCAACGTCGTCAAAGAATCCACAATTCTTAATGAAGAAGTGGTCGCCATCTGCCCCTCCGTTGTAATCCAACCGATGTCGGCCTCGTGCCGTTGCATCCGCAGAGAGCCGAGCTTGGATGCACTCGTACCACATTCCATCTTTGTCAACGACCCAAACATTGCCGTAGTTGGCACCGCGTGCAAGGTGCCCGAACTGAGGGTTGAAGTTTTCTAGGAACGAATGGAATCCCTTGAGGTAAGTGCTGGTCTTCGGACGGCGGAAGCTGGCAATCAATCGCCATTCATTTTGGGATTTGTCGCCGAACCAAGCTGTATAGAGGGTGTGCTCCTTCGAGTTAGGGTCTGGCTTCACTTCCGTTAAAAAGCGATATGCCACCCCCGCTTTCCAAGGATAGACCAGAAAGCTCTGCCCCCCCGACCCCTCATTTCCAAACTCGCCGACACGCACCCCAGGACCGGATGCAAGCTTGGTGATGCGTTGCTCTTCAGGAATCTCTTTAGGATTATCGGTCTTAAAAGGACTCCAAACGGAAAAGAGAACTCGGCGCTCTTGAGGACCGTTTACTTGAAATCCAAAATAGCCCTCCGCAAACCCGTTGGCCATGAAGTAGGAGCCCTCCACATCCATCCCGGTTGGAACCGTGATTTCGCTATAAGCATATTGAAGCGAAACATCCTTTGGAGTGTCGTAGGTCAAATGAACCGAAGGACCGCGACGTCCCCAATAAAACATATTCCCCTCGTTGTTACGGACAAAATCGATGATGAGCCCATCGGTTACGGAGGACGCCTTCAACTCTTGAATCTCTACGCCGCCTTCGCCAACATCTACAGCTTCGGCTATTTCGACCCGGACATAGCCCGCTTTCTCCGCCGCAATTTCTCCTAACGGCACCCATTCGAACTCAGCGCTGGGTGCACTTGCGGCGAAAGATTGGCTCCCAACTTTGGCGACCAAGCCTCCTTTTCCGTCGGCAGATCGTGCTCGAACCGAAAGCTGAATCTTCGCGGGGCGATCCACTCGAAAGAAAGCTGCCACGGTATCCGCAGGCTTGGAAACTCGGACGCTTCCATCTCGCTGAAAACCGCTTCGGCTTCCTCCCGCACCGAGCTCCAACCGAAAGGCATTGCCCGCCATCGGGATGGTCCATTCGCCCCCAAGCCCCATCGACGCAACCGAGGAGAGCAATCCGAGGGCAACGAGGCTGGAAAGATATCGAATCAAAGGAACACTCCAGGGAAAAGGTATGAAATCGTCGACGGCCCTACAGTTTGAACGATGCTCATCAGAACTGCAATGCAAACAATGGCAATGGAGAGAAGGGCAAGGTGAAGGGAAGCCCTCTTTCGTTGAAAAAACTGCGCCAATTGCTTGGTTCTTCAGCATCAACCCTCTAGACTACGGGAAGTCCGAGAAGCATCAATCGCGCTCCACGCACCACGCTCACCCAACGCCTCGCGCCATACACGGATTTTGCGGGAACCTTTGGAAAAGGAGTTACTCGGTGTTGCGATTGTCTTTGCTGTTTTGCTTTTCTTGGGTCGCGTTGCATTTGTGTAATTCGCCTTGCTCGGCTGAGTTCATCATCCAAGTGAATTACACGGGTGACCAAACCTACAAGCCATTGTTTGACGATGCCGCACTTCGATGGCAATCGTTGATTCCCGGTTATCGAAATGGCTTCGTCGTCAACCGAACGTCTGGGAGTAGCGCCACGATTGGTTCGCAACTGACGACCCTTCGAATCAACGCATCAGTTGTCACCATCGATGGTATCGGAGGAGTTCTAGGATCAGCAGGTCCCAATCAATACGCCATCGATCAACAAAGTTTCAGGCTTGCCACCGATGGAAGTATGCAGTTCGACGTTGCCGATGTGACCAATCTCGTAAACTCGGGCGTCTTCGATGACGTCATCCTCCATGAAATGGCGCACGTCATGGGATTTGGAACGATGTGGAATTTGAACAGTGTCTACACGGATGGTTCCGGCGAGTTCACGGGCGCAGTCGCGACCAGTTTTTGGCAATCGGAATTTGGCCAAACCGGAACACCTAACGTAGAGTTAGGTGGAAGCGAAGGAACGAGAGATGGACACTGGGACGAGGTCAATGGCGGAGCTGGTTTCACCAACATTCGCGACCCTCTCGGCCGTGACATGCGATACGAGTTAATGACTGGTTGGCTGAACAACGATTCGCAAGGCTCACCGTTCATCAGCAATATGACCCTCGGTTCCTTCGTCGATATCGGATACCAAGCGAACTTCCAAGCGGTTCCGGAGCCAAGCTCACTCCTCTTCGCTTCCATGGCGGGTGTCGTTCTATTGATACCAAAATCTCTTAGAACCTTCAGGAAAACCAGCGGAAACAGCGGCTAGCGCCAGAGCGGCTAATGGACTTCGGATGGGTTCTTAGTAAAAAGGGGGCCAGCCGGCATTACCGCGGATGGAGATCGAGTCCGCCACAATAGAACAAGACTTGATTCTTTAAAGATCCTCATCTTCGGCGTGCTTTTGGGATCGATAGATACTCGATGAGCCACTGACAGCATTCGCCACGAAGCATGCGATGGCTGCATAAATGACAAAGCCACCGCGCATTGCATCGGGACTATGAGGAGCAAACAATTCGATCGCCATAATGAAACTGGCGATCGGTGTCTTGGTGGCACCAGCAAACACAGCGACAAACCCCAAGGCAGCCATCAATCCAACGGGAACTCCCAACGCAAGCCCCAGGCTATGACCAAGCGTTGCACCGATGAAAAACAACGGGGTTACCTCCCCGCCCTTGAACCCGCTCCCCACAGTAATAGCAGTAAAAATCAGCTTCAATAGCCAGCTGGCTGCTCCTGCGCCACCAGACTGAAACGCAGATTGAATGGTCACCGCATTCGGGCGATCCAAGGGTGCGGAGACACCTAACCCAAGATAGTCGCGTGTACCCAGTAGATGTACCAATCCGATGACTACCAATGCACCGAAAACAGGTCTTAGCCAATCCTTCGCAATCCATTTCTTCAACAGACGCTGAACAAAATGGGTCGACTCGGAAAAAAGGAGCCCAGCCAGGCCATAACAGATTGCCGCTAACACGACTTTGATCACCGAGGTCGCATGTGGCTCATAAATTGCTTCGATAGCATATGGGGTGTGCTTGATCCCCCAGAGCAACGTAATTCGATCGCCGACAAAGGCTGCGATGAAACAAGGAACCACGAGCCGGCTTGCTACTCGCCCTCGAACCAAGAATTCCAACGCAAAAACAGCTCCCGCGACAGGAGTACCAAAGACGGCCCCAAATCCGGCTGCCACGCCGCAAAGAAGCAATGTCCTCACATCCACCGGCGAAAGCGAGAGCAAACGTCCCAAGCCAGCCGCAATCGCGGCGCCCATCTGCACCGCAGTTCCCTCTCGACCCGCCGAGCCGCCGAACAAGTGCGTGAGCCAAGTTCCAATGAGAACCAGCGGCGCCATGCGTACAGGAACACCCTGGTTGCGATGGTGAATCGCCTCCAATATTAAATTGTTCCCCCGATCCGCTTCTTTACCGGCAAACCGGTACATCCACACCGAGAGTACCCCAGCAATCGGCAATAGATAAAGCAGCCATGGGTTCCGCCAGTGCAGCTCTGTTACCAGGTCAAGTCCTGCGAGAAAGAGTGCCACCAACGTACCGGTGCAAACACCGACAATGACACTTAAGGTACTCCATTTCGCGACAGCAAGCGCTAAAGCATCGATTCGCGGCAGGTTGATCCATCGACCGATAGCTTCCCGAATCCGTGGGCCCTCCATTATGGCTATCGCATTCCTTTCAACACCTGGAACAGATTGCTCTGGTCATCGGTCCATCGCACCGATTTCACTTGATCCAAACTCGGTCGAGACAAACTCTTCGCAGAAGATTTCTCAAGATTATCAATCAATTGTCTGTCCTTGCCTAGGATCGCCCACTTGGATTCATACGCATCGGGACTTTCCAATGCCTGCCCCTCAACGACACAACTGTAGAGTCCTTGAGATTCAGCCAGCCCCTTCACGACCGATTGCAGATCGAAGTAGAGATTCGAGATGTGAATCGCGAGGATTCCGTCGTTCGCAAGATGACGACAGTAAATCTGCATCGCCTGCTCGGTCAACAAATGGACAGGTATGGCGTCGCCACTAAACGCGTCGAGTTGGCAGTGGAGGTGTGGTATTATGACTGTGCATGGATTCGACTGTCATTTCTAAGCCAACTCAGGTATTCGATTGAATCCGAACTATGGTGGAATTCATTGCAGCCATCATCAGTCTAAAACAACGTAAATTCGCTAAGTAAAAGTATTTCAAGAAAATGGATTGCACCGAGTGCCGTACAAAATTCTACAGACAGTTTTTGAGCAAAGCCCTATCAGTAGCCATCCTCTATCCATATAGTGAGTAGGAACGAAAATCCCAAAGCCTGCAGCTTGCATCTTCTGATAGCAGTAAATTTCTGCATCGCTGAGTTCGCCTTACGAAGTTTCAAATTTTTGCTTCATGTTTCAACATTCAGCTGCCAAGTCACGGAACGACAAATGCAATGCTACAGCAGCTGACAGAGGCAATGAGCCAACTGACAACAGAAGACCGTCAGTCCAGGATAACAAAACTGTTCAACGTAAGCAATTCGGCACAAAGTACTTTTGAATGGTAATTCCACTCAGTTTAGGCGTCGCTTTTAGGGCGTTCGTCATTTAAACTGCAAGAGTGAACGCCCGCCTACTTTTGTGCAGGGATGCATCAACCCATAGAGCGAAGGAGTTGGGGGCTCGAGTTGGGAAAGTTAACGCAAATGCCAGGGCGACTTTTTGAACTTCCCTCGACCACAGAAACTGCAACCTCTACGATCGAAAAATTCAGCAAAATCTGAGTACCGTAGCCGCGGCCCTGATGTGCTGACCGCCT
>JALOQZ010000218.1 GCA_025459245.1 Pirellula sp.
CCGGTGGCGTTGTGTGGGTCGTCGTAGTAGCTGTTCACGTTCCCGCCATGACGGATGTCCCCCTCCAGCCCATGCACAGCAAGGTTGAGTCGAGCAAGTCGGCCTGTCTCGTCGGTCTTCTCGACGCCGCAGATGGAAAGTTCCGCGGCAGGGTTCTGATGGTGCTCGGCCACGAAACGTGCTGACTGCACAAACATGCCACCCGAGCCGCAGGCAGGGTCCAGGATGCGGCCATGGAAAGGCTCGATCACTTGTGCGAGCAACTGCACAATGCTGGCCGGCGTGTAGAACTCGCCTCCGCCCTGACCCTCGCTCATGGCGAACTCGCCGAGGAAGTATTCATAGATGCGACCGAAGGCATCGAAGTCGAGCGTGGCCGGGATCTCGGAGATCTTCTTGAGCAGCTCCTTGAGCAGGGTGCTGGTGAAGAGGTTGAAGGTCTTCGGCAACACACTACCTAGCTGTGTGTTATGCTTCTCGACCTCGCGCATGGCTGCATTCACCTTGGCACCAATATCGGCCGCCTCGGGCAAGTTCAGCAAAAAGTCGTAGCGTGCTTCTGGGGAAAGGTAGAGCACATTGCCCGCGTGATAGGCGGCGGGTTCATCGACGCGACTGCCACGGCGAGACGAGGCACCAGCCTTTTCAAGTTTCGCCCGCTGGGCTGCGAAACGGACCTCGGCGAAGCGCAGGAAGATCAAGCCAAGGATAGGGCCGGAATACTCTTGAGCTTTAAGTCCTGAATTGGCGAGGAATTGGTCTGCGGCGTCCCATAGTCGTTTTTCAAGAGAAGCGGAGCCAGCGTCTTTTTCAGATGGGGCGATCCAATGCATCAATCACTTTCGGGGTGCGATAAACGAGTCAGTTTGCTGGAGATGATTTTGTAGCGACCGGCTTGGCAGCCTTTTTCAGTAGCTTTTCCAGGTCTGCTCGCTTGAACAAGCGATAGCCGTTCACTGGATTCCGGTGCATCGGGAGGTCGCCACGCGCAGCCCACTTTCGGATCGTGTTGTGATGGACGCCCAGGAACTCGGCCGCCTCGGCGGTGTGCAGGTATTCCGACAATTTGGTCATGGCCTTGGCCTCCGAAATTTATGGAGCGAGCTTGGCGATGGCTATAGCCTAACAAACCCTACACGCTTTCGCACCTCCCCACCATGCTTATTCGATACCCTGATACTCGGTGAGCCTAAACATCCGGCCTGAAGATTGCGAACTGGACCGGTGTCCGTACGGGTAGAGAAGCGCGGGACTTGGTCGACGACGGAGCCGAGAAGGCGACCGATACGTCGAAGTACCAACAAGAACATCAAGAATTGGTTGCACTAGGGGCTCCAGTGGAGTTCAAGCAGCGGGGCAACTTCTTGCCTGTAATGGGTTATCGGGCTGGTGGTCCGCTTGATCTAAATGCTGGCGACTGGACCGACGATACCTCGATGGCTTTGGCGTTAGCCGATGCCTTGATCGTCAACAGAGGCGAGTTTTGCGAGAAGACCATCCTATTGAATTGGCTCGAGTGGTATCGAAATGGAGAATACTCAGTCACTGGGGAATGCTTCGACATCGGCAATCAAACCAGGAAAGCTTTGGAGTACTTCGAGGAATATGGAGTCACTCTCGGTTCCAATGAGCAGGCATTAGGCAACGGAGGAATCATGCGATCAGCGCCGGCAGCCATCGTCAATGCTTATCGAGGAACAAACGGACAATCGCTCAGCGCACGGCAAGCATGGTTAACGCATCCATCTCAAGCATCCAACGAGGTCGCATCATTCACTTCGCTTCGATCCTCAGCGATAGATTCCACAAACAACCTCCCTACAAGGTTGCTTGCCGGCTTGTACTTTGAATGCGATCTCGACCGTACTGGTCACAGACTCCACTTGCGGTATTCGTACTAAACGGATTCCTTCAAGGCCGTTACAAGATCATCGTAATTCGTCATGTTACCCGGTGAGAGACAAACGTTCTGAGGGCTGTTGAGTCGAATGGTTCGGTCGTAGGTTGCAAGCTCGGGAACCAGAGAGCACCACTGTTTCATCGCTCGCATGACCACCACGTGCTTCTTTCGTTGGATCGCTTGGCGGAGCAGATAAGCAGAATAGGCTGACGATGGTACCAGTCCATTTGCCGAGTACCTGCGAGGGATGGGGTGGTAGCGTTTCGAATGGTAGGGAAAGAGTTCTATGCAGAAGGTCCCGCTCGCGACCGCATGAAGGCCACAATCCTCGATGAGTCGCCGCGTCTTTTGCCGCCACCATTGCGCTCCTGGGGAATCCACAAATCGAGGATCAAAGTAGTAGTGGGGGTAGTCCATTGTTTCGTGCGTCCGTGCTCGTTGAATCGAGCTAACAAAATCCTCCCTAGCGTGCCAAGCTCGATCGGTTTCAGAGAATCCAGGATTTAGGATTAAAACGTAGACAGGGGCATCTACAGCGCCAAAGAAGGGCTCTGGTTGGAGGTCTGTTTGAACCGTTAGGTCTTCACGCCCTTGGTAATGGCGGTTGAACGCCTCTACGGCTGACTGATCCTCTTGCAGGATCATTGGCTCGGTGGAGGGTAAGTCGGTCCAAGGATTCTTCATGGGCGTGGGAGGACAGGGAAAGAAGAGTTGTTAACTTCAGCAGCATGGCGTAAGTGCAAGTTTACTTGCTAGCGACGCCCTGGCAAAATCAGATACAACGAACAATCGCAGGCACAACTTTTTCTCCGAGCAGCGGTACGAAGATATCACAACCCGATCCACTGTTGGTGCTCGCAAGGATTCAACACCTAGTTGACTGTATCAACGGCATCGTGAGAACCTTTAGCTGATTGACCATCAACCGCGGCTATTGCGAGATCGTAGATCTTAATTTGGACTGAGATTGGCAGAGTCGGCCAGACGGTGATCAAAGCGCGTAGAGCATCGCTCGCTTGTGCTCGGAAGTTGGGCGAAAAATTGTCTTGCGTCGGATAGTGCGTCGCGCTGGGTGAGAAGTGCCTTTTTCCCAGGGAAATTGGCGGTTGTTCGAGTCCCGTGCCCTCCGCCTCCTGAGCCAGTGTTTTCACTGGCTTTTTTGGCCACAATCTCAGGAGGGCGGGTGTCTAGATAAGTCCTATAGGTCTCATAGGACACATCATTCTTGGTTCCGAGCTTGCGAACAAACATTACTTCGCGGGAATCCTTTTCCCACAGTAGATGGCTGCCGGTACGCAGAAAGTCTCGGTAGTCCTCTAGTAGTTCTTCACGCTTGCCGGATGAAGTGGGCGGCGTAGCTGCGGACTTCTTGGCCGTTCAATACGTGGACGGTCCTTAACTGAGCGACCATCGCATCACTGAATTGAGATAAAGGAACATGCACTAACGACTTGCCAAAACGCTTCGCAATTCGACGCCATGAAGCTGTCGGTGAAATCGGCGATAACAGTGCTACCTGCTTGGCTTCCGAGTGTTTGCAAGCCGCCGCGATGAGCCTCTCTTCCAACGTGTCTGCAAACTGCAACTCCTTGTCCCGCCATATGTCGGGGATCGGTTTCGGTGGAAATAAGAACATCGCTCCACCATAAGTAGCAACTGCAATGCCAGGTCCCAAGATCTCTTGCGAGAAATCCGTCGCATAAAACGCCAACGTCGATTCCCACTCAAACTCAGCAAACCAAGTTGTTTGCCATGAATAAACCTTGGGATCCGCTGCTGGGTCAAAGATAAAGACGCAAGCGTCCAAGGTACCTACGCTCGGTGGCTGCACCTTCACATAAAGCTGACCATCGTACCAATGACGAAGCGTTTCTCGTATATCGATCCCGTCCATCATACTGGTCGTGAACTTCTCACTCCGAGCCAAATCCGCGCCGATAAGAGCTCTCGCTCGTTCGATCACTCTCGTTCGAAAACTCTCGATCTTCGCGTCGTCAGGAAGCCAAGAACATTGCTTGTAAGGATTCCATTGCAATCGCCATTGCCGCGATTCGTCTTTGAGCGGCCTGCGATTGAGCTGGAGCGAACGCCACTCACCAAGATGCTGACCCAAGCGACTGATCGCAGGGACCACATCCCCCTCGGGCAAACGCATCTGATGAATTCCCATCTGAACCGTAGGCCATGGCAACGGCTCTTGAAACGCATAATTGCGAAGCGTCTCTGCCACATGGATTGCAAATTGATCGCCACACGTCTGCTTGGCAGCCAGTACCAATGTGTACATATCCGGTGTAAGCCGTCGATCCAGCAACGTTAGATTGCGGATGTACTTCAAACACTGCGATAGCAAGAGGGGGGAAATGCGACGAGCCCGCTGACCAAAGTCAGCCAAGTACGAAGCGCGTGCCGAAAGGAGCAGTCGCTTCACACCGTCGATTGCCGCCGCGTGAGGCTCGTCTGCTAATTCATAACGAGTCTGTTCATACACTGCCGTGATGTATGGAAGTTCGCCCAGCAGGAATACGAGAGTCGATTCGTCGACAGAATAATTCACAGCAGGTTCGTCATGACGATCTTCTTCTCCTTCCCATGAAGTCACAAGCTGCCGCTGGTAAGCTTCGCGCAGCCAGGGCCAATGCCCCACGGAACAAAGCATGACGATCTTTTTGTAGTGCTGACGAAGAGCGAGAAGCTTCGATGCCATCGCCTCGATTCTCGCAAGGACTTGTTCGGAGCGAGGTCGCTCGACAGCAGTTAAGATCGCAGCGTTGTAGGTCTCGAGCGAAACATCTTTGAGCGCGAACCCATCGGGCAGAAGAAAATCTTCTTCACCGGTAAAGACATCGGTTTCGAGATCAACAAATCGGATGGGGATTCGTTCGCCCAGCGCATATCGGATTGCGGCAATAACGCTCTGGCTTGGATCGATCGGCACATAACTATAGGGGAGGGACTCTGGCAAACTCGTCTCTGCCTCGTCGTCTGCGGCAGACTCTTCTCCGTCTGGGTCCCCGGAGTCAAGCCATCCTTTCTCCGCGTCCCATCGCGCGCTCGCCGCGGGTGCTTGAACGACCAAGGAAACTACGGGGAGCGCCTCGACACCGGCCAGAACGGATTCGCGAAAAGAAGGTGGGAGCGGTACTGCCAAACAATCGACCGGATGTTGAAGCAGCCACTCTTCTATGGCACGAGCGTTCGCACCGCTGCGATGAACTACAGGCAGCAGCGTAACTTTGTCATCCAATCGAAAGCTATCGCTCACTTGGGGATACTCCGTGATCGAATCTGGTACAATCCGTTTTTATGTGATGAGTTGCTAGGTACCATTCTCAATTTCCCATGCTAATCCGCAATTCGAACGACTGTTATGCAGGATAAAATTCAAATCGACGGCGTCAGCCTTACGCTCAGCAATCCGATTACGAACGAATTGCAGTGGATCGGTCAAGGAGAAGTGCTCCGACAACTACTAGCTTGCTGGCTGGTAGTCGACGAAAAGGATCTTCCACTCGCACCTCGGCTGGTAGGACCGCCTGGCATTGGCAAAACGGCCTTGGCCATGGCGGCAGCGAAAGCCAGAAACCAATCTCTTTATATCTACCAGTGTACCGCAGACACTCGCCCAGAAGACCTGTTGATCACGCCAATCTTGGCGAGCGATGGAAAAATCGCTTATCACGCTTCGCCACTCGTTACGGCGATGATCAAGGGTGGAGTCTGCATTCTCGACGAAGGGAATCGCATGAACGAAAAGTCATGGGCTTCCCTCGCCCCGCTCTTGGACCACCGCCGCTACATCGAGTCGATTGTGGCGGGGGTATCGATCCGCGCTCACAAGGATTTTCGATGCGCTGTGACGATGAATCAAGACGACTCGACCTACGAAATCCCGGACTACATCATGAGCCGGCTTCAGCCCTCCTTATCGGTCGGTTTCCCCAACCGCGAAGATGAGCTGGCGATCTTGAAGTACCACCTCCCTTTTGCTGCAGAGGAACTGTTAGGTCTGACGATCGAGTTCCTACAACAATCGCATGCCTTGCAACTCGACTATTCCGCTCGCGACGGGATCCAGCTTCTTCGTTACGCAATGAAGCTGCTTGCCCAAGACCCAACCCATCCGATCGCAAAGGACCAAGTTTGGCGTCAGGCTCTGGTGGCTTGCCTCGGTGAGGATGCACTGGACTTGCAAGCGGCCCGTGAGCGTAAGTCGCGTTCGCTGGGAGCAAATACACTTCCGCACGGATTAGGGGATTTCTTTCTCGACCCCGACGATCCCATGCATCCCGATTTTGACGACGACGACTCTTTTGACGACGAGTCTTTGGACAACGACCGATGAGCCTGGAGAGACAACCCACTCTAGATGCAGCGAGCCCCGTCGAGAAGGCGATCGAATTAGCAGTCCGATTTCATCGCGGTCAAAGAGATAAAGGGGGTGAGGCCTACATCCTGCACCCGCTGCGAATGATGCTCCAAACAGAGGATCCGTTGGTTCAGCAAGCGGCCGTGCTGCATGACGTTCTCGAAGATACCGCTGCTACGAATCAAGACTTGGTCGATGCCGGTGTTTCGCCGGCCGCGATCGAAGCCGTACAGCTCCTCACGCATCGACGCGATTTGTCCTATACCGACTACATCATCGCGCTCAAGCCGAACGCTGTCGCTCGCGCGGCGAAGCTTCTGGACTTGCGAGACAATTATCGATTGGATCGAGTCGCATTCCGCGAGGGTTCGGAAGCGGAGGATAGCGAGAGAATTCAAAAGTATATTCTCACCTTCCGCTATCTTTCGGATGAAATTGACGAAGTAGCTTATCGATCTCGAATGGAACTCTTCCATTCCCCGCGGGTACCTTGAGATCGGCTATGCCTAGAGTTCTCGTTGCTATCGTCGCTTCCTTGCTCGTAGCGTGTTTTCTGATCGCATCGCTACTGCGGCGAAGTGACGGTTTGCGCGCTGCACCGACCTTGAGCGAACTAGGTTCTGCTGATAGT
>JALOQZ010000219.1 GCA_025459245.1 Pirellula sp.
GAAAGCATGAGCACTCTTGAACTCTTTACCCAACGCTCGCTTCTCCAACTCCATTCGCTCGGGCAGGAATGGATTTACGTAACCGATCCCCGCAATCGCCTCCGCGATCTTCCATTCACCTCCAGATAAAAGTGCCATGGTACTGTCCCTATGGAGCATAAATTGTCTGTGCAGCCTACACAGATTGTACCTAAAGATCGGCGACCAAAACGCAGGAACCACGCAGCTTGGTCCCTAAACTCATTCGCTGTAGTAACTTACGGCTTTACGCCTGGTTTGGTACGCGCCTAGCTAAGGGGTACTTGAACCGCAACCCGGGTCCCCCCTGGGTTGGCTTATCAGTCCTTTCAACAAACGGAGGTTATTGTGCTTGCAACCGCCACGACCGTATCGACTCGGCTCCATTCGAGGCTAGCTAGATTCATGGCGCGACCACAGCGTCATCGATTGCTCCATGGATATCCCCTCGCTGCCGCCATGCCATTCGCAGATGCGGATGTTCGACGTATGGCCGCTACGTTCGACAGCCAGTTCGAGCCACCTCGCAATCCGAGGAACCCACTTTTGGTCGGAGTCTTACCGCATCCATTTTGCAATCCCAGGATAAGTGGCTGCGGTTTCTGTACTTTTCCGCACGAGACATACAGCGCACTCAAGGCGGCCGCCACTTCCAGTGCAGTCTCGCTCGAAATAGAACAACGCATCGCCAATCAGCCTGATTTGGATCGCGCCCAAGTTAGCGGTCTGTACTTTGGCGGCGGCACCGCAAACTTGACGCCAGCTAACACCTTTCGTCTTTTGGCGCGTCGTCTGAACTCTTCATTCGATTTGCAGCAAGCGGAGGTTTCGCTCGAAGGAGTTGCCAGGAACTTTGTTCGGGGAAATCCGTCATTGCTCGACATCATGACGGAAGAGATCCAAGCTCGACACTTTCGTATAAGCATGGGTATCCAGACCTTCTCTGAATCGCGTTTGGAACAAATGGGCCGCCTAGCTTTTGGTCGTGCCGACACCTTCGCTGAGGCTGTTGAAGCGGCCCATGTGCGCAACATGACCGCCAGCGGCGATTTGCTCTGCAATCTTCCTGGACAGTCTTTGGAGGAGATGAAGAAAGACATTCGACAAGCGATCGATATCGGCCTAGATCAGATCTGTGTTTATCACCTGGTCATGTTTCCCGGTCTCGGTACGGAATGGGCACGTGATCCAGCCATGGTCAAATTGCTGCCGGCGAATGAAGAAGCTTCATCCAATTGGAACGAGCTTAGAACGATGCTGCTTGAAAGTGGCTTTCGGCAAACATCTCTCACAAATTTTGAACGTGCGGAACTCGCCTTCGACCCGCGTCGATATCGATATGAACCGATCAGCTATGAGTCAAATCACTGCCAAGTTGTCGGATTTGGACCTTCAGGTATCTCGTTTACTCCCACGGATAACGGCCAGTACGCATTGAAAACCATGAACCCAGAGAGCTCGTCCGAGTACATGCAAGCTGTTCACTCGCAGGGGCCGGTTTGGAATCGGTACTTTCGGTATGATCGCCTTGACTTCGAATTGCTTTTGATCACGCGTCGACTTGCCTCTCTTCGATTCGACAACGATGCTCATCGCATGATCGCGGAATCAGAGGCTTCTCAAAGTTACGCCGAAAGATTGGAACTTTTAGTAGCCGAGAATTTGCTTGAACGGAACTCCGTTGAAAGTTGGCTTACCCCCAAAGGTATGTTTTACTCCGATTCCATTGCGGGGCTTCTTGCCGAGGCAAGATGGGAGCATGGTAGCAAACACTCTCGGCCCTTTATGTCGAACGACAACCGAAGCGGACACATGTAGTCCTCAATTAAACTCATTTCGCATCAGCGCCGAACTTGCTGTGATCGATAGATTTTGAATTCTCATGGAAATCGCGATGTCAGATTCTTTTTTTGTTTGCCAATTCATGCTTCAACTGTATCGCGAACGTGGAGAGGCCCCGAACTTTTGGGGGGAACCACTGAATGCGATCAGCAACGCTTCCTTTCTCTTCGCTGCAGCTTTCGGATTGGACTTGGCCGTCAAGCGTCGCGACCTGAAGCCCACTACCCTTGTTTTGATCTTGCTGGCTGCCACCATCGGATGCGGAAGCTTTCTCTTTCATACGATGCCGACCGTAGCGACCATGTGGCTCGATGTCATTCCCATTACTCTTTTTCAAGTCGTGTTCTTGTGGTTCATCTCCAGGACCCTTCTTCCCGCGAACGTTCGGCAAGCGGTGGCGATCGTCGCCCTCGTTGTGGGGACTTCCTTCGTGTTGATGCCGATCAAGTCACTGCTAAATGGCTCCCTGTTCTACTTCCCATCCCTTGTTGCTATGTGGATCTACAGCCTCATCTGGGCTCGGAAGAGTGAGGTTGAACGAGGATTACTTGGGTTTGCCGCCCTGTTCTTTTCCTTAGCTATCATCGCAAGGTCGATCGATTGGGAGGTACCTTGGTCGTTTGGAACGCATTTTATTTGGCACCTCCTCAACGGTGCGGTGGTTTACTCAGCTTTGCGAACCTGGATCCTCGCATCCCCGCTCCGATGAAGAAGTGGATTCGAAATCGCCGATGGGCTACAATGGGGTTCCCTCCCACGTCGTTGACTCCCCCCCTATGCCTACCACCTTCGGCGATTCAAAGCCATCTCCCAATTCGCGATTGTCTATGCGTTCCATTCCGAACTGCGTTTTGATTGTTTCGTTCGTGCTCACCGCGGCCTGGATCCCGTCGTTTGGAATAACTACGACCGTATGGTCGCAAGAGAGCGCCGCGACTCCCGAACAAGCTGCCAAGCTGGAATTCTTCGAAAAGAAGATCCGGCCTGTTCTTGTCGAACATTGCTACGAATGCCACTCTGCAGAATCGAAGACAGTACAAGGTGGTTTGCTGGTCGATACGGCGCAGGGGCTGGTTCAAGGAGGAGATTCTGGCCCCGCCATTGTTCCCAACAAACTCGACGAAAGCCTGCTCATTCAAGCGATTCGTTATGAGTCCACCGAGATGCCACCTCGCGGCAAACTCCCACCCCAAGTGATCGCCGACTTTGAAGCTTGGGTCGCAAGCGGAGCGGTGGATCCTCGCCACGGTGAGCCTGTCACTACCAAAAAAGAAATCGACTTTGAATCGGCCCGCAAGTTTTGGTCCTTCATGCCTCCCCAATCTCCCGAACCTCCGACACCGGCCCAATCCGATTGGGCCGAATCGACGATCGATCGCTTCATCTTGGCTGCATTGGAAGCAAACCGTCTCTCGCCTGTTCGCAAGGCAAATAAGCGGGAACTACTACGCCGCGCCACCTTCGATTTGACGGGACTGCCACCCACCCCCGAAGAAATCAACGCGTTCCTCGCAGACGAATCGTCGAACAGCTTTGCCAAAGTCATCGATCGGTTGCTGGTTTCTCCAGCCTATGGTGAAAGGTGGGGGCGTTATTGGTTGGATGTTGCACGCTACTCGGAGGATCAAGCACACACGTTCAGCGTTCAACCTAATACGAGTGGATACCGATTCCGAGATTGGGTTATCGCCGCTTTCAATTCGGATATGCCATTCGATCGGTTCGTCCAGTACCAGATTGCGGCCGACGTGATGGACCTTGACGAGCAGGAGCGACTGAAGAATCTACCAGCCCTCGGGTTTTTTGGACTGGGCGCTCAATACTATAAGAACACCGACGCCGCAAAAGCGACTGCAGACGAATTGGATGATCGCATTGATACGCTGACTCGCGGATTCTTGGGACTGACTGTCTCCTGCGCACGCTGCCACGACCACAAATTCGATCCCATTCCCACGCAGGATTATTACTCTCTAGCCGGAGTTTTTCACAGCTCGCGTCTTCATAACGTTCCCCTCGTGCCGGACGATGAAGTCAAACGCTACGATAACGCCCAGCGAGAAATAAAAAAACTAGAAGAGTCGATCAATCAAACGATCGCTCGCGAAGGTCCGAAGATTCGCGAATCCAGGATCGACCAAATTGCACGCTACATGATGGCGACACGCGAGTATCGAGACGCTAAGTCTAAAGATTCTTCATTAAAGTTGGCCGCTTTCGCGAAATCCAAAGAGCTGAACGAGCCGACCCTCAAGAAGTGGATCGACTATTTGAAATCCAAATCTTCTGAGCCACCAATCCCATTGAAGCCTTGGTTCGAAGCTGCGATTAACGGCAATAAGGAAGCATACGAATCGGCAGCTTTAGCATTTCAAAATTATCTCCAACTGCTCAGGCGGCAACGCGAAGGTGTGCTCACTCCCGAAGAACAACAAGAGATCTCGCAACAAACCCCCGCCGGAAACGCTCGCTACACGAGCCCGTTGGTGACAAAGGTGCAGCCGATTGTCAAAGTGGATGTCGACCTGAAAGATGCCAAAGAGTTGGTGCTGGTTGTGACTGATGGTGGAAACGGGCCAAGCTGCGATCATGCGGATTGGATCGAACCCAAACTGATTACCACCACCGGCGAGATGAAGCTTACCGAACTCAAGTGGAAGACGGTGAACGCATCCTACGGCAACGTTCATGTCGACAAGAGTATCAATGGAGGGCCACTCCGCGTCGGAGGCAAGAAATATGACAATGGACTCGGTACCCACTCCACATGTGTTTTGACCTACGAGATTCCGGAGGGGGCGATTCGCTTTACGTCCCTTGCAGGTCTGGACAATAGCGGAAGCGACCAAGCGGGAGGCTGCGGGGATGAAGCAGCAATCCAATTTCGTGTTTACACGGAAACACCGACCGATATTAGCAACTCCCAACCCGATTTGCTGACGGAAGTGTTTGGTGAGAAGGGAGTCTTTGCGATGGAGATTTCTGAAATCGAAAAACTGCTGCCTCCGGACCTGAGTGCGTCGATTGCATCGATGCGCGAAGGCTTGGAGAAACTCCGACGTGAGTCACCTCCGAAATACCCAATCGCGCACGCGATCGCGGAGGGTAAGCCATCCGATCTTCAAGTAATGATCCGCGGCAATCCTGCCAATAGAGGGGAAACTGCTCCCCGGCGGTTTCTGAAAATCTTAAGTTCCAATTCCCCTGAAGTGTTCACCAACGGAAGCGGTCGATTGGAATTGGCCAAGGCGATTGCTTCGCGCGATAATCCGTTGACAGCGCGCGTGATCGTCAACCGAGTTTGGCAACATCACTTCGGTCGAGGGCTAGTCGCGACTCCGGATAACTTTGGAAAGCTCGGCGAACAACCAAGCCATCCAGAGTTGCTAGATTACTTGACCATTCGATTCATGGATCAGGGCTGGTCTCTCAAGTCGTTGCACCGAGAGATCATGCTTTCGGCCACTTACCAACTCAGTACCGAATCCGATGAAGCGAACCTACAGCGCGACGCAGACAATCGTTTTCTTTGGCGAATGAATCGTCGTCGCTTGGATGTGGAAGCATGGCGCGATGCCCTGCTGGCAACCTCAGGGCGTTTGGACAGGAAGCTTGAGGGGCCTTCAACAAACCTTGCAGACGAAAGAAACAACCGACGAACCGTATACGGCTTCATCAGTCGTCATGAGCTGGATAACATGCTGCGGCTTTTTGATTTTCCTGACGCGAACATTACCGCATCCACTCGGGCCGAAACAACCGTTCCACAGCAACAACTATTCGTGCTGAATAGTCCTTTCATGATCGCGCAGTCGAAAGCGTTCGCCGAACGCATTCAGAAGGAGTCCGCTTCAAGCATGGACTCGCAGATTCGATACGCTTATCAGCTCGCCTTTGGCCGCGATGCAAACGACCGCGAGTTGGAGATCGGGATGCAATTCCTACAAGTGGCTGAGAGCGAAGAGTCGAAAGAAAAGAACAAACTCAGTCGCTGGGAAAGGTATGCTCAAGCCTTGCTCGCAAGCAACGAATTCATGTATTTGGACTAAGAGCCTATCCGAAAATCATCGAAAACCGCGGCTAGCGCCAGAGCGGCTAATGGTTTTACGATAGGCTCATAAGACAGACGCAGCCCCCAACCATTGTTCCATTGAAAGTTGGCCATGAAAATTCTTCATTCCCAGTTGGGATCGGATTCCCTGATCCTTCCGTCGCGCCGAGCTCTACTCCAAAAGCTTGGTACCGGATTAGGGGCCTATGGGCTCGCTGCGATTCTAAAGCAGCAAGGTGCTTTAGGTCATGAGCCATTGGGATTGTCATCCGCGCAAAATCCCCTCTCGCCAAAACCTCCCATGTTCCGGCCCCGAGCCAAACGGA
Source organism: Pirellula sp. (assembly GCA_025459245.1). Classification (GTDB taxonomy): domain Bacteria; phylum Planctomycetota; class Planctomycetia; order Pirellulales; family Pirellulaceae; genus JBKCUI01. The sequence goes on from JALOQZ010000219.1 coordinate 6,238, forward strand.
TCATCCATTTGTTCATGAATGGTGGCCCATCGCAGGTGGACACATTCGATCCAAAGCCCGCTTTGACCAAGTACGATGGTCAGCGTCCCCCCGGATCGGAGCTCAAAACGGAGCGAAAGACGGGCGGGCTTATGAAGTCCCCATTTCGCTTCGATCGGCATGGTGAGTCTGGGCTGGAGATAAGCGAACTCTTTCCTCATCTGAGCAGTTGTGCCGACGATTTGTGCGTCATACGATCGATGCACACCAATATTCCCAACCACGAGCCGTCTCTATTGATGATGACCAGCGGTGAGACGCAACCCACTCGACCATCAATGGGTTCATGGTTGCTTTACGGGTTGGGGACCGAAAATGAGAACCTACCTGGGTTTGTTGTGCTTTGCCCAGGGAAACCAGTGGTGGGACCGGCGTTGTGGGGCAATCGGTTTTTGCCTGGGATTTATCAGGGAGCGCAAATCAATAATTCCAAGCTAGACCCTGAAAGTGTGATCCGCGACATCAAGAATGTTGCGATATCCTCGACCGCTCAACGGGAACAACTAGATCTCTTGAAGCAGTTGAATCAAATGCATTTGGAGCAACGCGGAGGCAACGACAATCCATTGGAAGCACGAATCCAGTCCTTGGAAATGGCGTTTCGAATGCAAACGGAAGCCCA
>JALOQZ010000220.1 GCA_025459245.1 Pirellula sp.
GATAACCAAGATCCCAAGATACGAGTCGCGATCAAGGTGATAAAGCCGGGTATGGATAGCAGGCAAATCATGCGTCGCTTTGAATTGGAGCGACAGATCCTTGAGCGACTCGATCATCCCAACATCGCTGAGTTTATCGAGTCGGGGACAACGCAAGATGGATACGTCTACTTCGCCATGGAGTATGTGCCTGGGATCCCATTGGATGCGTTTTGCAATCGAATGCGACTCTCTATTCGCGATCGAGTCGGTTTGGCTATACGGATTTGCGAAGCCGTTTCCCATGCACACGAGAAAGGTGTCATTCACCGAGACTTGAAGCCAAGTAATATCTTGGTGTTTCAGCGTCGAGGTGAGGCCATTCCCAAGGTGATTGATTTCGGGATTGCGAAAGCTTTGTCGACGGACGAGCATCAATCCGTTCACTTAACGTTTGCGACGCAATGGGTAGGTACTTCACGGTACGCAAGCCCGGAGCAACGAGATTGGGCGTCGGATGTCGACCAGCGATCCGATGTCTATTCTCTCGGCATTATCTTGCTCGAGTTATTGTTTGGGTACTCGCAAGAACGGTTGGGAGGTCGATCGGAAACGAAATCGAAAACGACTTCAAAAAATGGTGGCGCGAAGTCGGTAGCTTCGGACGATTTCGATGTGAGCGTTATGTGCCATCAGATCGATGATGAGATAGCAGCCGCTCGGCGTTCGAGCGCCCGCGAATTGGCATCATGGTGGAACGGCCCCTTGGGCTGGATCGCGATGAAGTCGTCTAGTCAAGATCGCGAACGGCGATACGAGAGCGTCGCCCTACTCCGAGCGGATCTCGAAGCCTGGTTGCAGGGGAAGCGAGTCGCAGCAAGGCGGCCGCGTCGTCAAACGGCTGCCAATCGCCGGTTTATCGCGATCGCTGCAGTCGCTATCTGTCTGCTCCTTCCATGGGCCTGGCCGTTGATAAAAAGTTTGGGAGTCGTTGGTGGGAACCATGGACTCAGCATGGATGCCAAACGGGCTTTCGCGTTTGAAATCAAAGAGGCCTTTACCGCAGTTGAGCAGGGAAACGATTCCTTTATTTCGGATGGGTTAAAGAATTGGGCGCAAATCGCCCAGCGAGGGCATTTAGGGTTCGTCGTCCATTTGTTGGATGAATACCGAAAAGGAAGTCAATCGGTTCCCTTGATCAAAGCGCCCAAGTGGAGGTCTTGCTCCACCCATCCTTCCGGTCGTGTCATCGCGACGGGATCCGAAAACGGTGAAATCACCTTCTTTGATGCCGAAAGCGGTCGACGGCTGCGAGTGGTCAAGATAGCTGAGGTAGAGATTTCAGCCCTGTCATTTTCCCCCAATGGAACTTGGTTGGCAATTGGTGCAAAGGATGGGCTGGTCCGGATTTGGAGCATGGAGACGTTTCTCATCAGGCATGTCTTTAGCAAACATGAAAACACCGTCAGCGCGATTTCTTGGTCCCCTAGCAGCGATTGGTTGTGCACCGGAGATCGCTTTGGCGCAATCGAGCTTTGGGATGTTTTGAATCTAAAGCACGTTGGAACGATGCGAGCGAGGACAGACCACGATTTTACGGTAAGAGAATTAGCTTGGTCCCCCTCTGGACGCTGGATTGCTGCTGCTACCAAAAAGGAGGGGACGATTGTTTGGCCAGCGCATCAAATGGAAGCTGCCTACCGCTTGGGGGATAAGGACTCCACTGGCGTCAGTTTTTCACCCGATGAATTACTCCTTGCGGCAACCAATTACGATAGCAAGCTGACAATTGTTTCGACCGAATCGGGTACCGTTGAGTATACAACGACGATGCCGACAACGATGTCCACCGTTCAGTTTTGTGCAGGAAATGCGATGCTCGCTACATCGCACAACGGGACGCTGTACGCCTTAGTTAAGTCGATCGATAGCAAAACTTGGTTTACTCATAGCCGAGTCAAATTGACTGGGAAAGGCGAACGATTGGAGACTTGCGATTGGAACATCGAACGCGGCGTGTTCGTTTTTTACACTCAATCTGAAGAGACGGATTGCTTCGTGCACGTTCTTTCCCAATGTTCTTTGTTTGGGTATCGAAACCCAAGGAGTGAATGGCGTGCGATAGGAGTTCTATCGAAAAAGCAACAAGTAATTTCGCATTCTCCGAACAGCGGCAAGGTTATTTGGAGTCGGATAGAGGACGGCCGAATTCTGAAAGAGCTTCCGATACAAACAAGTCTGGGTGCGCCGTTTGCGGAAGATTGGGATGGGAGATTCATTGCGTTCGCTGGAGATTTAGGTCCGTTGAAGCATCGCGCGGTCTATGTTCTCGATTGCGCCACCATGGAGGTGCTGAAAAAGTTAGAACTCCCGGAATTGGAAGTTTCCAATTTGGCATTTTCTCAAGACGGTCGATCGCTCGCTATAGGCAGTCACAGTGCGGAACTAAGGCTTTGGGATTTGGAGAGAGGCGCTGTTCGGCTTGTGGATTTGGGGGACGTGAAAGACCGAGCTGTTCAACCCCTCTTTTCACCTGACGGGAGCCGGTTGGTAGTGGTGCCGTTCAATTTTGCGACGCTTCAAGTCTGGGACTCGAAGGGTGAAGGAAGGCTCGGCGAAATCAAGTTCACTCACCATTTTAATAAAGGTGTTTTTCACCCGGATGGCAGGTTGTTTTTGGCCCAAGAGGCTCGAGTTTCCGTGGTTGATGTTTTCGATATGATCGAGGTAGATAGCTTGAGCTGGTCCCCCAATAGCGTCTTTCATTCGATCCACGACAATATAGAGCACTTGGCGTTGAGCCCGGATTGTTCGGTACTGGCGTTGACCGTTGGACCAAGGATCCATCTCTGGGATTGGGCCACAAAGACAAGGTTAAAAGTTTTGGGAGTCCCTGCGACAAAGGAAGACTGTGCCCGTGATCTGCGACAGCTTCACTTTCACAATGATCACTTGCTCCTTCACTACGGTCGCCACGAAGGATTTGTCACAATGATTGGGGATGGTGCCAGGTCGCTGGCTCCCGAGGTGCCGTCACCCTACCACAGGGATGTCGATTTGGTGGGGCTGGCAAGCGAAGAGTAGACATTCTCTGCGTATTGCCACCTACGATTATCCTATGTTATGCTCTTTGCCTTCCCATCCGATCGTTGAAAAGGCAAACCGCATTTATGAGTCCCCAGCTCGCGTCTACTCCATTGCATTCTTGGCACCAGTCCCACGGCGCACGCATGGCGGAGTTTGCGGGCTACGAGATGCCGATTCAGTACGAAGGAATCGTGGCCGAGCATGTGGCCACTCGCACTGCTGCAGGTCTGTTCGATATTTCGCACATGGGACGTCTTCGCTTCGATGGCCCCCGAGCGGACCAATTGCTCGATCATCTGCTCACCCGCCGGGTAATGGATATGCAGGTCGGGCAAGTTCGATATTCGCTGATGTGCAATGAAGAGGGCGGAATCCTCGACGACGTCCTCGTTTCCTGCTTGGAAAGCCCGAGCGGTAAAGTCTATTTTCTGCTCGTCGTCAACGCTGGCAACCACGCGAAGATCGTGCAATGGATCAAGCCGCATTTGGCCGATTTTCCAGATGTCGAGTTTTTTGACGCGACCGAGAGCACGGCGATGATTGCCGTGCAAGGACCGCAGGCGATCGAGATTTGCAAGCCGTTGCTCCCCAGCAATGCGATTTCGCTTGGGTATTACAAAGCCAAAGTAACCGATCAGATGAGCAAGCCCTGCATCGTTTCTCGCACTGGATACACGGGCGAAGATGGCTTAGAGTTGATTGTCCGCAAGGAGGACGCACCGCGTGTTTGGGAAAACATCTTGATGGCCGGTCGGAATCTTGGGATCAAGCCGGCTGGGCTAGGGGCCCGCGATACGTTGCGGCTGGAAGCGGGGATGCCGCTATATGGTCATGAACTCGACGAATCTATCAATCCGCTCCAAGCTGGTCTTGGCTTCGCATGCAATCTTTCAGACCGTGATTTTGTCGGGAGCAAATCGATTGCTGACATAAAGGCCAATAGCCCCGTGGCGACCCGAGTCGGGCTGAAGCTGGCGGGAAAACGCGCGGCTCGGCAGGGAGCAAGCGTGCTCGATCATGATTCAAGGGTCATCGGAGCTGTGACCAGCGGCAGCTTTTCACCAACACTCGATTGCCCGATCGCGATGGCCTACATTCATCCCGACATGGCCCAGTCGGGAGCGGAATTACAGGTCGACATACGAGGGTCCATCGTTCCCGCTACTATTGTTCCGCTTCCTTTCTACAAACGAACGAATACCAAATGACGATCAAACCTGAACAGCTTCGATTTTGCGAGTCCCACGAGTGGGCGTACGTCCAAGGGGATGTCGCAACGGTTGGGATTTCCGCTTTTGCCGTCGCAGAGCTCACCGACTTGGTCTTTATGGCCATGCCTAAAGTAGGGCAAAAGGTTGTGGCAGGACAAGAGTTTGGTGAGGTGGAAAGCGTAAAGGCCGTCAGTCCGATGTACAGCCCCGTCACGGGGGAAGTCGTCGAGGTAAACGACCCGCTTGCGAATCAACTCGAAACCCTCAATTCCGATCCCTACGACGCGGGTTGGATCATGAAGGTAAAGATGAGCGATCCGAGCGAATTGGAAAAGCTGCTCACTTGGGAAGCTTACCAAAAGCAATGCGGTCAAAGCTAACGACCGTGGTCCACACTTGATCGCCATTGCATCATTTTCCGCTTCCCTAACGGTATCCAGCAGCGGGCTTCCCCAATTCAGAAGTCCCCAGCATCGCAGATGAATACAGCTTCGCAGAAGATTCGTGCCATCGTTCGTTGGGATCCACCTCAGTCCGGGGAGATCAATATGCGGATTGATAACGAGATGCTGGCGGATTTGACGCCGAACTCCCCGCTTGTTTTACGGATGTATCGATGGTCCCGACCGACGCTCAGCTTGGGACATTTTCAAAATGAGCTTGAGATCCCCTCGCAAGAGAGTTGGTCCGCCGCGCCGAGGGTGCGGCGGAAGACGGGGGGAGGTGCGATCCTACACGATCTCGAATGGACCTATAGCTTGGTCATTCCCGGGCGTCCTGAGCTGGGCCTCAAGGGGCATAGCGAGCCAATCTACAGGAGTACCCATCAAGCTGTCGTCGAGGGTTTACGCGAGATGGGGTGGGACGCCAAATTGTCGGAGCAGTGCACGTGTGCGACGCTGTCGCGAGGAAAAGAGGCCTCTGAAGAGCCTTTTCTTTGCTTTATGCGAAGGTCGCCTGTAGATGTCTTGGTCGGTGGGGATAAAATACTAGGTAGTGCGCAGAGACGCAGTGCATCGGGGCTTCTCCAGCACGGCAGCTTTCTCTTGTCGGCCTCCGCGTCAACACCCCAATTGCCAGGACTGTTAAACCTTCCGCGAAACTCCCGCGACGCGGAGGGGTTAGAGTCAGCTGGCGAGGTGTTGGGAGCCGATACCAATGGGGTGCGGGCTGCAGGCAGTCTCGTCGCGGATACTATGGTTGACTTAGCAATGCAATTTTGGGGACAATGGCTGGCCGATCGCCTGATGGCCGGTGTCGACCAAGTAGTTGCTTGCGACTGGGATAACGCCTGATTCCCATACTGGTGACGTTGGCGGTGACGTCCATCGTGTACAATAACGCTCATTGATCGAATTGCCCAAATGATTTGGGCGAGGCAGCTCAAACGAAAAACGTTGAACAGGGAGCGAAGAGGAACGGCAATGCAGATTATCTTGAAAGTCTTGTCGGGAACCCACGAGGGGAAAGAGATCCCTATTAAAGACGAAAAGTTCTTGATCGGCCGCAGTGAATCTTGTCAGCTTCGTCCCAAAAGTGAATCCATCAGTCGCAAACACTGCGCGTTCGTGCAAAAGGAGGGGCGTCTGCTCCTCGTGGACCTTCGCAGTCGAAACGGCACCTACGTCAACGATAAACAGCTTTCTCCGGACAAGGCAAAGATCCTAAAGTCGGGAGACAAAATCCGTTGCGGGCAACTGGAATTCGAAGTCAGTATCGAAGTCGGAATCGCCAATTCAAAGCAATCCGAGGTTGCAAACGTCAAGCAGGCCGCCGAACGAATGACCGAGCAAACGGGCTTCGATTCGAAAGAAAGTTTCGACATCAGTTCTTGGCTCCTGGAAGCCGACCAAATCGATCGCAATGTGCCCACTGTTCCGACGGAGCAGGACACTCGCCAATTCACCATGGAAGACACGACCCGCGTAGAGGCCAGCAAGCTTGAAGAGGTCGAGGAGAAAGCGGCCGAAGAGGAGCAAAAGCCTCGCAAGTTTGAAAAGCGCGAGCCGATCAAATTGCCAAAAATGAATTCGGGACCTGCGACGAAAAACACCAAAGACGCTGCCTCCGAAACCCTCAAAAAGTACTTCGGCGGCCGATAGTTTTTTCGGAAACCGAAGTCAGTGACAGAGCAGTTAACGATCGTCGGATAGGCTTTAAGTCGACTGAGCCGCTTGGGTAATCCAGCGGCTCGCTTCGTTTCAATACCTTCTTTGATAACAGCTTGTTGCTTCGAACGGCGCTCCCTTGTTGTTTGGCGCATTCTCCCCAGGTACCATGGACGGCTTGCAAGGTAGCTTGCATAGCCCCTCTCCCTTTCCTCCTTCCCGGGACCTGATCCATGTTGCTCCGACGATCCGTCCAATCTTCAGTCCGTTTAGCAATTGTCCTTGCCCTCGCGTTAACGACCTGGTTCACCCTTGACGCTCACGCGCAAGATCGTTTCAAGATCGATAAAGTGGCTAACCGTATCGATATCTTGGATGGCGATGCTTTGGTGACGAGCTATCACTACCGCTCGGGATCCAAACCGATTTTGTGGCCATTGATAGGCCCGGATAAAAAGCGATTCTCCCGCGAATATCCTATGGTTCAAAAGATGAGGAACATGATCACCCCCACCATCGATCTCTGTGGATGACCTTCGGCGAAGTCAATGAGTTCGATCTTTGGGCCGAGGGGAAAGGTAAGGGGACTGTTTGCCAAGTGGGTGAACCGGAGGTAGATGCAAACAAAGATAGAGTCCTGCTTCGAACCCAACATGTTTGGAAAGGTGGCGTGAAAGACGTAAGTTCAGTGTCCACCGAGTTGAATGCTGGCTGCTCCGATTCCGCTTCTACATTGGCCACCTGCGATTCGACCTACGTAATCCGAGGTGATTCGAACGAACGGATCATCGACTGCTTCTACCGATTGAACGCGAAGATGGATTTGCACTTCGGAGACACGAAAGAGGGAATGTTCGCGATTCGCGTCCCCGAACCCATGAGGGCGGATAAACGAGGTGGGCATATTTTGAGCAGCGAAGGAAGGGTCGATGGTGCGACGTGGGGATTCCCAGCCAAGTGGGTGGATTACTCGGGCAAGACACTTCGCGAGGATGATAAGACCTACGGAATCGCCATTCTTGT
>JALOQZ010000221.1 GCA_025459245.1 Pirellula sp.
GGAGCACCATTCCGATCTGTTAGCCACTGCGTTTCGGCGAGCATCCAAAGGATACTCGGTGGATCGAGTGATTCTGGATCCTCATCTGAACAAAAGTTTCCAAGCCAACTGCGACAAGCTCGGCATCGTCGGCCCAGAAGAAGAACGCAATCGAAGCTTGTTCCAACTCCGCTTTCAAGGTGCTTTGATCGCTGCTGACGACAGCGCCGACGAAACAGCACCGGAACCCCGCCGACCGGTGAGTTGGTCCTCTGCCGACCCATTTCTGCACGCATCGGAGATGGCTTGGCGGCGGCTAGCAGACCGCTACCCTCATTCCAGTTTGGAAGAGTTGTTTTGCGATCCCGCAATAGCAGAAGGTTTCGATCGCGACGCCGCAAACCTGGCCCCCGGCTTCACACCGCTCGATTATCGATTGGGTGCACTGCTGCTGAGGCATGAATGGAATCGAGAGCAGGATCGACTGGATGATCTTCCCAGCGAGGAGCTCGCGTTCCAAACGGTACCCTTCATGGAGCTTCGAGCCGAAGATTTACCTTCCTCCGGTGGCGTCTATCGATGGACATGTTCTGATGGCAAATTGCTATACATCGGTGCAACGGAGTGTTTGGCGAGGCGATTCCAATCTCATTTGAAAGAGTCCTCGCTGGAATTTCTGAAGCAATGGATAGGCCCTCTCTCGGCAGTGCAAGTTGAATGGTGCCCCGCTGGCTGGGATCACACGCGTCCGATGGGGCATCTGATCAAGGCTTTGCAAGAGACTGACACACCCCTAAATCTTAGTTTCTCGACCAGCCAACAATCCGAATAAACTCTCCCATGGTCGCGACCGACCTTGTTGACGACAGATAGAATGGAGGGGCAAGAGTGTTGACGCTCTGTTGCTCAACCATTGCGAACTTCGACCCCACATCTTTGAGCCGCTATGATTCGAACCGCATTCCAATGGCTTCTTTCTTGGGGAGCGATCTTAATGCCAGCAACGCTTCTCGCCATCGATCCGCCCAAGCCGGGTAGCATCCGTATCGCGACATTCAACATGGCGCTGAATCGCAAATCGGATGGCGAGTTGCTCAAAGGACTAGAGGCAGGCGATGCCCAAGCGAAAAAAGTCGCTGCGATTGTCCAGTGGGTAAGCCCGGATGTTTTGCTCGCCAACGAAGTGGACTTCGACGGTGGAACGGCAGCGACTGTTTTGAGGGAGCAATATCTCAACAACGAAGCGATCCTCCAACGGCGAGAAAAACCTTGGCGTCCCTACTCGTATCAATTCGTTGCACCTGTGAATACGGGAGTGTCGTCTAGCTTGGATATTAACGGCGATGGTGAAGTGAGCGGTCCTGAAGATGCTTGGGGATATGGTGTCTTTCCAGGGCAATACGGGATGGTGATCTATAGTCGCTATCCAATTCATCAGGAACTAGCCAAGACATACCAGAAGTTTCTATGGAAGGATCTTCCTCAAGCTCTCCGGCCGGGTACAGGCGATCGCGGATCCGCATCTTGGAAGCCCTATCATTCTGAGAACGTGTGGAATCAGTTGCGATTGAGTTCTAAGTCGCATTGGGTCGTCCCCATCGCCATCGGAGATAAGCGAATCCAAATCCTCGCGGCGCACCCGACGCCCCCAGTCTTCGACGGTCCAGAAGATCGAAACGGTTGTCGTAACAACGATGAGATACGATTCTTGCACGACATCGCCTCCAACGCCGAATACTTGGTCGATGATCAAGGTAGAAAAGGGGGGGCGAGTTCGGAATTTCCTTTTGTGATCCTCGGTGATCTGAATGCCGATCCGACCGATGGATCCGGAAACGTTTCAGCGATCCAGCAACTGCTACGATCCCCTTTGGTTCAGTCGGACTTCGTTCCCAGCAGTCGTGGAGGTGCAGAAGCATCTCAGCTTCAAAAACGAGCCAACCTCGAGCAGCGAGGGAACCCGGAGCATGACACCGGGGACTTCAACGACCGCGAGCCAGGGAACCTCCGTGTCGATTTCGTGCTACCTTCCCGTTCGCTCAAGATCACCGGCGGAGGAGTCTTCTGGCCTACGGCAGAGGAGCTGAAAGCATTGGAACTTGACATAACCGATGCCTCGGACCACCATCTCGTTTGGCTCGATGTCCAACTACCGTAACCCCTCACTCCATGCCAATTTTTCGTCGCAGGAAAAAGCCGGTAACGACCGAGCTCATCGTCCCAAAACATGTCGCCATCATCATGGATGGCAATGGCCGTTGGGCACAGGCTCGCGGATTGCCTCGAATAGAGGGCCATCGGCAGGGAGCTCAATCGGTCCGACGCGCCTGCGAAGTCTGCGTCGAAATGGGGGTCCAAGTTCTCACGTTGTATTGTTTTTCCAGCGAGAATTGGAAGCGTCCCAAAGAGGAGCTTGATTTCCTGATGAAGCTTCTCAAACAGTTTCTAACCCAGGAATCGAAGACGCTTCTCGAGAAAAATATTCGCTTAACGGTCATTGGCCGACGCGACGGTTTGCCGTCCGATGTTTTGGAGGAGATGGACCTAGCCATCGCAAAAAGCGCAAGCATGACAGGCTTGCACCTTTGCTTGGCCATCAACTACGGGAGCCGGCAAGAGATAACGGATGCGGTTCGTTCAATCGCTCGCGAGGTTCGGGCGGGAACCCTCGCTCCCGACCAAATCGATGAGACTACGATTTCGCAGCACCTGTACACCGCCGATCTCCCCGATCCCGACCTTCTTATCCGCACGAGTGGCGAACTGCGTCTCAGCAATTACTTGCTCTGGCAGATCAGTTATTCCGAACTTTGGATTACCAAACGAGCTTGGCCAGAGTTCTCGCGTGAGGACTTTCTCTCTGCGATTGAGGATTACAGCAAACGACACCGGCGATTCGGCGGTCTCTAACGATTCGCCGGACTGAGAGCCTACCTGAAAACCATCGGAAACCGCGGCTAGCGCCAAAGCGGCTAATGGCTTTCGGATAAGCGCTAAGGTGCGACGATTAGCTCCCCATTCATCACCATCCAATGCCCCGGAAAGGTGCAGAGGTAAGGGTATCGGCCCGGCTCCGACGGGACTTGCAAGACAATTGCAAACTCCGACTTCGGTTCCACGATATCGGTGTAGCAAACCACTTCATCGGTCTTCGGTACATAGTGATAGAGATAAGCATCGGGATCCGAGACGATTTTATTCACCAACCCGCCAACCCGCTCCAAGCTTCCTGGTCGAATCAAAACCCAATTGTGCGGTACTACGTCCGGGTTCTTGAAAGTGAGCTGCAACCATTCCCCCGGCTTGGCATGGAGCGTTCTCTGATCGAATTGAAGATTATCGGCCGACGCAATCGTTATCAGCCTTGCATCGGCCCGTCGTTTGCCCCACGGATTGGGAACGGACTTTTGCAGCCACTCGATATCGCGTTCGAGCGGGTGGGGCAACCACTCCTTGCTCTGCATTCTCTCCCCCGACGGTACATCCATTCGCGGAATATCAAGAGCATGAACCGTCGCAAACAATTCCATCGGCTCGACATTTCCCAAGGCTAAATTCAAATAGAGTTGGCTACAACGTTGAAGCTCCGGTAACTCGAGAAATATCTCTCGCCCATCTTCGCTTACCACGACCGAATCGACCCGAAGCCGATCATGCCCCGCCGTTCGAGGCTGCGAAATCGACAGCTCTGGTGATCCATAGCCTGGCGAATAGCGATAATTCCACGCTTGAACAAAGTGTTGCGCCGTATCCATAGCGGCCATTCGGTCGACGGATCTCGAGAAGCGAATCTCGACACCGTTTTGTCGAAGATGAAAACCGATGGGCATCAACACATCATCCTCGACGAATCGCAAACGCTCAAAACAGCCAGGGTCTGGGGTGTAGGTCCCCCATCCACTCATTCCCGACAAATAGACATATCCGTCGACAGGATTCGTTTTCGCGCGATGCACTCCGGAGCGGTATTCGCCTGGCAAAACAAACGCCGCGGACTGAGCGACCTCTCCAACCCGATCTTGCAACAACAGTAACGCCGTACCAGTTCCGAACGAGGTATGCAGTAGTTTTTGATGCAATGGCCCCATCCTAGGGGAATCAACCCACAATTGCCCTCCGCTGCTGTTGTCGATGGCGCGGGGCAAATAAAGAAGTGGCTTCTCGACTGGAATCCCCAGCCTCGGTCCGCGATATCCATAAAACCGTGAGGAGGGCGAGCTCTCTGATAGTGTGTTCGAAGCTGGAATGTGATGCACCATTGAAGCTGGCGTCCAATCTCCTTCTGAGCAAGGAACCGTCAGAGAGCCGTCGGGCAAGATTCCGAGCCCATCCGGATTGCGAAATCCTGTTGCGATGATCGATGCCGACTGGCCATCCGCCGAGATCTTTACCAATCCTTGATTGCCCGAGGCCGTGTAAAAATTTCCTTCGCGATCTCGTACCAATCCGCAAATGTAATCATGGCCGTTCGGGGAAGTGACGAAAGCATTGCTAAAGCACTCGTATCGATCGACTTCGCCGTCCGCATTCTCATCGTGGAGCCGAGTGATCTGATTTCGGCATAGAACAAAAATCCCATCCGAATCGATCCACATCCCAAGCGGATGATGCAATCCGGTTGCGACACGAGTCCAGCGAACCTTGCGAGCATTCGATGCGGACTCCTCGGACGTAGATGATTGCGTGTAGCATATATCCTCAGCGCGAAGAACATCGCCGTGCATGGTGCATAGCAATGCAGACCCATCGCTGAGAAACGCGTGATCGCCAACAAACAAAGGGATTCCCCATGGGTTATCGAATGGGAGCTCAATTGTGTCGACGACGAAACCTTTTCCTGCCCCGATGCGGACACCGGTCTCTACCGACTCTATCCCTTGCCGGCTGATTGGGAATGTTGTCCTCACAGCTCGATGCTTCTCTTTGCGCAAGCTACGGTGCAATTGATTGTTTTTGATTTCCATCTCGTCGATGTATTCTTCATCCCCGACCCTGAGCAAAAATTGAACGCGATCCTGCTGGTATCGATAGCCTTGATATCGAACGGTAGTCGAATCGGATAACTTCAGTACCCCCCGGACGGGCCCTGCATTCTCGGGAAGGGAACGTTCTTCGCCCGCCATCCTGGCTCCATCCATAAACCCATGCCGAACGTCAGAGAATGTGAGAAAGCCACCTTGCCAACAACAAACAAACTCCATGGAATCGGGGCTGTAGCAAAGGGACCAAGCCTCTGACGCTCCGATGCGATAGCAGACGGCCCTTGCGACTGTCTTTTTCGGGTGAATGAAGACGGTCGCTTGTATCCGGTGATTACGAATCGATTGCCATTCGTTTCCTCGCCAAGTTTCCTCATTTTGGTTGCCCCAATGCCCGAACGTTCCACCATCCAAACCTGGATAAGCCTGTAACAAATCCAGTCCCGTATCTTTTGTTCGAAACGCGTTCGCTTGCTTGGCATAAAAGTCGTAAACGCGATCCCGATTCACTAGGTGATCGGCGTAGGGGTGGCGATCGGGATGGATCGGTTCACGATTCCATGAAAATGTCGACATGGCGTGATGGGAAGCGGATTGAACAGCTCTCTGCGCCATGGCAACTTGGTCCGCCGGTAGATGCCGCAAATGGACCATGAAGCGAATCAAATCCAATTTCTTTTCCGTCGATAGCGCATCGAGCAGTCCGTTTGGCATCAACGATTGAGTAGGGGCGGATTGGACAATCGAATCCTTCGAAAGTTCGCGCACTTCCCCTTTCGCAGGATCGCGAACGAGAACGACGTCCTCTCGTGCGTTGGCGACCGGATAGCCCGTTACGACTTGATCGTCGTCCAGTAGATACTTTCGAGGAACATACTCCGGTTCGATAGCCAGATTCGGCCACAGGATGCTTTCGATCAACTCTTCGGGTGTTCTCTTCTGGGCGACCGCGAGCAGTTCCGGCCCTAGCTTCCCCCCTACATCACCTAACGCATGGCAACTGGAGCAAGCCACTTTCGCACTGGCAAAAACCGACGCCCCTCTTTTGGTATCTCCCTCCGATTCACTCTTTGCCATCCACTCACGAACCAGTCTCTGCCGTTCCGAAGCATCGGGGATCTCATTTTCCGTTAACGCCTCGCTCGCGAAAACATGTTTATCGCCTGGTAAACCCGTGAAAAGAATCAGGCCCCAGAACAGCGGCCCGAAGGACGCCCCGAGGGAGAAAAATGCTTTCATTTGACGCGGTCGGACCTTGGATTGGATGGGCTGCTCTTGTATACGCATTCGAAAAGCTTCTATGATCCGGGGGGAGTTTTGGGGATCGGAGGGAACCGGCTCCTGCCCATTGTAAACTCAACAGGAGGGAACGTTGCCCATGCTTCCAAGCGAAATGCTGTATCCGTTCCGGTGCCGGTGGTTCCTTTGCCGCCTGGGGCTCCTTGGGGCAATCGTTTGTTTCGAAGGCTCGATTTGTGGCGAACATGCATTCGGTCAACTCGGTCGGGAATCCCCGAGCCTTGACGACATTCTCGACACATCGATACCTGCTAACGAGACTCTACATCCTCATCAGTTTCCACTACCGAGTGATCTCGCCGAAGTCCCTCTTCCAGTCAGCGCGGACGAGAAACAGGAAATCAGCGCTTGGGTGAAGTGGCTTGTTCTCAAGAACCTACCCCCAAACTACGAGGACAATCGGAAATGGAACAAGCACAAAGAGGTCATGGATGGTCTTCATGTGCACCGCGAAGGGTTTAAGATTGAGACGAAGCGGAAGTGGAAATCGGTCAAGCATGGAACTTGGACCCGCTACACCATCGATTTTCTCGATCCCGAGAAGGAATTGCTTGTCGATGTTTCGAAGAT
>JALOQZ010000222.1 GCA_025459245.1 Pirellula sp.
AAGAAACTTAAAAAGCGCTTCAATCTTTCCAGATGAAAGCGGTCGATCGTCGCGAGCTTCGCTAACATACCCGAATCGCCACCGTGATGAGAAAGTTCATGGTGGTTTTCTCCACCACCACCATATCCACCCGCTTCTCGCGACCATTCAAATGAGATTACGCGTGTTGAATCGGTGATAAATGACAAATAGGCTAACTCCATCATGACATCGATCCACATTGGCCGGTCATGCGCGTTGTGGGGTTGCATGGCAAGTTGTAACAGGCTTGAGTCGACCGAGGGCTTGGGGCGGTCAATCCAGCTTTCCAGCCGCTCTATTCTCTCCTCGGTGCTCCTGACGCTACCCATGTACTCGTCGAGCTTCCGCTGGTCCTCTTTACCGATTCGATTCGCCAAGCGTTTTGATTCCTGGAGAACATTGTCGAGCACCGATTTCCTCTCGGCGTATCGACGCAATGTCGCCTCTCGATCGTTAGCAGTGTCTGGAACGAACAATCGCTCAAAAATCCGTTTTGGTGAATCCTCCGCGGGAAGGGGTGTCCCATTTCTGTCGAAGGAAAGTGTATGCGAGTGACCAGCAGAGCCAGTCCCCGACTGATCTGACCATTGTTGCGATGCAAAGCGAGTCTGTGTGCCGAGCGTCTCAGCAATCAATTGGTCAATGGAAAGTGAATTTGCATAGTCTTTTCCCGGAATCGATCTCAAATCGGCACCGGTCAACCAAGTGTCAGCTCCGCTATGTCCCCCCGTGCAACGCGGATGCCCTAGCCCAGTAAGGACCGTAAAATCATCGCGGACGTCCTCCAAGACCTTTAGAGTCGGCGACAATTCATAGCCAACCCCGATCTCCTTTGGCTGCCATTGCAAGATGTTGACGCCATTTGGGACATAGCAAAAAAGAACACGCGGATGCACCAGTGAAGATTCCGCACGAGGACGAAATTTTGACTCGGCTGCGATGGCTGTGGTCATTGCATCCAGAAACGGCAAAGCGAGCGCGACGCCTGCTCCTCGTAAAACATAGCGTCGATCTAAATGATACATTTTGTTACCCAGTTTCTATTCTAATTGCGTGTCTTCAGTGCGAACGAAAAGCTTCCGACTCAACGATTGCAAGAAGGATACTTTTCAGTGTTAGACCATTGGACTTTGCCGATGATACGACCTGTTTCAAGGTCGGTTCGTCAGCAATGGTCAATTCACGTCCCAGGGCGTAAGCAAGTAGTTTGCTGCTAAGGCAATTTAAAAACTTGTCCTGCTCTGAGCGAATCGCCTTCTTTAATTCGTCGGGGCCGTTTACCAACGTGCCATTTGGTAGCTTAGCGGATGCGTCGATGACCGGATCATTCTTTTCGATCCTTCCCTTGTAACCAAATCCCTCTTGCTTCCGATATTGCCCCGAGGCATTGAAATTCTCGAGTGCGAGACCAAGTGGATCGATCTTGTCATGGCACCTGGCGCACTGGGGCAGCTCGCGGTGTATCTCCAATCGTTGACGAACCGTCGCTTTATCAATCCCAGGTACTTTAGGGGCGATATCCCCAGCATTCGCAACGGGTAATCCTGGATCGGTTCCCAGAACATTTTTCAACACCCAAGTTCCCCGCTTCACCGGGGAAGTTCGCGTTCCATTCGAGGTAATGGTAAGCATCGCTGTCTGCGTAAGGATCCCTCCCCGGTGACTTTCTGATGGAAGAACGACCGTACGAAAGTGGTCACCTCGTACGCCCATTATTTCGTAAAACCGAGCCAGTCGCTCATTGATGACGACGTAGTCAGGATCGACGAAGTCGAGAACGCTTTTGTTTTCGCGAAGAATTGAACGGAAAAGAGCCCTGCCCTCTTCGATCATGGAAAGCTCCAGATGGCGATCGTAGTGGGGATATAAATCGGGAGCGGGTGGATTTGCTCCGACTTCACGAAGCCCTAACCATTGATCGGTAAAGTTCCGAACGAACTCCTCCGACTTGGGATGGGAGATCATCCGTTCAAACTGATGTCGTAGGTCGTCTCCCGGTTGTAGCTTTCCACTCTCTGCCAGTGCCATCAATTCGAGATCGGGGCAGGAGGACCAGAGGAAATAGGACAACCGTGACGCTAAAGCATATTGCGAAAGAGGTCCCCCCTTCTCTCCCTCTTCTTCAGCAAGGAACAAAAAGTTGGGCGATACCAAAACGGCAGCTAAGGTACTTCGCAAAGCGTCGGTAGCGGGAATGCCCATGCGTCTCGACGAACCGTACAATTCTAGATAAGGTGCAGTCTCCTGTTCACTGACTGTTCGTCGGAATGCTTGTCGAACAAACCTGCAAATTGCGGCATTTGCAATCTCATCATCGATTGCAATGGAATCGCTTGAAATAAGCTTTCGATGAGAGGCCGGGGGCCAGCTGTCATATACGGGGCCCGCGATTTCGATCCAATCCACAAGCAGCTCAGGACGAGCGAACTCTTCCTTGCTCTGTAGCCAAAAGTTTTCAAGCACCTTAGGAATCGAGTACGCATACTCGATTGTGATGCCGGCTTTCTGTGTTGTAAATTCGAGTGGTATTTCGTATTCCTTGGGAGCGTCTATTGATTCGGGGACATCGAATTCGGCTACGGTGCGGGGCTGCCCTCCTAGATCTTGTACAAGCTTGAGCCGAGGAGGACCGTATTGGTACATTGCATCGGTTTCGAAATGCGCGAGATCCCGCTCAAGCTGTTGTCGATGCCCTTTTTCTCGATCCGGGGTTTTAGCCATTTGCTCGTCGAACCGCTTCTGCAGAATGTCGCGAGCCGACTGCGTTACCTCCCTGCGATCTGGGATTCTCCCCGCAGCCCGAATGCGTACGAGATAGGTACCCGCGTGTTGTAGGGCGAAATCTCGCACGTTTAGCTTTTTGTCCCACGACTCGTGATGTAGGACTTTAAAGCCATCCCGCACGGGATTCCGACCGCCATTGACAATGGGTCTTTGACCATCGACTTTCACTCGGTTGGAATCGGAATCCCCTGAATCGATTTCGAACCGCCACCGGATTGAAGGCGGTTTTATGCCATCGACAATCGCCTTGTCCATCACTTGTTTGGCGGCGTCCAAGTAAAGTTCGAGTTGCATCGGGCTAAACGATAGAGCCGCACCTACGTTGTCAAAACCGCCCGCCGATGGGTCTTGCGGAAATCCGGAAATATCTGGTTCGATACCCGTCAACTCCCGCACTGTGTTGCGGTACTCGTTGCGATTCAGTCTGCGCATGACCACTTGATTCTCGCGAAGTCGCTTCTCCGCATCAACGAGCTTGGAAGTGATCCAGTCGACCACTTCCGATACGTTATCCACCGGTGGCTGGGGTTTGTCTTCCGGGGGCATCTCGTGACTATTGAGGACGTTGACGATTTCTCCCCACTTTGCCCGGATCTCGATCGAATCAAAATTGGAGGATAGTGAATGGTCCAGCCGAAACTCGCTTACCTTCGCCCCATCTCGATGACACTCCAAGCAGTAAGTATCAAAGAGATTTCGTACCTGAGTCGGCATCGGATCGCGAGCGTCTTCATTTCCAGCACCAATCCCTTGGAAACCGATCATCAGAATGAAAAGTCCGTAGACCAGTGTTCCTCGAGGCTTGCTTAATTCGATCATCAAACGATGCATGGTTAAGTGATAAGTTTGCAGACGGACGGTCAATCCAGCGGTGGAGTGTTGCTATGCTATAGCATGGTGGAGGCTTCACGAACTCCTCTAACGCCATCATTTGTCTCGCATTCCAAGCTCATACTTCCGTCACTGGCTCCGATATGACACCCAGAGTATACCTCAGCTCGCAGCACAGCGTTTGCACATACCTTCGGGCGATGGCCCTTCGGACGATGGCCCTTCGTGCGATGGCCCTTCGTGCGATGGCCCTTCGTGCGATGGCTTGTGCCCTTCTATTTGCTGCTTGCGGATTCGGATACGTTGACAGCTCTCGAGGTGCCGAGCGTCCAAATATTGTAGTTGTGCTCATCGACGACATGGGCTGGGCGGATCTGTCGTGCTTTGGGGGGAAGAAGCCGGAGACGGAGCACATCGACCGTTTGGCCCGGGAGGGGATACGATTCACGCAGTTTTATGTGAATTCACCGATTTGCTCACCTTCGCGCGTCGCCTTATCGACTGGGCAGTATCCGCAACGCTGGCGGATTACATCCTTTCTCAACAACCGTAAAAACAACGAGGAACGAGGAGTCGCCCAATGGCTAGATCCAGCAGCACCGATGTTGGCTAGAGAGTTGCAAAGGGGAGGCTATGCGACCGGCCATTTCGGAAAATGGCACATGGGAGGGCAGCGTGATGTAGACGATGCTCCTACCATCCAAGCTTATGGATTTGATGCGAGCCTTACAAACTTCGAAGGAATCGGAGCCAAACTTTTACCTCTAACAATGAATCCGGAGTGGGATAAGCCCAAACGCATATGGGAAGATGCCGAACGCCTCGGTGCACCGGTCACGTGGATGCAACGATCGGAAATAACAGGTGGCTTTGTGCAAGAAGCCGTTCGGTTCATCGACAATGCGGTGAATGCGAACAAGCCGTTCTACATTAACCTTTGGCCTGATGACGTTCACTCTCCGTTCTTTCCACCCATCTCGAAATGGCGAAACGGAAAACGTGCTCTCTATCGGAGCGTGTTGGATTCGATGGATGAGCAGCTTGGCGTTCTTTTCGATCACATCCGAGGGAACGAATCACTTCGCAAAAACACGATTGTAATCCTTTGTTCTGACAATGGCCCCGAATTTGGAGCAGGAACTTGCGAGCCTTTTCGGGGCGCCAAGACGTGGCTTTACGAAGGGGGCGTTCGCTCCCCATTGATCGTATGGGCCCCAGGATACATGGATAAAAACTCGATTGGGACCACCAACGAAGCGTCGGTCTTCTGCGCTTTGGATCTCAATCGATCGCTATACACGTTGTGCAACACGGTGTTACCGCCCCGGGCATCGCTCGATGGCGAGGATTTGGCAGGAACACTCTTGGGTAAGGAAAAGGAATCGCGCAAGTCCCCTATCTTTTGGCGTCGTCCGCCCGATCGCCCCGGATTCACAGCAGGTTCTCAAGAGGACAATCCAGATCTCGCCGTTCGTCAAGGAAAATGGAAATACTATGTCAATTACGATGGTTCCATCCCACAGCTATATGATTTGGAGATCGATCCATCCGAGACGGATGATCGATCTAAACAAGAAGAAGCCATAGTGAGTCGCCTTCACGCATTGTTGATGCAGTGGAACGAATCATTGCCGCAGGACGCGGGTAACACAAAGGCTCCGTAGTAACCTTCTCCAAAAAGCAAGGCGACCTAGTTGCGGTCATTTGTCGGATAATAAGAGATAACCAAGCATTCGGATAACCCCGCCGATCAATCCGCCAACAATACCGAATAGAGCGATGAGGGAGCCGAGAATCACGAGCTGGTTTGAGAGATCTGTCCAAGGCCTCAGGCCGCTTAGGAACTCGTAGGCTCTGGTGCCGCCATAGGTGACCAGTGGAGCTGACGAACAAGCGCATGCCCCTAATACCACAGATTGCCTGAGGGTTCGCCGACGCCTTGTCTGAATGGACTCGGTGGGGGAGACGCGGGAATGATAGGGGTTCTCATTCCCGAGCGTCGGTTTGCCTTGAGATTCTTCGCTGGATTCGCTCACGAGGGCATCCTCGACATGATCAAACTGCCGTTGTTCTCGTCCGGTTTGCTGTAGCGAATCGGTAGTTTGACTTTAAAGGTGCTGCCAAACCCCACTTGGCTCGATACTCCGATATCGCCACCGAGCAAGGTGCAGAGTTCCCGGACGATGGAGAGTCCAAGTCCCGTTCCTGAATGTTCGCGCGTCAATCCATCTTGTCCTGTAACACGTTTCGCTTGGCGGAACTTTTCGAAAATAATTTCGTGATCTTCGATGGCGATTCCTACCCCAGTATCGGCGACCGAGATTAGCACATCATCAGCTCCCTTGGTTTCACAATGGACTGTAATCAAACCACCTTCAGGAGTGAACTTGATAGCGTTGGAAAGCAAGTTCGTGAGGATCTGCTGTACTTTGCCTTGGTCCTGCCAGATGACGATCGATTCTTGACTCGAGTCGACTCGCAAGTCGATGTTCTTGTCTTCCGCCATCTTCCGTATCAGATCGCATTGGCTGTGAATGATTGCTAATAAATCAAATTCTGTCACGCGAACTTGCATCTTCCCTGCCTCGACTTTCGCCAAGTCGAGAATGTCATTGATCATTTCCAACAGATTGCGGCCGCTGTTCTGAATGTTTGAGACGTAGCGGCGTTGTTTTTCGGTGAGTGTCTCAAATCCTTGCAAAACATCGCTAAAGCCGATGATGCTGTTGAGAGGCGTCCGCAGTTCGTGGCTCATGTTTGCAAGAAACTCTCCTTTGAGACGGTTGGCTTCGAAGAGCTCCAGGTTGATGCGAGCCAGTTCGTCCACTTGGGCATTCATTTTCGTGTTGAGAGACTGCAACTCGCTTTGCGTGTTCGTTAAATGCCGAAGCATGGCATTGAAGGACTCGGACAGTTCGTGGAACTCATCGTCTGTGTCGAGCTCGAAACGAAGCGCGGTGTCGCCCGCCGTGATTTGTTCGCTGACTCCCTTCATGTAGCTCAAGGGGCGGATCACCAATCGCTTGATAATCCAATGGACGAATACCAACGAGAGGGCTAGCGTGCAAATCGCGATGGAGATCAAAACGGAGTAGCTCCAGAGACTCCAAACTTGAGCTTCGCTGTATGGAATCATCACACGATAAACCCGGAAGGGATTTACCGATTCCGAGGCACCGATCGAA
>JALOQZ010000223.1 GCA_025459245.1 Pirellula sp.
ATGGACAGTTGCTCGAGTTTCCAATCGTGCAGATACTTTCTGAGCTTGCCATCCCAAGCGCGACGACGGTATTGCGACACCAAATAGAGATTCGGCCAGTTCGGCAGGAATTGCATCAGTTTGGGAGGGGTTAGATCCCGTTGAAAGTTCTCGATGGCTTGTGAGGGAGCCATGCCCGATGCGTAAAGGATGCCAGCCATCGCACCGGCGCTGGTTCCGGACATGACATCAAACGAAATACCCGCTTGCTCCAAGGCTTCCAGCACGCCGAAGTGAGCCATACCTTTGGCACCGCCACCAGCGAGCGCGATTCCTAGCGAGATCCCCCGCAAGGCTCTTGCGAGTCGATCGATGCCTTGCGACTCCTGCCGAGTTGCCGACTGGCTTGATGAGTCGATCATTACTTTGATATTGGGTTTTTTCCAATCCCCTCCACTGAGAATTGGTGCAACGGGGTGTTCGGAATTCAGCAGCCACACGATACGAACTTTATCTGCAAGCTCTCCCGGGGAGGCTTTTAATAATCGAAGATAGCGGAGCAGATTGTCGGTGTCGTTTGGTTCAAGTAGCCATAGGATTTCATCGCAACCAAGAAAGGCTTTGAAATTCAACCCCGTATCGGAACTAGGTGACCAGACAACGATCTGCCGATCCACGTCGGCCGAGGGAGGCTCCTGTAGCGGAGATTCCCCCGATGGAAGCTCCAGGATGGGCAAGGTATTCGGCCAGCTACCCGGACTCGTTAAGTTGGTGGGGTCGCAGGCCCAAATTCGCAGTCGTTCGCCAGAAGACGCCAACTTGGATACAAGTCGTCCCGTCAACACGAAACCTCGAGGCGATGACGCGACGATCCCCAAACGCGGGGAAGGCAAATGACGCGACGCAGCACCAGCAACGACCTTGAATCGATCGCTGAGGGTAAAGAAAAGATTTTGCATCATCTGCGGGTACGACTTAATCCACAGCGGAAGGCACTCAGCTGGAGCAACGAGCAATGTACCGTGTGTCCTCGCGGTGAAGCGTATCGGACGGGTCGGAGTTTTTTCCAGAATCATGACTTCTCCGACCGTTTCCCCTTGTCGAACGATCCCTAGCGGTTTTTCGCGTCCGCGCGCGTCGGTCAAAAAGGAATCGAACTCCCCCTCGGCAAGAATCCAAAATTCGGTGACAGGATCACCCGCAGACGCGACCGTTTCGCCAGCTTCGAACGGCCGTATGCTGAAGTCGCCGGCAATCGCCTCGATTTGCTCGGCATCCAGACCGTGGCAGAAGCGAACAGAAGCCAACCATCCCTTTATCCGATCGAGATCCGTTGTGGAGCTTGGCATGGGGTCCTTTGAAGTCTTCGAGAAGATTGATCGATACTAGGCGGCTAGATCACTATACCTGGGTTGAGGGAGATAAAAGGGAAAGCTGCGCATTCCGCAATAAGTTGCTGGTAGTTTTTCGAATGGAGAAATTTCCTCGTGCAAGCGATTGTGTGATAGACTGGAGGTTCGCCCCTTCAACATCGTAGTGAGCCTTTATCTAACGACGTTAGTGGCTCCATGCGTTCGTTTGTGTCATGTTGGGGGGGAGAGTAAATCCCGAATATTCCCCAAGGATTATCGCATGAATTCGGAACAAATCCGACTTGTAGAAGCTCGAGATCAAAAGCAGGGATGGAAGAAGTGGGGACCTTACCTTTCTGAGCGTCAATGGGGGACAGTTCGCGAGGATTACAGCGTCAACGGCGACGCATGGAACTTCTTTACGCATGATCATGCGAGATCGAGAGCTTATCGCTGGGGAGAAGATGGACTGGCAGGTATCTCCGACGATCAGCAGCAGCTTTGCTTCGCGTTAGCGCTTTGGAACGGTAAAGATTCCATTCTCAAAGAGCGGTTATTTGGTTTAACGAACAGTGAGGGAAACCACGGCGAGGACGTCAAGGAGTATTACTTCTACCTTGATTGCACACCCACTCACTCCTACATGAAGTACCTCTACAAGTATCCACAGGCCTCTTTCCCTTACGCGGAGCTTTTGGATAACAACAAACGCCGAAACCGCAACGATATGGAGTATGAGTTGCTTGATACGGGTGTGTTCAACGAAGATCGATACTTTGATGTCTTCGTAGAATATGCCAAAGCAAGCGCCGACGACATTTTGGTGCGTATCACTGCCATCAATCGGGGACCAGATGCTGCTGAACTACATTTGTTGCCCACATTGTGGTTCCGCAATGATTGGTCCCATTGGATCGCGGAATCCAACCGAGCGCCTCAGAAACCAACACTGTCCCAAGTGGAAGTGTCGACTGGATCGAACGCCGTCGCGTGCAAACACTCCACACTTGGTGAGTACATTCTCTGGTGCGACGGTGAAACAGAGCTTCTCTTCACCGAAAACGAAACCAACCACGAGCGTCTATTTCCCGGTCAAAAGAATGAGAGTCTTCATGTTAAGGATGGGATCAACGATTACGTTGTTCAAGGAATACAGGGGGCCGTCAATGCAGAACGGAAAGGTACGAAGGCTTCAGCTCACTATCGATCGACCGTCGCGGCCGGAGAGTCAGTAGTCGTTCGACTTCGTCTTTCAAAAAAGTCGACAGATCAAAAATGCCAGCCTTTCGGGGAATCGTTTGATCAAGTTTTCATCGAACGAGTCAGAGAGGCCGATGAATTTTATCAATCCATTACGCCGTCTTCCGTCAGTGCGGAGGAGGGGCAAGTAATGCGGCAAGCTTTGTCGGGGATGCTCTGGAGCAAGCAGTTCTTTTTCTTTGATGGCGATAACTGGTTGGATGAACACAATTCGAATCCGCTGCATTCCGGCTATCGCAGTTCGAGGAATTCGGATTGGTTCCACATGTTGAATAAAGACATCATCTCGATGCCGGACAAGTGGGAGTACCCCTGGTACGCTGCTTGGGATCTCGCGTTCCACGCGATTCCTCTGGCACTCGTAGATCCCGATTTTGCGAAAGAGCAATTGGCCTTGATGTTAAAGGGGCTCTATCTTCACCCAAGTGGACAAATACCTGCGTACGAGTGGAACTTCAGCGACGTCAATCCACCCGTTCATGCTTGGGCGACACTCTTTTTGCATCGCACTTCGCAGGCGCTTGGAGGTGAGACCGATCTAGACTTCTTGCGCGGGGCGTTTAACAAGTTGATGTTGAACTTTACCTGGTGGGTGAATCGCAAGGATCGATTTGGCAAGAACGTTTTTGAAGGCGGATTTCTTGGCCTCGACAATATTGGTGTCTTTGATCGCAGTTCGCCGCTACCCACCGGTGGTCATCTTGAGCAAGCGGATGGTACGGCCTGGATGGCTTTGTTCAGTCAAAATATGACGGAGCTTGCGGTTGAGCTTGCGGCGCACGATCCCATTTACGAGGACATGGTTCTCAAATTCGTTGAGCAGTTTTACTACATCGCATCTGCGATGAATCGTCCAGGGCCCGACAGTATGTGGGATGAAGAGGACGGTTTCTACTACGATTTACTTCGCCTGCCGGATGGCAGCGCAACTCGTCTCAAGGTCCGTTCAATGGTAGGGCTCCTCCCGTTTTGTGCCACGACCGTAGTCGAGCCTTGGCAGCGTGAACGAATCCCACGTGCGATGGAGGGATTGATGGAGCGATTGAGGCGGATGCCCGAGTTAGCGAGTAGGATGCATCCGGTTGGATCGGCGCATTATGGCGTGAACGATCGCGGTTTGTTCTCAGTGCTCAATCCAGAGCGACTTCGGCGGGTCCTTTCAAAAATGCTCGATGAGAATGAATTCCTCAGCCCCTTTGGGATCCGGTCCTTGTCTAAATTTCATGAGAAGAATCCCTATATTTTTCATGTCCAGGGACAGGAGTATCGCGTGGACTACTTGCCCGCCGAATCCAACACAGGCATGTTCGGAGGGAATTCGAACTGGCGAGGACCGATATGGATGCCGGTAAATGCCATGATCGTCCGATCACTATTGCAGTATTACATGTACTACGGAGACAACTTTAAAGTCGAGTGCCCTACAGGATCTGGAAAGTGGATGAACCTTTACGAAGTTAGCGAAGAGATTTCGCGTCGACTTACTCGGATTTTCTTGCGAGACCATGACGCTAAGCGTCCTGTTTATGGTGGCACCGAGAAATTCCAAACCGATCCTCACTGGCGCGACCATCTTTTATTCTTCGAATACTTTCATGCAGACAATGGAGCGGGGCTAGGTGCAAGCCATCAGACAGGCTGGACAGGGTTGGTCGCAAAATTCATTCAGCTTTTTGGACTACTGGATCCAGAGAAGGCCTTGCAGGGAGGGAAACTCGCCGCGTTTGGAGCGGGATCTGGGGGAGCCGAGCAGGGCGCATCACGCAAAGATGCACTTAAGCAAGATGCACTTAAGCGAGCCAAAGCGAAGCAATCCAAGTAATTTACGTTGTTTCCAATCGCAGTAATCGAATCAGCTTAGTTCCTTTCCTACGTGTAACATCATGATCCATCCATCCTTGATCGGGCAAGCTTCCCCTCTGGGAACGAAAATCACTGACGCTGGTGTAAACTTCTCACTCTTCTCGCGAACTGCCAACAAGGTGGAGCTTCTTCTTTTTGATCGAGAAGACGATGCAAATCCTTCACGTGTCGTCCTGCTTGATCCGATTGCCAATCGTACCTACCACTACTGGCATACGTTTGTACCAGGCGTCCGTTCAGGGCAGCTGTATGCTTATCGCGTTTTTGGATCAGACGATAAAACGAAAGGCCTTCGATTCGATCCGACGAAAGTCCTTCTGGATCCTTATGGCCTTGGGGTGGTGATCCCCGAGGGTTACACTCCGGATGCCGCGCGAGCAGCTGGTGACAACGCTAAAACGGCATTGAAAAGCGTGGTCTTTGACAATTCTGTCTACGATTGGGAGGGGGACACTCCTCTGAAAACTCCTTCTTCGCGTACCATCATCTATGAGATGCATGTGGGCGGTTTTACTCGCCATTCCAATTCGGGCGTCGCCAAAGAGAAGCGAGGTACCTACGCGGGGGTGATAGAGAAGATCCCATATCTCAAGGATCTTGGAATCACTGCAGTCGAGTTGCTACCGGTGTTCGCATTCGACCCTTTCGCTTGCCCTGCCGGTTTGGTGAATTACTGGGGCTATCAGCCTGTTTCCTTTTTTTCGCCCCACCCCGCCTATAGTTCGAAAAAGGGTGGGACGGAGCCGATCGATGAATTTCGTGACATGGTCAAAGCGTTGCACCGTGCAGGTATTGAAGTCATTCTCGATGTTGTGTTTAACCACACAGCGGAAGGTGGCGATACCGGACCCACGTTATGCTTTCGCGGAATCGACAATCCGACTTACTACATCCTCGAGGACGAGGGGGCGAAGTACGCTGACTATTCCGGCTGCGGAAACACCCTTAATGCCAACCATCCAGTCGTGCGACGCATGATTGTCGATAGCCTTCGCTACTGGGTCAAAGAGATGCACGTCGATGGCTTTCGTTTCGATCTTGCTTCTATTCTTTCTCGCGACTCCTCCGGAAAAGTCATTCCTAACCCTCCTGTTTTATGGGATATCGAATCCGATCCGGAGCTTGCTGGTACCAAACTGATCGCAGAAGCTTGGGATGCCGGTGGACTTTACCAAGTCGGGAGTTTTGTCGGAGATGCTTGGAAAGAATGGAATGGGCGGTTTCGTGATGATGCGCGTGATTTCTTTCGCGGGGAACCGGGAGCAGTCGGGAAGTTAGCGGACAGGATGCTGGGGAGCCATGAAGTCTACGGTCATGAGCAGCGAGGTCCTGAACAGAGCGTTAACTTTGTCACCTGCCATGATGGATTCACACTGAATGACCTCGTTTCGTACAACGAGAAGCACAATGAGGCAAACGGAGAGCAGAACCGAGACGGTTCGAATGACAATAAGAGTTGGAACTGTGGTGTTGAAGGGCCAAGCGATGATCCCGCGATTGAACAACTTAGGAACAGGCAGGTCAAGAATCTGCTGTCGGTAACGATGCTTTCGCTCGGTGTCCCAATGATTTTAATGGGAGACGAAGTTCGCCGAACACAAAATGGCAATAACAATTGTTATTGTCACGATGACGAGTCCGCCTGGTTTGATTGGTCCTTGGTAGACAAACATGCGGAGATCCATAGATTTGTGAAGCTCCTTTCCGCTCGAAGACTTCTGCGAGATGTGACGCATGAACAGCATCGAGTGAGTTTAACGCAATTGATTGAGCAGGCACACAAGGCTTGGCATGGCGTGAAGCTTCATGAGCCAGACTGGGGTGAAAGTTCTCATAGCATTGCCTTTGGAGCTGAACTTCGCGATGAGAAGCTCGTGTTCCATTTGATCCTCAACGGTTACTGGGAGCCTTTGGACTTTGAATTGCCGTTGCCTACCGAGGGTGCTAGCTGGCACCGCTGGATCGATACATCTTTAGCTTCGCCAGAGGATATCACACCCTGGGAGTCCGCTCCGCCGGTTTCTGGTGCAAGCTACCGAGCAGGGCCTCGCTCGGTCGTGATGTTGTATTCGAAGTTGGCCGAGTAGTCCCAGAGATTCTCTATCCGCGTAGGATCGTACCTTGGCTCTTGGATAATGTGTCACATAGAGAAGTTTTGGTTCATCCGGCATTAGCGTGGGTAGGGAACGAGTCCGCCACAGTAAAACCAGACGTATTTTTTGAAGTTCTCGAAGTTTCGATAAACGCCCG
This sequence comes from Pirellula sp., assembly GCA_025459245.1. Lineage (GTDB taxonomy): Bacteria > Planctomycetota > Planctomycetia > Pirellulales > Pirellulaceae > JBKCUI01. The sequence continues at coordinate 6,705 of JALOQZ010000223.1, forward strand.
TATTTCGTTTGATGGGCATATTCTTACTGTTGATCCCTTCTGCTACAGCATTCGTTGTCCATGCGTACAGAAGGTCACAATGCTGTTCCAAGTCGCATCCCTGATAAGTTAACGGCT
>JALOQZ010000224.1 GCA_025459245.1 Pirellula sp.
GAAGATCAAAGCATTGTATGGCAGGCTGCCACCGAACACTCTCAACCCGGACGCTCCCTACGCGGACCAAACCGATATCTACCGATTGCAGCGAAAAGGGATTGAAGAGCTGGGAAAGAAGTACGTATTCCTAGTAGTATTCGACGGCATGGATTGGCAATCGACGCAAGCAGCAGCCATTTACAAGAGCGGCAAGGTCTACACCGAAGGGAAAGGGAGTGGTCTTCTCTTTCAAGACTACACCGGCGCACCCAGCAGTTATGGTTATGTAGTTACGGCTCCCTATGCGGACGAAGTTGAAACCGATGTCGATGCTCAATTGAATGTAAAGCCACTTACGAAGTTTGGAGGTTATGATCCTCGGCTCGGAGGAACGACGCCTTGGGCAATCGAAACCGATATCGACTACCCCATCGGACGTTCGAAGATCACTCCGCACGCTTACACGGATTCATCATCCTCCGCGACGTCGTTGACGGCTGGAGTCAAAGCAGTGAACGGTGCCGTGAACTTGGACGGCGATATGAAAGAGGTGGAGACCATCGCACGCTGGGCCCAAAGGACAAAAGGTTTTGCGGTTGGAGCGGTAACGAGTGTTCCGATTTGCCATGCGACTCCGGCCGCGGCGTATGCAGCAAACGTTAGCCGCGATGACTACCAGGACTTGAGCCGAGATTTGCTCGGATTGCCCAGCGTCTCGCGCAAGGAGACACCGCACCCTGGACTCGATGTGGTCATCGGATGTGGTTATGGCGAGATCGCCGCCAACGGAGCGGGCCAGGGAACAAACTTTGTCCCAGGCAATCGTTACTTGGCCGAGTCCGATCGCGATCGAGTCGATGTGACCAAGGGGGGCACCTATGTCGTCGCAGAGAGAACACCGGGGCGCAATGGCTCGGAAGTCCTGTTTGAGGGAGCGGCGAAGGCGCGCGAAGGGAAACATCGTTTCCTCGGCTTCTTTGGTGCAAAGAACGGGCACCTCCCATTCCGAACCGCGAATGGCGATTACATCACTGCTCTCGACGCAAAGCAAACAAGAGAGCTCTACTCTCAAGCGGATATCGACGAGAATCCATCGCTGGCCCAAATGACGGAAGCAGCGATTTCGGTATTGGAATCAGATCCCGAAGGCTTTTGGTTGATGGTTGAGTCAGGCGACGTCGACTGGGCGAACCACGCAAACAATATCGACAACTCGATTGGAGCCGTCCTTCAAGGCGAGGAAGCAATCGGTAAGATATTCGGGTGGATCGAGTCGAAGAATGCTTGGAAGGATTCTCTCGTGGTGATCACCGCCGATCACGGGCATTTTTTCCATCTGCTTGATCCCTCTGTTCTCGTCGAAAAGAAGTAGCTCATGTCCACGCGATGCCGGCACGACTTGAACGGTTCAATCACGCAGCTCCAAAGTACCCTTAGCCGTTGGCGTGAAGCCAAGGCTCTCGTTTCCGAGTCTTGGTCCGACCAAGCGGCAGACCGGTTCATGGAAGAGAGTTTGGGCGGTACCGAAGAAGTCCTGACTCGCATGCATGCGCAGCTTTTAGAGGCAGCGGAATTGGTCCGGTCGATTGAAAAGCGAGTTCAGGACACGGACGAATCGGCATCGTGGTAAGCATTTTTGAACTATTCAAAATAGGGGTTGGCCCATCCAGCTCCCATACAGTAGGTCCCATGGTGGGCGCTTGTCGGTTTGCCGATCGAGCCAGTGCGTGTTTGAGTTCGAATCCCCCCGGCGCCAAAACGGAGCCAAAGATCGAAGTCGAGCTCTTTGGTTCTCTGGCTCTTACAGGTATCGGTCACGCGACAGATGTCGCGATCCTCGCCGGCCTATCAGGTCATCTGCCAGCGACTAGTGAACCGGACGCAATCGCCAAGACTGTGGCCGCGATTCGCTCTTCGAAAACACTCAAATTGGGAGGCAAGCATTCAGTCCCTTTCGACGAGCCAAAACAACTGTTGTGGAGACGAAATGACACTCTTCCTGAACATCCCAACGGGTTTCGTATTCAGTTGAAATACATAACTTCAAAAGGAGAGGATGGGAGCGAGGACTCACAACAGACGATTCTTTCAGAAGATTACTTCTCCACCGGCGGCGGATTTGTCTACAGCCGGGAGGAACTGCAGCATCTCCGCGACTCCCAAAATGCGGACTCCCAAGGCTCGACGTCTAAGCAAACGGATGCACCCTTTCCCTTTCGATCTGCCAAGGAACTCATGGCAATGTGTCGAGAATCAGGAAAGTCCATCGATGAGCTTATTGACGCAAACGAACGGGTGCACCGAAGTGATATCGAGATAGCCAAGGATTTAGGGGCGATTTGGAGCGTGATGAAGCGCTGTATCGATCGCGGCTGCCAAACCTCGGGGCTGCTTCCTGGACCTTTGCGAATCCAAAGGAGAGCCCCCCGAATCTTCAATCAGCTAACACACCGATTCAATGAAAACTTGGGCTGCCCCAGCGAACTTGAGAATCATCCGGAGCGGGATTCTTTGCTCACCGATCCCCTGCAGCAACTCGACTGGGTCAGTCTTTTCGCGTTGGCGGTCAATGAAGAAAACGCAGCGGGAGGAAAGGTGGTCACAGCTCCGACCAATGGTGCGGCGGGTGTGATCCCTGCAGTGCTAGCCTACTATCTCTACTTCTATCCAAACTCCTCGACAGAGGGGATGCACAAGTTCTTTAAGACTGCCGGCGCGATAGGGTTGCTCTACAAACGCAACGCTTCGCTTTCCGCCGCTGAAATGGGTTGCCAAGGTGAAGTGGGTGTGGCATGCAGCATGGCAGCCGCAGGGTTGGCAGCCGTCATGGGAGGGACGATTGAGCAGATCGAGAATGCCGCGGAGATTGGAATGGAACACAACCTGGGACTCACCTGCGATCCGATCGGTGGACTGGTTCAAATCCCTTGTATCGAACGAAACACAATGGGAGCAGCAAAAGCCATCAACGCAGCGCGCTTAGCAGTCCTCTACGGCGATGGCAAACACTTTGTTTCCTTAGATCGCGTGATCGAAACCATGCGGCAAACGGGTGTGGACATGCAGCTCAAGTACAAGGAAACGTCCCTCGGTGGTCTCGCCGTCAACGTTGTCGATTGCTAACTAACTGCTGCGCCGAAGTCACTTTCAGGTATGTCGCAACTACCAAGACCAGCCAGCGCTAAAAAGTTGGCTAGTAGCTGATAGCCAAACTGGGTCAGTACGGATTCGGGATGAAATTGAACGCCATAAATCGGATGTTCGCAGTGCTCTAAGGCCATGATTTCATCGTCATCGCTCCATGCAGTCACTTTCAAGCAACTGGGCAGCGACGGTCGCTCGACGATCAACGAGTGATATCGAGCGACTTCATAGGGGGTAGGTATTCGGTGAAACAAGGGGGTTTGGGAATGATGGATTCGCGACGACCGTCCGTGCACGGGCGCTCTGGCTCGAACAACTTGCCCGCCGAATGCTTGCCCGATCGCTTGATGTCCCAAGCAAACCCCCAACAGTGGAATTGTGGGCCCCAACCTCCGGATCGTCTCTAACGAGCATCCCGCTTCATTGGGGGTCTTCGGGCCGGGTGAAATCACGATGGCATTCGGCGCCAATTTGGCAATCGCATCAACGCTGATGGCATCGCTTCGCACCACGACGGTCTGGTGTCCCAATCGCTGCAGATAGCGATCCAAGTTATATACGAAGCTATCGTAGTTATCTAACAGCAGAATCATGGAGCCGATGCCAGTGCCTTTTCACCTGCTGCGAGAGTTGCAATGATGCGATCCACGTCATAGATACAGCCCCCCCAAGTTCCGCCGCTGGCCTTCTGCAGAGCAGCCCACAACCGGGTATCCGCCGGTAACCTTGGGTCCGGTGCAAGTCCAGGATGCGGTTCTCTCGAGGCGAGGACAGCAGCACCTTGCTCGGGTGCAAATGTTTGTCCGTCACACCCAACAAAATTGATGGTAGCGTGCAAGGACTCTCGGTCGATCACCATTTCAATGATGTCACCATCGCGAAGCTTACCGATCGGCCCTCCCGCCAAAGCCTCGGGGCCGATGTGCCCGACACATGCGCCGGTACTGACGCCACTAAAGCGAGCGTCGGTGATCACCGCCACATGCTTTCCATAGTCCAAATGTTTCAGAGCGCTGGTGAGCTGATAGGTTTCTTCCATTCCGGTTCCCATGGGTCCGCAACCGATCAGGACAGCGACATCCCCCTTCTGTAGCGGCTTTGGATGCTTGCCTTTGGCGGCCGCGACCGCTTCCTTCTCGCTTGTGAAGACGCGAGCCGGACCGGTCTTGCGATAGACTCCATCGTCGTCGATCACCGAGGGATCGATAGCGGTCGATTTGATCACCGAGCCTTCTGGGCAAATATTGCCCGTTGGAAAGCAAATCGTGCTTGTCAAACCCATCTGCAGCGCACGCGCTGGTGGAATGATAACATCATCGGGATGAACACCGTCCCGCGCGAGTAGGGCTTCCCGGGCAGCTTTCCGTCGATCACATTTTTCCCAAGCGTCCAGAATCTCGTTCCATGTATGGCCCGTGACCGTCTTCGCTTCGCACCGCGCGATTCCCAATTCTCGGAGGTGCCACATGATTTCGGGAACACCGCCCGCCATAAACAATCGGACGGTCGGGTGGTACTGAGGACCGTTGGGAAGCACATCGACAAAACGTTTCACTTTCTTGTTGGCTTCCGTCCACATCGCCAGGCTGGGGCGTTCTAGACCAGCAGCAAACGCGATCGCTGGAACGTGAAGAAGCAGATTGGTCGAACCGCCGCATGCCGCATGAACCGCGATCGCGTTCCAAAATGAATCTTCGGTAAGGACGTCTCGAAGCGTTGTTTTGCGTTCGTACTGATCCCATAGCGCTGCTGCCGAATTGCGAGCGATATCGAGCCAAATAGGCTGACCGCTTGGTGCCAGAGCCGCGTGAGGAATAGTCAGTCCCAAAGCTTCGGCGATCACTTGACTCGTTGCGGCGGTTCCCAGGAATTGACAGCCGCCCCCTGGAGATCCGCAAGCTCGGCAACCTGCCACGGCGGCATCCTCCAGCGTCATCACCCCGTGAGAGAATCGCGCGCCGATCGTTTGGACTTTCCCAAGGTCCTCGGCATCGCGGGCCGGCAGCGTCACTCCTCCGGGAACAATCACACTCGGAAGATTCGACGTACCTGCGACAGCGAGCATCATCGCGGGGAGCCCTTTATCGCACGTTGCGACACCGAGAACACCTCTCCGAGTCGGGAGCGATCGGATCAATCGCCGAAAAACGACAGCTGCATCGTTTCGGTAAGGCAAGGAGTCAAACATCCCAACCGTTCCCTGGGATCGCCCGTCGCACGGATCGCTGACAAATCCAGCGAAAGGGACACCACCCTTGTTACTTATCCATTCCGAAGCCGCCCTCATGAGCAGCCCAACTTCCCAATGCCCCGTGTGGTATCCGAGAGCGATGGGTTTTCCATCTTCACCACGAATACCTCCTTGTGTGCTAAGCAAAAGGAATTGCGGTCCCAGCATCTTTTGAGGGTCCCACCCCATGCCAGCGTTTTGGGTCCAACCGAAAAGATCGCCGCTTGCCCAATCGGTCAGCATCTCAGCAGTCAATGGTAAAGCCCCTTTGGGTCCTTCTCCCAAAGTGGCGGTTCCCTCGATATTGGGAGTGTTCAACCAGTGATCTAGCGAGTAGGTCGTGTTCATGGTGGTGGGTTAGATTTTGTGTCTACAAAACGAGCGAAGGCAACTCATGGAGGAGCTGCCTTCGCTGAAGCTACGTTTAGATTGTAATCGCGGACTCGATCAGGTGAATCGAGCCTCCCCGCTATCGGTTCAAAGCGACCCCGAAGGTGAAGCCTGGCATGATCAAGTGCTGATCATTGGAGAACTGATTACCGCCATTGGTAACCGTCGCTCCTCGCCAGATACCTCGACCGAAGTAGAGCATCTGGAAGCCTGCCCGAACATCGAGATATTTGGTCGCTTTGTAAGCACCCTCGACCCGCAGGTCGAAACCGAGCGTTGATTCTTGATTGCTACGCCCTGAGTACGTGGTTCCTCGACGGTCGTCTTGTTGAACCGGATCGTCGCCAGCGGCAATGTCGGTATCAAAGTACGAAGTGATCGATTCGTTGATCGTCCCCTGGCTTTGGAAGACATGTCCGGCAAACACTTTCGCGTCGTTCGAGAAGGTCCATCGTCGAACGTTCTTCGTGTACCGGAACCCAAACTGCCCGAGAACCATATGGTTGTCCGTCGTGACATACTCACGAAGCAAGGTTTCGGCTGCAAGGTCTGTCCCGAACTCGTTGGGAAGGATCGGGAAGGCGACATTGTAGGTGTCACCTCTCGCGCTGTCCCGGAAGTGGGCATACCGGATACCGATCATTGGCTCGAGGATCCCACCGTAGCGGTAAGGTTCCATACGCCAGACCTTGTTGGCCTCGAAGCTCGCGTAGTTACCAACATTGAGACTGTCGGCTACCTCGTAGATCCGATCTTCAAAGTCAGCATCGGTTTCGTCGATGAAGGCGTTGACTCGGTTCTGCTCGTAGATGTTGTAGACGTTCGGTCCCGAGATGTTCATGATCGAGAACATCCAGCCCTTGTCGTCTTCCTTCATCCATCCGAAATCGAATCGGTTACCCCAGGCGAAGTCCAATTGATTGGACGAGTCCTCGGTATCGGATCGAGTGAATCCAGAGTGGACGCGATCATACGTCGCATAGAATCCCTTGTTCGCTCGCTGACGAGCTGACAAGTCCTCCATATCCTGGAGTTGCACAGGAGCAAAGAACTGC
>JALOQZ010000225.1 GCA_025459245.1 Pirellula sp.
TCCCGATCGGAATATTCCGACCGATATTGACGTATCGGCCTCCGTAACCGGCAGACTTGATCCATTCCGAAAATTTTTCCCTTTGAGAAAAGTCCACCCAGACTACCCAGACTGCGATTCTCCCTCCGATGTTGGGGATTCTGCTATCTTGAGTGCATGAAACTCAGGGAAGATGAACGTGTCTCTGGCTCATATGGCTTGGGCCACTCACATTTCGAACACAGCGAAAGAGAGCAATACAATGATGTCAAAAGCGTCCGTTCCCAAGATTATCGCCCTATGGGTATTGCTGAATGCCAGCTTCGCATACGGGGCAACCCAGCAAGCGCAAGCCGAAGACTTGGATGCAAATCGATGGAATGAAATCATTGAGACCGAGAACCTCCTTGCTTGCTTAAAGCATTGCGAAGCAGCGATCAAAACGTCCCCCCACTCGGAGTCTTCACGGGCGCTGATTGGAATCACGCGATTTCTGATCGCTGTCGAGAACCTTGGCCAGACTTGGTATCGATTCGGCGTTCGCAATGAAACGCTATTAGATTCGGTCCCATTCTTCCGGCTTCCGATTCCCAGCAATCCTGACCCAGAATTGGTGACCTACCATAAAGTACGAGCGGCGCTGGAAGACTTTGCCAATGAAGTTCGAGTCGCACAGGAATCGCTGGTTCAGCCGAAGGACCCTGACTTCAAACTGCTTCTCAAGCTAGGAAAGGTGCGGTTCGATTGGAACGAAGATGGTAATCGCGGATCTACAGAATCCTTTAAAGCAATGTTGCAAGGCATTAGTCCGGCGGCTTTGCGAAACACGGGTGACGACTTCGAGGTGGGGATTGATCAAGCGGATATCGCTTGGCTGCGTGGATATTGTCACGTGCTGCTCGCGATGAGTGAAGTCATTCTCGCTCACGATGAGAGCGAACTTTTTCATCGGTGCGGCCACTTGTTCTTTACCAAGCTGGATAGTCCCTACTTGCTCACTCGCCACAGCAGCGACGGGCGCGGATTCGATATGGAATTCATCTCCGATCTGATTGCAGCTATCCATCTGATGAGATTTCCTTGCAAGGAACCGGAGCGAATGAAAGAAGCACACTCGCATTTACTGGCCATGGTGGAAGAGAGCCGCGTCTTCTGGAAGCTCGCGATGGCGGAAACGGATAACGAGCGAGAGTGGATTCCCAACCCAAAGCAAACAGGGATTCTCCAAGTGCCGGTGAATCCAGAGCTCGTGGTGGGTTGGCTGTCGGTTCTCGACGAACTGGAGGCGATTCTCAAAGGGGAAAAGCTGGTGCCCTACTGGCGAATCTACCCTCGCCGGCCCGGGAATGCCGGTCCGATCATCCCCGATGAAGGAACCGGGATCAACGTTCGTCGTGTATTTCTGGAGCCCCAAGAATTCGACTTGGTCCTCGCAGTGCAAGGATCTAGCTGGGAGGTCTATTTAGAGGACGGAAAGCTCTCGACCCCGCAAGCCTGGGAGCAACTGACGAGAGTCTTTGGCGGTAGATTTTTTGGCTTTGCCGCCTGGTTCAATTGATTTGGCATATGCTTTCCAAGGATGGCCTCGCTTTTATTTGTCCGCCAACTTCGGCGGGCGCCTGAAAAGAAGGTCGATCCGGTTGTAACGGTTAGGAGATGGCCCCAGGAGGGATCGCTCTTTGCCGGATGGTAGAATTGGGAAGATTATTAGGGAATCTGAGTACAATCAACAGCATTTCCCTGCTTGTTGCCACAGAGAGTCGCCACTTAGAGTCGTCGCTCTTCCTTTTCCTGATCTTGAGAAAGCACATTATGGCTTGGTCGCAGAGTTTCAAATGCGGGAACGCTTGGCTTTCCATTGGTTTTGCCGCTTTCCTTGGGGCAATCGGTGGATTCGCTATGAACGCATCCGCTGCAGACAAGCAGGGAGCGGTCACCCTCCCTCCCCAAGTTGAAAAGATAGACTTGGCGATGCAGGCCGGGTGGGTCGACGCGGGGGTGAAGCCATCTCCGGCAGAGGATGAACTCAAATGGTGTCGGCGGGTTTACCTGGATCTTATCGGCCGAATCCCGAGTTACGAGGAACTTGGCGAGTTCGCTAAAGACAAATCACCGTCAAAGAAATTGAACTTGGTCCAAAAGCTTCTCAATGACGGGCGCTACACCGAGGAATATGCAAACCACTGGGGTACCGTCTGGACAAACATTCTCATCGGTCGAAACGGTGGCATGGAGGATCGCAGCCTCACCAACCGTGCTGGGATGCAAAAGTACTTGCGAGACTCCTTCGCAAGAAACAAACCTTACAACGATATGGTTTACGAGTTGGTCACCGCCACAGGATCGACGAAGCCTGGGACGGACGGTTTCAACGGCGCCACCAACTTCTTGGCGATGAAAGTGAACGAAGAAGATGGGACGCAGGCAACTGCGGCTGTATCCCGTATCTTCCTCGGGCTGCAAGTGCAGTGCACGCAATGCCACAACCACCCCTTCAATCAATGGAAACAGCAAAAGTTTTGGGAGTTCAATGCTTTCTTTCGGCAAACAAGAGCCTTGCGAAAGTTTGTGTCAGGGACTCGCGACATCGATCATGCTGAGCTGGTGAACCAAGACTTCGCGGGTGAAGGCGGACGGGCCGATCAAGCGGAGATCTACTTTCAGCTGAGAAACGGATTGACCAAAGTTGCATACCCCGTCTTCATCGATGGAACCGAGATTGGCAAAAGCGGCTATGTCGAGCAAGTCAATCGACGTGAAGAGTTGGGCAAGCTCATGATGCAAAGCCCGTTCTTGGACAAGGCGATCGTCAATCGAATGTGGTCCCACTTCCTCGGTTACGGGTTCACCAAGCCTATCGATGACCTTGGACCTCACAGTCCTACATCGTTCCCTGAACTGTTTGAAGAACTTTCAAACGATTTCCGAAATTCGAGCTATGACCTCAAACAGTTGATGGTTTGGATCACCATGTCCCAGCCGTACCAGCTCTCCTCTCGCATCATCAAAGACAATGAGTCCGATGATCCGAGCCAAGGAGAGACGCCCAAGTTTGCTCACTTTTACACTCGCCAAATGAGCGCCGAACAGCTGTTCCAATCGCTGGCTGTTGCGACGCAAGCCAATCGCAAAGGAAGTTTGGAAGAGCAAGCGAGGCGGCGCGATGAATGGATGAAGCAATTTGTTGTCGCGTTTGGCACCGACGAAGGTGACGAGACGACGACATTCAATGGGTCGATCCCTCAAAGCCTGATGATGTTCAATGGAGAACTGATTCGCGAAGCTATTTCGACAGAACCAGGCAGTTGGCTTGGAACCATAGCTCAGCAAAAAGGAAGTGTCGCCGAGAAGGTGCAAGTGTTGTTTTTAACAGGGCTGGGCCGACGTCCCCGGAGCGAGGAACTGTCGATTGCCAACCAGCTTTTGGTTGCGAGAAAGAACGACATGAACGGGATGTTGCAAGATCTCTGGTGGGCGATCTTGAACAGCAACGAATTCATTTTCAATCACTAATCTAGTCAGCGAAGGTATTCAATTATGTGGTCGCGATTTGCAACACCGGTTGGAATGAATCGTAGGCACTTCATGTCGCATATGGCCGGTGCCGCGACGATGATGGGCGCGTCCCTATCCCTCGGCCACTCCCTGCGAGTGCATGCTGACACCCTGAAAAAGAATCGCAAGTCCTGCGTTCTTCTATGGATGGGAGGTGGCCCGAGCTCGATGGATATTTGGGACTTGAAGCCAGGCACGGACAACGGTGGCCCCTTCAAGACGATTGCCACGTCGGGTGACGTCCAGATATGCGAACACATGCCGCTGATGGCAAAGCAGATGCACAACATGGCAATTGTCCGGTCCATGAGCACGCGTGAAGCAGACCATAATCGCGGCCGTTACTATATGCACACGGGGTACGTTCCGGATGCGAATGTCGATTACCCGAGCTATGGTGCCGTCATCGCGCACGAGCTGATGGATCAGCGTCCTGAATTGGAGATCCCTCCGTTCGTATCGGTGGGTGGGGCGAGCGAAGGACCAGGATTCCTCGGCATGTCCTGGGCTCCTTTCAGCGTCTCCAGTAACGGACGAGTCCGAAACTTGGAAATGAGCTTGGAGAAAGGTCGTCTGATGCAGAGGCAGATCGCTCTAAAGACAATCGAAGATTCTTTCATTAGTCAAAAGAGAGGCGGGGTTGTCGAAGATCACCGCAAAGTGTTGGGTAAAACATTTGATCTCCTCACGAGCGCACAGATGCAAGCGTTTGAAGTCGAGAAAGAGCCCGAGGAGATGAAGGAGAAGTATGGGAAGAACAATTTTGGACAAGGCTGCTTGCTCGCACGGCGACTGGTCGAAGCAGGTGTCCCGTTTGTCGAGGTCGATTTAGGGGGCTGGGACAACCACCAAGGCATTTTCAGAACGTTGGAAAATGATCGGTTGCCTGTCCTGGATCGTGCCATGGCCGCCTTGACCGAAGACTTAGAACAGCGAGGATTGTTGCAAGACACCGTCATTGTTTGGATGGGCGAGTTTGGTCGAACACCGCGAATCAATGCCGACGCAGGTCGCGATCACTGGGCGAGAGCTTGGAGTGTCGTAGTCGGTGGAGGGGGAATCAAAGGTGGGCAGGCCGTGGGGGGGACCAACGAAGATGGAACCGAAATCATCGGAGATCCGTACTCATCTGAAGACCTCATGGCTTCCGTTTGCCAAGCGTTAGGCATATCCTTGGAGACCACCTTCACCAGCAAGAATGGTCGCCCCATGAAAATTGCCAACAGCGGTAAGATAATCAAAGAACTATTTTCCTAACCGGGGATCCATTGACGAGCGAACCGTATACCTCGCAAGAGTCTGAACACGCCCTTGAGCCAGAGCAGCTCATCCAGGAGTATCAGGCCTCGGTCTGGAGGTATCTGCGCGCAATGGGTTGCGAACAATCGTTGGCAGATGATTTGACTCAGGAAACGTTCATCGCGGTTTTGCGAAGGCCATTCATCCAAATCAGTCCAGCCGCGACGGCTAGCTACCTGCGACGGGTCGCATATCACCTGTTGGTAACCTATCGTCGAAAGCATCGCAGGATGACGACAACCGATGCCATGGATGCTCTCGACGAACAATGGGTCCGATGGGCTGGCGAAGAGGGACGCGGTGGTGAGGTCTTTGATGCGTTAGCAGAATGCTTTTCTAGGTTGACTTCTCGAGCCCAATTATCCTTGAAAATGAGATTCAGTGAAGACGCATCGCGTGAAAGCATCGCCGAGAAGCTCGGAATCACCGAACACGGTGCGAAGAATTTGATGCAACGCGCGAAAGCGCAGTTGAGGCAATGTATGGACGGGAAGCTGCAACGTGGCTAAAAACCCTTTTGACTCGGAGCGAAACAACAAGCCTTTCCCCGCATCGCGTGCTGGGGACTTTATGCTCAATTCCCTTTTGAGGGATTTGCTGAAAGGGAACAGCCCACCGGATTTGGAGCAGCGCATCCTTCTCAAGCTTCGCGCTCGGCAAATGGGATTGGTCGAGCCCCCACCTATGAGTCGCCGTCGCCCCATCTTTAGCGATCACTCTCTCGACGAAGCACTCGGCGCAGCCCAGGCGGACGTCGAATTCGTATCCGACGGTCAATTCAAATCGGTGGTCCGCACCAAACCGCGAGTAGAGGCTCGCCGGGATTCCGATGTCCTCCATGTTCATCCTCGACTTTGGGACTATCGCTGGGTTCGTAGGAGTGCTGCTCTCGTTGCGTTAGCGGCCTCCTGCGCAGGTATTTGGGTCGGCTATCAGGCGGTTTCAAATAGCGTTTCGCTCGATGCGGGAATTGCCATGAATGGCCCTTCGGAACTGCCGTCCATGGCCAAAGAAGAAGGTCCTTATGCGAGCGATATAGCTGCAGAGCTTCAGCCGAAGAAAGTCGATGACACGATCGTGAAATCGGAGCCGAAAGCGACGGAAGTAACTCCCTCGACTCAATCTCCCGAAATCACCGACAATACGAAATGGGTAATAAGTCTTCCGCAACCGAACGCGATCCCCAAACCAGCGTTGACGAAGATCGTGGACGCCCAGTTAGAACAGGCTTGGAAACGATTTGGCGTCGACGTCCGGAAAGAGCCCATCGGGGATGCGTGGCTGCAACGCGTTTCGCTCGCTGCCGTAGGACGGTTGCCAACTGCCGCTGAGAAAGAGTCGTTTCGCACGGACAAAGGTTCAGATCGTGCCGAGCGGCTTGTAACTCGGTTGCTGGAATCGGAGGAGTTCGCCATCCACTGGAGCCGATTGCTCGCTGAACATTACCTTGGAAACGAGTTGCATTCGCTCAAGAGCCAGCCGACTTCTTTGCAGCAATTTGTTACCTGGATCGAATCTGGCTTGATCAAGGATCGTAAAATCCAAGAGATCGAACTGGCGATGGCGTCGAACCGCACTGAAGCGGCCGATCGCGATGCGGAATTCTGGTGGAAGGACACGGCGAATCGCGAATCCGCAATCGCAGGCGATTTGGAAAACAACACCAAGTTCAAGCGACGTTATGGTTCGATGGATGCGCCCTTCGTCGGCGTTGCGAGCAACCTGCTGCACCGAAGCGGAAACTCCCTTGTTTCGTGTACCCAGTGCCACAAAGCGGATGACAATGCTCTCGCCGGCTGGGGCAATACGCCGTCAGGGCCTTTGAGCTCTTTCTGGAATTTTCCTGGCGAACTAGCCAAAGAGGCTGCCAAGCGAAAAATCCCTGCGGCACGGATCGCAGATAAAGACAACTACGCCTTTTTTTATGAA
>JALOQZ010000226.1 GCA_025459245.1 Pirellula sp.
GCCCCTTTTCTGACGTCTCTTGATCGGGCCAGCGTCAAGGCGATGGGGCAATCAGACATTCATCCATTGACAAAGCAGGCTTGGTCGCAGCTTCGAGAGTTGCCTGAATCGAACTATCTGGGATTGGTTTCTCCACGCTTTATGTTGCGGTGGCCCTACGGAAAGAAGTCTGATCCTATCGAGTCGTTTGCCTTCGAAGAGTTTTCGAATCAAGCTGGATTGCAGTCGATGCTCTGGGGGCACTCTACATTCTTAGCAGCGATCGCCTTGGCCCACTCGTTCACTTCCGATGGATTGAAAGAGATGAAGCCCGAAAATTGCCTGACGATCGACGATCTACCCTTCTATTACTTTCGGGATAAGTATGGCGATCAAGTCGCGTTGCCGTGCACCGAGGTATTGGTCAATGTGGCCTTGTCGCAGGTTTTGGTCAATCAAGGAGTCATCCCCGCTCTGTCGATGCAGGGTCGTCCAGAAGTTCGACTTGGGGGATTGAATTCTTTGGTAGGCAAACCGATCGCCGGGCCTTGGAATCTGGTTGAGGTGGCAGGGGTGACACCGGTTGCTGCCATCTCGGATATGCCAGCGCCGCCAGAACCTGCCGCTGCCCCTGCGGTCCCTGCCGCTACTACAACGGAAACGGCAGCATCCGAGGTGGACGAGCTCGACGACTTGCTAGCCTCCTTGGACGCCGGCGACGCAGCCCAAGCAGCCACAGCCGCTGAAACAGGCATCGACCCTGAACTCGATGCCTTGCTGGCAGATCTCTAGAGAACAGAATCAGTCTACTTAACGGCAATCACCTTCATTGTATCGAGCAGATACTTACGAGCTGGCTCAAATACCCTTCCCGCGCGGTCTAATGGCTTTGCTTGATCAATAACCCTTAGAAGGTTTGCTCTTGCCTCTTCTTTGGATTTCCCGGGTTTCGATTTTTGGAAGTTCTTAATCGCCTTGCCGATGCCTGTCTTCTCGTCCACCAAACCGAATCGAATGAAATCCTTTTTCGCTTTCTCCCATTTCTCGACCGTGACATCATCGACTGTTGTCGGAGAATCAACTTTGATATATTGAGCTTGTAGTTCACTTGCTTTTTTGTACTGCTTGTCAACAAGCTCTATCAATCCATTTCTGACTTGGAGCCCTCCCACATGAGTTTTTTTGCTCTTGGTCATTGGCGTGAAGTCGTTTAACGCCGCCTTGAGCTTATCGAGGGACCTGACAAGATCGACGACCGTCTGTTTGACAACCTCTGGATCCACATTTTTGCTGATCGCGTCCTCCTTCGCCTGATTTGCTTCCTCGAATTTTTGCAGTGCCTTCCCGATCCCCGTGGAAGTATCCTTCATCAACTTTAAGACAAGAGCATTTTTCGCTGAAGCCCAACTTTTTGCGGTTAACTCAAAGCCACCTGGAATCGGGTATTTATATTCCTCTTCTATTTCATCATCAAGATCGCTGATTCGGTTTTCGATCTTCGTAGCGAGATCATTCATAAAGATCCGCATGGGTTTAAAGGTGATTCCCTCCGCATCGAGCGGCCTAATCTTTTCAAGACTCCGCAAGGCTTGGCGAAGTCCATCCTGCGCATTCTCAGCATAATGGCCGATCCCCGATACTGTGTACTTTCTGTACTCTTCATCGTAAATCGTTAGAGCGTCTTCGACACTGTTCGGGCTGCCTTTCCATGCCGCTAAGCCCACAGGCTTGGCCTTTTCGATTGCGGCTAGCCAATCGAGTGCAGTTAAACCGACCTTCGCGTCCAATTGCTGGTTCGCCTTCGTCTCACCTAGCATCTCATCCCTAATTTCTCTCGCTTGCGATGCAAACTCTTCCAGAGTTTCGTAAACGATGGAGCTCAATTCATTCTTTCGCAAGACAGAAAATGCTTTTGGAAGCTCACCCTGCGAGTAGCCACTTAGCTCATCTTTAGCGATGGAAAACAGATTATTTTCCAAGTCTTTTGTAGCCTTATCGATTCGCTTATTAATGATAGACTCAGAAAGTCCCAGCTTATCGCAAGTCAGCTTTTCAAAACCATCGAGAGTTGTTGCTCCAAAGGAAGAATCCCACTTGGTTTCACTGATCAGCTTGGTTACGGTGTTATTGAAAACCTTTTCACGATTAGAGTATTCTTCCGTCCATTTTTTCTTCTCTTCTTCTAATTGCTTTTGTCCATCCGGTACTGATTGGTAGTAAACGTCTAGAAATACGGATCGCTCAGCTGAGAATTCGAACATTTCTGAAGTGAGGAGCTTTTGCATACCACCGAGGTAAGTTTGCATTGGCTCAAACGTTGTTACTCGGTCTTCTGCCAGCGGTCGCACAGAGGCAATATGAGATTCGAGAGCTTGCATGGCGTTCCAGTATCGTTCGCTCTTCGCGACAGTATCTGCTGTTGGCTTCTGCAAGTAATCTTTGTTGGTTTTGGGAACTTGAAGCCATTCCGTCTTCGCCTGTTCGTACTCGGTTAGGAATTCTCCCATCCCAGATTTGTCATCGTACCACCCCAAATCTTTGGCTTCCAGCTTTGCGGTTTGCCAAGCTTTGCGCGTTAGCTCAATGGCTGCGGTGATCTTTTTATATTTGGGATTCGGAACATAGACATTTGTTTCCTCGTCGAGAATCTCGGCGGGTTCAACTGTAACCTCTTTCGTGCCCTTGATCTTGTTCGCAATAAAGACGAATGGTTTTACGAGCGTGGAATCAGCGAACTCCTCGGTAAAGGTCTTTTGATCGTCATCGACCTTGGCTTCCGTCACAATGTACTCCCGCAGCACTTGAATAGATGTTGCGGTATCGGCGACTTCACTTTCGGTGAGTCCAGCAGTCATACAATAGCGAATCGCCCAGGTATCGTTATCCTCCACTGCCGAGATCGCGATCACGTAGGTCGCGTATTTATTGGAATATTTGAAAACACGTTCGACAGCCTTTCGGTCTACCGGCTTGGCTTTCGCCTTCGTCAACGCTTTTTTGGCCTTCTTCGCATCGCTCCAACGGATCCCTTTGAAAACGACCTTGCTTCCTTGAGCAATGATCTTTCCCGCGGCGTCGACACCGAGTCCTGCAGCCGCCCCAATACCAGAAAGTTGAGCGGACTTGCCCGCAGTCGCAAGAGCCGTCTCAACAAAACGAACGACTTGCTCTGCTGCTTTGAGTCGCTCATTCTTGTCCATGCGGATCAAGGGCAAATACATGACCGACTCAGGATCCCGTTTAGCCTTCTCACCCAATCGCTGAATGTCGTGCAATCGCTTGAAGTACTTGGCTGCGAGATAAATAGACTCAAGCATATCGATGGCATTCGAAACAACACCCAGCGCGGGGCAGACGTCTTTCAGTAGGTCCGCTCCCATATCTTTTGCGCTTTTGGCGAGATCGAATAAGGCAGCTTTTGCTTCAAACTCTGCAATCTTCTTCTGGACAGGTCCTTCAAACTCTGTCGTTGCCAAGTCTTTTGTCTTTTGAAAGGCAGTCACTCCTTTCATGAAGACCCCGAAAGCAGCCACACCTTTGCCCGCGTTGCCGAAATCGGACTGGAGCTTGAGAAGGTTTTTCTGCTCTGTTGACATTGAATTCCAAATCGGATTCTTGGTGTCTCCCACCTCGGGAAGTTTAGCGTTGGTCTTCAGTCCAAGCTGCATCTTTAGCACGCTCTCAAGCGTATCACCGGTCATAGAAACACCCAATGCCGCGGGGTCTTGGAACCCCTCCCCGCGCTCAATCGCTTCTTCCAGAGAAAGAGCTTCCTTCTCCGCTTCTTCCAGCGCAATCGCATCCTCCACTCTCTGAAACATCGCGATCTCGCGAATTGCCTTGTCAGGCCAAAAAGCCCTAGGAATATTCGCCAAGGCAATATCGGCCGCTTTGATGGGATCAAGTCCCGATTTCTTCAGTTTGTCATATCGTTTAATCGCAGCATCAAATACTCTCGTAATCTCTTTGAGTGCTTCCGACTGAACAAACCCCTTTTCGGTGTCGAATGTGACCCCGATCATAAGATCCATCACTTGTGGATCACCGACCATATCTCTTAGTTTTTCACTGTCGCCACCATAAAGTCGAAATGCCTTCGACTCTTCGTCTTTGACAGACTCCGTTTCTTGCAAAGCATCCTTGGTCGCGTTCTCGATATCCTTTTTTCTCAAATCGTACTCCTGGATGGCACCCTCTACATCCGCCAGTGCAGCCACGTAATTGGCGGACTGTTTAGACTTTGCTGCGTTGGCCATGAGTTCGCGGATCTTCCTTGCGGAGGCCAGCACAGGAGATATCGATTCAGGAGTCGATTCGAATGCTGCAATTGTACTTCGCGCAAATATGTCTGCCTCTTTCGCGTCCGCGCATGCTTTTGAGTATTTTTCCGCGAGTCCTCCTTGTTTTGAGGCGCGTCGATGATATCCTCCAGTTTTAATTTGACCGATTCGTAATCTTCTTTCTTATCAAATCGCTTCCCACTTGATTCAAATGGGTACCTCTGTTTGACAATGGAATCAAATTCGATCTTTAACTGATCATTTTCGCTGGATCGCAAAAGCGAGGCCACCGATTCAACAAGTGAGCTAAGGTTTCTCGTATCGACAAAATCCTTGCACTGGATCGCCGCTTTCTCAATCAGATCATCGGCAGAATTCGGTTCATATTTACAAATCTTAAAATTCGTAGAAAGCCCATCCTCGATAGCCTTTTTTAGACTTGCAGATGTTGGAGTTTTTTTATCGGGCAATTGATCCCAAGCTTTCAGCAATGGATCGCTAGCACAGTGTTCTACACACTGAGTTGCAAGCCGAAGACTTTGAACGCAATACGCATCTACCGTCGATTCATTTTCCTGAGTAATCGTTGCTGCCGTGATTTTTCCTAGCGAAGCGGTAAGGCGGGCAAGAGGCCCTTTGGCAATCTGAATCGCGTTGGGCAGAACACTATTGATCTGATTCTTATCAGCCTCTACCGTGAACTTGTTCAAGATAACGGCTACGACTCCATCCATCGCCTTCAAGAAATCATCCACGACTGCCTTTTTAATTGCGAGATCCTGAACCGTAAGCGGTATAGAAAGAGGGCGTAACTTGCGTGCAAGCTCGGTGAGACGTAATTCCAGAAGGTTTGCCGCCACTTGCTTTTGGGGGAGAGAGGCGTTGGGCTCTGCTAACACTTTAAGCCCATCATTAATCAAATTAAGCAACTCTTTTACCGACGATTCTCTCCACGCGTATTTCTTGTCTTCGAATACATTGACCAGCCTGTTCTTTTCCGTAGTGAATTTGATATGCAAGTCCCGGAAAGTCCCCTCAGTTGGCTTTACAGGAGGTGAGCCGGGAACTGGTTGACTAGACAACTTCACACGCGATAGCGCGTTCAACTCATTTTCGTAGTCAGCAAGTTTCGAGATATCTGTCTCCTTCTCTGCCTTCTCTACAAGTTCCTCGCAGGAGTCCCTTTTATAGGATAAAAGCATGGCGTCCAGATCATGAATCAATGCACTGTCTTCTAACTCCTGCTTTTTGACTGGATCCTTCTCCAACTTTGCTTGTTCCGCTAGTGTCGAGGATTTTCTTTCCATCTCCTTTATGCTTTTATCGATCTGATCTTTTGCATCACTCAGTTTACTTAACAAGCTCTTTCTACACCTTTCAATCGCACTCTCTAAGGGGGTTGCTTTGATATCGCGAACGAGATTAGCTTTGGTTTGGTTGGTCGGATCCAGTTCTTTGTTGACCTCGCTTGCTATCGCACTCACCTTCATACCGAGCTTGGTGAGAGACTTGTCGCGAAAGGTAGTGAATGTTTCGGAATTGATCGTCTCCAATTCCTTTTCGTAATTGATCCACCCACTGGGCTCAACAAACCCTGTGGCATTTTTCGCTTCTCTCATAGCAGAGCGAATGTCTTTGATTAGCGCTCGAATCTTGGAACCATGAAGCAGGTTTTCATCGTGCATTTTGGTGGGCGTTAAATGCAACGCCTTGGCAAGCTTTGTCATCTATATACTCTCTTTTGCGATTGTTTGGGATGGAATTGCAATTATGCGAGGATCGAGTGAATCTCGTTTAACTTCTCTTGCAATGGCTCGATCGCGTACGTTTCTGGTATGAATTCGTTTCCATCCAGGACAGAAGCGATTGGATGGACGTCGAGCAACTTAACGAAGTCTTTGATCGAGACTCTCGCCAACGCCTGGAACTTGGGCCGGTCTTCCTCTTTGGCATTCAAGAGCATATCGAGCTCATCGAAAAGGCGATGTCGGAAGTCTTGGATCATGTCGTCCAATCGTTGGATTGCTTCCGCAAGCGCCATCGCTTGTTCCTCATCATCTGCAAATTCCTCGCGTACCGCTTCTCGAACGGCTTGGATTTGCTCAATGGAAGTCGATTGGATATTCGCTAGCTCAAGCCGTGCTTTACCCAGCTTCATCCAAGACACTGGGGAGAGCGGCTCATCCGGTTCAATGTAGACTTCTTCCTCTTCCGTCTCAGCCTCTGATTCTTCGCTTGAAGCACCCGATGTCGTTACAACACCTTGTAGTGCAGCAAATAATTTATCGAGGGCTTTAATTGCATTTCCGTATCCGCCTGCTGCAGCTTGCTCGATCGCGTAAGCCATCACTGCCCGATACTTGCTCGGATCTCCGAGATTTCCTGCAAGCGCTTTATCGTAGAGCGGCTGGGTCGCAGACAGCTTTTCCTGATATTGGCCAGCCAGTGACGAGGCTTCGTCACTGACGCTGTTCGCCGTTGTCTGCGTACTGGTTGTAAGTGACTTCAACAGCCCACCTACAGAAAGAATCGTTTCTTTTGCTTTCTGATAATCACCGACTTCAATCTGCTTTTTGGCTTCTGCCACCGGTGTCAGCAACTCGACCTTTTTGTCTGGGTAGGTTGCAACAGCTTGCTTTAGCTGTGGTACCAGCTTGTTCAATGCCTCCTGCAGCTTGGTTCGGAGGGGATCCTGACTCTGGTCCGTCGTTGTCGATTCATTTCCAGCTTCTGAAACCGACTGTCCCGCCTCACTTTGACCGGACAACCAAGTCTTAAGCTGATTCTCCAGTTCATTAACGAGAGGCTCGGCTTGATTGAAGTTTCCGTCTTGAAGCAAGCCTCGAATCGCTTGGGTCCGATTGCTGATCTCGGATTCGATTTCTGGCTTCGCATCCAAAACCTTGGTGATCTGCTCCGCTAATCCCAAGAACCGTTGGACCAGCGGATGATTGAGATCCTCGTCATCAAACGGGATCTCGGGCAAGCTCGAGACGATCGCAAAGCTGGGCTTCGCTTTAATCTCCGCATGCTCCTCCAAAAAGTCCTTTAAGACCTTTTCTTTGCAAGGCTCCGAATCATAGCCATCGGCGGTGGAAAGATTGAAGACTAACTCCATCCCCTTGCCGGTAATGACACCGATGTAGGCCTCTCCCTTGTACCCAAGCTTCTTGGCGTCCGCAATTTCCGATTTTTTGATCGCCTTTTTCTTGACCAGCAAATACCGAAGATTGACTCCTTTGCAAATCATTAAGAAGCTGCGCGGCTTTCCCTTTTTGGCTTCCTCGAGAAACTTTGTGGTATCCTCCCCGATCGGGGGCAATGCGTCGTCATCGTCTTCACGACGACCTTCTAAGGAACAAATGAGTAAGTGGGCCGCTGGTATCCTGGAACAGGTGCCTCGAAGACACCAAGGGTCTCGACAGCGTCGAGAGCGAACTGCGGCTAACCGCATCGCCCAATATAACCAACTTTTGCTAAACACAAGTAGCCGGTGTGTAAATTTGCGGCGACACTCGCGACGCGCTGTAAAGAAGAGTGTCGGTGCATGGGCCATCACGATCGAGTCATTTTCAGCGCAATCTAAGCGCCTCTATTCCATCTGTCGAGAACGTCGGAGTCATGACAGATCAGAATAACTACTTCGCTGATGAGCCTTGAGACTCGGACGCGTTCCTGCTTAACGGATCATCCCCGGGCAATTCCAGTGTAATACTCGCATCCGAGCAAATTTCGCCAGTCTGCAAGTCCTTTACTTGGACGGACACAGGCGAAAGCAGCTGAACCGATTTTCCTACGTCGAGGCTCCTTATCTCGATCGATTCTAAGATCTTCCTAACCAGACTGGGTGTCGATCCTTCCAAAGGCTTCAATTGAAGCGCTGTCGTTCCAGTATTCTCTATGGTGATCTCAGCGATCTTTGGCCCCTTGCTGCCACTGCGACCAATCGCATGAATCGAATTTTCCTCCACGACAATCGAAGTGTTGGGACGGGCCAGTCGGAATTCAATAGTAGAAGGATAATCTTCTTTGCACTTGATATCGAAGCCGTAGCGAGAAAGGCTTCCAGGGGAAGGAACGCTCAACTCGATACAGGCTCCAATCCCATACCACTCCCCATCGCGAGGTAGTTCCACCTGGTCTTGTGCAACTCGAATTTGGGGCGACAGATTTTCCGCTTCCCATGCAACGCAGTCGCCATCTAAACCTGCGGTCAATACAAATCGACCGTCGTCTGAGAACTCTGCGTTGCTGACCTCCGATCGATGATGGTTCAACGCCATGATCTCTCCAAGCAACTCCTTCTTCCCAATCGACTCACTCGAGCCCGAAAGGTCGCTGCTATCCCATAGTCGCACCGTCGTATCCTGGCTTGCAGAAAGGAGCCTAAGCGAGTCCTGAGAAAACTCAAGCGAGCTGATAGGTGCGGAGTGACCTACGAATGTTGCAATCTTCTCTTTTGAATTAGTTTTCCAAACGCAGATCGATTTGTCGTTTGAGCCCGTTGCAAGCAACTGCCCATCCTGGGATAGCGACAAACAAGTCACAGGCTCTCGATGCGCTTCGATACGATCGACAAGTTGCAGTCCGCTGGAATTCAATACAACGACTTTCCCCTGCTCGGTGGAAATCCATAGCAATCCGCTTGCCACATCGAGAGTCATAGCTGTCGCAGCAAGCTCATCCGGCAACTGGCTTTGCTGGATGGGTTCCGAACGATCTTGCTCCCAAACGCTCACCAAACCCGAGCGATCGGCTACAAAGAATCGGCCATCTTCCCTGTCGACCTCGATAGATACAATTTCGGAGGTATGGATTCGATTGTACTGTCGAATACTCCGTTGTTCGGCGACCAACCAAAGCTGTAACTTTCCATCTCGGCTTCCGCTAATCACGCGAGAACTATCCGGAGTAACCTGGATCTCGCTGACTGCGATGTTGGGCCTAAAACTGGCGATCAAACGATCCCTCTGAGTGCTCCACAAACGAGCTCCACGTCCACCAAAAGTTATAAGCCGATTGCGCTGAGCATCGTTCAAGATTCCCCACAGGGATGCGCTCTGAGCCCCTTCCACGGGAAAAACCTGAAACTCTCCTGTGGCCAATTCTACCTCGACAATGGATTTGGCCGCTTTTTCAGGAGACGCGCAGGTCATGCGTACGATGCGTTTGGCATCACCTTCTAGATCAAGTGACTGCACGACGATGTCGCTCCAATCGCGTTGATAAACCTTCAGCCCGGTTCGAATATCAAACACCCAGAGTCTCGACTTTTCCTGATTGATCGGAGCCGAGCAAGCCAGGAGTTGCCTATCCTTTGAAATAGCAGCAGCTTGAATAGGTGAGTATGTTTGAATACGAGACTGCGGAATCTCCATTCCTGTGAGAGGATCAAATCTCGCAATGCTTCCGTCGATGCTGACCGTTAAGATTTCCTCTCCAACCAAGCCACCCAACTTACCTACAAAGAAAACATGAACAATATTGTCCTTGTGCGCCTTCCAGGAACGGATGACTTGCATTGAGCTAACATCCCAGAGCGCAATCAAACCGTCACCGCTTGTTGCCGCCACGGTTCTACCATCCTCCGAGATAGCCACAGAGGAGGGTTCTTCAAAGGGCTCTTGGCTCGTTCCGTTGAAGCTCTTTTCCGAACGGAGTCTCGCAGTCACTGAATTTGTATCGAGCGATACGATTGGAATCCCGCTTCGATCTCCGGTACTGACAAGCCATTTCTCATCGTTTGAGATCGCGAACTGGATATTGCGTCCACTTCCTTCCAACACGAATACCTGGGTCCCCAATTCCGTATTCCACATTCTCAGTGTGTTATCGCCAGCAGCTGTAATCAAAGTACTCCCTCCACGAATCAGCTTCGCAGAGTTGGATAGGTAATCATGTCCCTCGCGCAGTACGCCCAATGGCTTGCCATCCTCCATGGACCAAAGCTTGATTGAGCCATCCAGATAACTTGTAGCTACCCACTTTCCATCGGGTGAAATCCGTCCTTTGATTGCAGGAACTTCACCGCCCGACATCAACATCTTCTCTCGGTACCCCGCCGGATTCCATATCTTCAGGTTCTGGTCATCCCCAGAGCTCGCGACCCAATCCCCGGCGTAGGCGCAATTCCTCACCCAACCACCATGCCCTCTGAACATTTGCGTGGGAAGGACCAAACGATCGATCTGATTTCCCGACCCTAAGTCGCTCTGGCTGGATGGTAGGGGATCGCTAGAAACGACCCCAGCTTCCGACTGGGGCAAAGTCCACGAACAAACCAGATTGTCGCTTCCACACGTGACCAGCTTGTCCCCATCTTGAGAGAAACGAAGACCGTTCACCGCTGCCTTGTGACCTCGCAGCGTCAAATAGGACAGAGGCCTCGGAGGCTCCCCTTGAATAGAAAGCCTTATTTCTTCTACTTCATCGCGAACGACACCACTTTCATTGATTTTCCACACGTATACATTTCCAGCGCCATCTCCAGACGCGATACGCCTGCTATCGGTCGAGAAGTCAATGGACAAAACGGAGGTTGGGTGATCGGAAAATCGTTGTGTTTCAGCGACGTCGGTCTTCTGCAAATCGAATGCTTCCCAAACTCGAACCGTCCCATCAGTGCTTGAAGAAGCAATCCATTTACCGTTAGGTGAATATCGGACGCAAGTAATCCGCTCCAGATGCCCCACAAACGTCTTTTGACTCGCACCACTATTCCAGTCCCAAACGCGTATCCACTTCTTCTCTCCCCCTCCACTCAAATATGGGATTGCTGAGTCTGAATGAAATGCCAAGGTATCGATTCGACTGCTCTCAGCGATCAAGGCCGACCGCAACTGGATCTTTCCATCGGCCAACTCCCAAACTCGGACTTGATTCCCATCCTTTGCATTCCAAGCCGATGTCGCTAGGAATCTACCGTCGGGAGATACAGCCAACGCAAAAAGCTTGTCTCCAACGCGAGCTTTCGCGATAGAGTCACCATTGACAGGATCGATCCACCCAACTTCACCATCAGCCAATCCATAGAGGATTCGCTTACCATCGCGTGACACATCCATCGCGTTTATGTCATCGGCAAGACTGTAAGTCCGCACACCGAACGGAAGCTGGTTAGTGCGCTCTCCTTGCGCAAGGAATTTGTATCTCGCCCATTCCCAGTGCCGCAGCCGACTCTTTTCATTGGATTGGCTAAGTCCGTCTAAGAGGTTGGATGCAATTTGAAAACTGTTCTGCTGGATACTCGCTCCAATGAGCCCCACTTCCGCAAAGTAGGCATTCTCATCTGCCTTTCTTTTCTCTTTGACCGTTTCGAGTCTAGCTCTCTCGGCAGCCTCTCGTGCCTTCTTCGCGATCAACGCTTGATCTTCTGCGCGATCCTTGGCTTTGGTCGCATCTTCCTCGTTACGTTCAGCGATTTCTTTTTGCTCGAGCGCTAGCCTTGCCGATTCCTTTAACTCACCCTGTGTCTTGCTCAGACTATCGTTGAGCTGCGTTGACCTGCTATACAAGAAAAGGATAACCGCCGAGCCCAACGAACCGCTTACGAGGATAAAGGCACCCAACACAACCGCGATCCGTCGAATTGCATTCAGCCGTGACTGC
The DNA here is from genome assembly GCA_025459245.1 of Pirellula sp. GTDB lineage: Bacteria > Planctomycetota > Planctomycetia > Pirellulales > Pirellulaceae > JBKCUI01. The sequence goes on from JALOQZ010000226.1 coordinate 11,868, forward strand.
CTCGCAGCTCTATCCCTTTGTCCCTGCTTTAATCGATTGATCAAAATCGGCGCATTCAGTTCCTCTCCCTCCAGAATGGACAATCCAAGATCGAAGTCTTCCCTTTGAAGGGCCGTCTCGGCATAAGCAATCTTCGCATTGCTGAGCCCCTCCCTCGCTTCAGCATTCTCTGGCCATAGCTTAAGCGCTTCGCCAAATGCGAAGACGACGTGATTGAATGCAGAGTAATTGGATGATGCTTGCGCCGCCTGCAATTCGATCTTCGCATTCTCCATCAACACCAGACTTTCGCGGTGGTATTCGAAATTTCGAATTGCCTTTTGAAAGTCCTGAACCGTTCGATAGCGACGCCCCGGGATGGTCTCCATCGCTTTCATCGCGATGTCCATCAACTCACCAGACTTTTCGGTTTCAACGATGATGTTCTTTGCTGCATTGCGAACACACTGCAAAACATCGTCCCCATGATGCGGCGGTGTTCCTGTCAGAATCTCGAAAAGAATCGCTCCCAACAAGTAGATGTCGGACGCTCTTCCTATCTTCTCCACCGGCCCAGCAGCCAGTTCCGGCGCCATGTATGCCGGTGTTCCACCCATCGCTTGCGATCGAAGAATACTGGACGATTTGTTGAAACCCTCGGTCGGCATGGCAATGCCCCAGTCCATCACCAGAACCTCACCAAACCCACCAAGCATCACGTTCTCTGGCTTCAAATCACGGTGAATAACACCTCGCGAATGCGCAAATGCAATGGCGTCGGCAACCTTATGGAGAATCTCAAGGTTCTGTTCCAAACTCTGGTTCTGAATGACTCGGTCCCATGGGGTTCCGACTACATTTTTCATCGCATAAAAGAGCTCCCCCTCCTTGTTCCTCCCAAGATCGTAAATGGGCACGATGTTAGGGTGATCTAACTCGCCTGTCAGAACCGCTTCTGCTAAGAACTTGTCTCGATGCTCCGGCCTTACTCGATATTCCTCTCGAAGCATCTTGATCGCGACCCGGCGATCGATGCTCGCTTGGCGAGCCGCATAAACCACTCCTACTCCGCCCTCGCCGATCACTTCGAGCAGCTCATAGTCGAGGGACGATCCGAACTGCAAGTCCTTACTCTCAAGAATCTCTCGCCGTTGAATGGAATAAACGGAGTCAGAGACTGTGAGCTCGACACTATCGGACTTGATCGTGCGATGAAGATCGGAATTGGTTACGATCGACTGCTTCCACAACGTTGCAATGTGATCGGTTTTGACCTCGTCCTTTTTCTTTTGTACCTTCGAATCGATCGCGGACTCTGCCTCACTAGGTTCTTTCCATTCGACCAAGGCGCCGCAGAACGGACATCTTCCCTCGTTCAGAGGAACGTCTTCCAAAACCGCGTTGCAAATCAGGCACTCTCTCACGTGCGTGCTCTCCTAAGAATTCAGTTCGCGTGTCGACTTCGGTTTGGACGCATTTCGTAGCGTTCTCGCAGCACGGCGAAACGATCTCTCCGACGCCATGATGGAAATCAATCCAGAAGTAACATCGGCCCCAGAAGGAGCATTTGCCCCCGTCGGTGGAGTAGTTGAGGTGTCAACATCTTGTTGAAGTAACTCGTGGGGGACAGCGGAATCTACGGGCTCGCCCGCTTCACTCGGATAATTCTTCACGGGCAGCTCGTTTGAGAATCCTTCATCCATCTCGATGGGTATGTGCTTCTTCAAGTAGAGATCGCGGAGCAGCAATTCGATGCCACCATCGAGAACGGCATAGATTCGGTATCGATTGTCACTCAACCGACCGAAGAGGGATGGCAAGTCCGATAACTCCTCTTCACTCAATTCGATATTCTCGCTCTCTCGTACATCTCCTTGCTCATTCACAGGTGTCACCAAACGGAGTACAAATTTTCTCTCCGACTTGGACACAACCTCCGAAACGCTAGACGGAATATCTACCGAGGTATTTGTTCCTGATACAGCCTGTGTGACGGGGAGCAAAATCTCCTCAGCCAAAACCACTTGGCGACTGATCAATTGGACCTGGGGAATCTCGATTCGCAATGCAAACAAGCCAGCAGCTGGCACCTCCAATTCGACTTGAATCACCCTTGTCAACAAGTCACCCGTTCCGAATCGGTCGGAGATTCGGATTCGTTGGAATGGATCTACTGTGACCGTGAAAAGTACAGGGATTGGGGCTGCTGGATCCGACGCATTAGGATTCCCTAAATACTGATGCTGAACAAGGAAAGGTACTCCGTTCGCATCAAATCGTGTAAGGTCAGGAAATGTCGACAAAGGAGACCTTGAACCCAACGGGACTTGATCAATCTGCCCATCCGCCCAGTCGATCGTAATCGCAAAGTTCTTATCAATAGTCGTAGGATTCAACGGTCCCAGTCAATTGCTCGCACCAACTTGTATTACAGCTCCGTCCTGTAACTGAAACAGATCGCCTGCTTCCGCATTGAATACTCCCGCTTCGCTAGTCGTTCTGGCCAAGGCCCCCGATAGCAATCGGATGTCGCCGCTAGCGATTAACGAAACATCCCCTTGACCTCCAGCAGAAACAATACCTGCTACCGATATGGAACCACTGCTGTTGTTTAAAAATACATCGCCGCTTCCAGAAGCCGTAATCGCTTGAATGACATTTAGATCGCCACCACCCGTCTGCTCAAACTCGACACTTCCTAGACCTAACGACTGAATACGTTCTAACGTGACCGCATTTGTATTCAGATTTCGAATCCGGACATCGCTCTGCATCGTGATGGCATCAACCGCTAAGGCCGTTGTGTTAATAGCCCCTCCCGAACCAATACCGCTCATCGCGATCAAATCGATAGATGGTGAAACGAGAGATCCAACCCCACCAATCGATGCACCTGATTGAATTACGAGCGACCCGCCGCTAGCATCGATTCCACTCTGCAGATCAATGTCGCTGTTGCCAGTAGCATTGATGAAAACTCTGCCGAACCCTCCTGCCTGAATCCCAGTTCCCGATACCACAATATCGCTATTGGTCGAACCGACAAAAATGTCAGCCTCCCCGACCGCAGGGGAGCCATCGGCCTGCGATTGCACACGGTTCAAAACCATCACCCCACCGGTCTGAGCCAATGAAATGTTCGTCCCATTTCCTGAACGAATGTCCCAACCCGTGGATCCTGTATTGGTGTTGGTCAACTGAAGATCGCCACTTAGCGTATTCCAAGCCTCGATGCTGCTGGTTTGCAACGGAATCGCTGTTACCGCACCAATTCCTGTTGCCGCAAAGAGATCAATCTCGCTCGCCTCGATGACGCCGGTCGACGTTATCGATCCATTCCCGAGGCCATCGTCGGCTGCATGAATCGCGATACTTCCACCCATATCGGATCCAGCCAACAAAACATCTTGGTCGGCACGAATGATCACGTCTCTTAATAGCCCATCGCTTCGTATCTGCCCAAGCCTGACAGAGCCATTTCGGCTCTCCAGCTGTGTGATTAAGTTCAAGTCGTCGAGGATCACTTGTCCAACATTCGTGCGAATATCCAAGGCGCCATTCAGTGCGGAGACTAGTGTCGCGGAACGGAAACGAACATGATCCGTAACATCGGAGATGCTAACGTTCGCTTCCCCTTGTACATTTTCACTGATATCGACGATACGCCATTGCCCGATCGTCAGCGGTCCTGTCGAGGCAAAAACCTCGCCCGAAATCGTCGCGAAGTCATTCCCTTGAACGCTTCCCTGGAGCGTTATCTCCCCAGCTCGAAGATTACCTGATGTCAGCGTAGCTCCCGCATTGTCGCTGTCGCTATCGACACGAATCGACAAAGTGGAACTGGGTTGTAGCAGCACATCTCGGAGCGCTACTCCCTGCTGTGAAGTCAAATACAACGAGGATGTTTCCGTGGTATTCACGTCCGCCAACGCAATCGCATTGGTATCACCTGTCGATTCAATCGCATAGGACAGGTTATTTCCCTCTAAACGAATGCTCTCCACGTTGGATTGCACCTGGACTCCTGCTCCGAGTATCGAGATCCCATTCTGGAGTAAAACCTCGACATCGACATTCTTGATGTCGATCAATCCAGAAGACTGGATGTTGGATTGAACCAGCACTCTCCCAAAAGTATCTACGACTAACCCTGCACTACCGAGATCCAGCGATGCGGTGAACTCCGCGACATCGTTCGCAAAATCATTCCCGCGTACACTCATGCCACGAGCTTGAACCCCCTGCGCGCGAAACAACGTATCTGTCCGAGGCGTATTCGATCCAATGGTCGCATCCAATAACCCAGCGCTGAGTACGACATCTCCCAACAACTCGATCGAATGATCGCTCAACAACTGCAACGTCACATTCCCCGTTCCACTGACGCCCACCAGTTGCATGATGTTCGCAGTACCCTTGACCTGGATCACATTCGCACCTGTGGTGCCTGTGAGCTCGATCTCACCTACCTCCGTTGCAAATACTATGTTCGTCGCTGAACGAAGATCCACATTCGACTGAAGCTGTAATCGCAGTACATTTGAAAATGACAAAGCCCCCGCCGTTGTCGTAACGTCCCCGCCTAAGTCGACAATATCGTCATCCAACGCGGAACCACTTATCGTCACCGTCGACCCATCCAGCGCCCCGGTCGTCGTTAGGACGGATACTGAATCGTTGTCGGTATCCAGCTGAATACTCAAACTCCCCGTATTCAAATCAATGGAACCAGTCGAAATGCTACCCTCCGACAAGAGGCTTAAGCCTTGGGATCCCGAT
>JALOQZ010000227.1 GCA_025459245.1 Pirellula sp.
CCGCAATGACAGATCGTCTTGATCTCGTTGAGATTGTCAGCCCATGCCATCAAGTGCTGGCTTCCCTCGAACAAGTTCCCTTGGAAGTCCGTTCTCAATCCATACGCAAGGACTGGAATATCCAACTCATCGCAAACGTCCGAGAGTTGGCGAACTTGTGGTTTTGTCAAAAACTGGGCTTCATCCACTAAAACGCAATCTACTTTTTGCTTCACATGCTCTCGCTCGACGCGCATGTAAAGATTCTCGCCAGCCGAGAACGGAATGGCGTCGGATTGCAATCCTATCCTAGAGGCAACCACCCCCACGCCATATCGATCGTCGATTTCAGGCGCGAAGACCAATGTCCTCATTCCTCGCTCGCGATAGTTGTAACTGGATTGAAGCAGGATCGTTGACTTGCCCGCGTTCATCGTCGAGTAGTAAAAGAACAGCTTCGCCAAACCCCAAACTCCTTGATTCCCAGACTCGAATCTATTTCGCCGCTCTCAGCTTTTCCGCGGCGATTTCCGCATCTCGCAGAACTCGCAGTGCGTTCTTATACAACACCTTATGAATATCCTCTTCGCTGTAGCCCCTTTGAACCAGCATTTCGGTAATGAGCGGATAAGTGGAAACGTCTTCCATACCCTTTGGGGCAGTTGAAATACCATCGTAATCCGAGCCTAATCCGACATGGTCGATTCCAGCGACTTTAATCACATGCTCAATATGATCCGCGATGATGCTCGCTTCGCCGGCCGGGTAAGGGTTCTTCACTTGCCACTGTTTGTACTCTCGCTCCATCTTCTCTTTGTCATCGGGATATTTCGCCTGCAACTCGCGTCGCACTTGAAACATTTCCTTCATGATTTCCGCGCTCTTGGGAACGACAAACCCAGAGTAAAAATTGATCATCACAACGCCACCGTTTTCAGGAAGACGCTTAAGGATCTCGTCGGGAACGTTGCGAGGATGATCAGCGATCGTGCGTGCGGAAGAATGGGAAAAGATGACCGGAGCGGCTGAGATATCCAATGCGTCGTGCATGGTCGCCGGGGATACGTGCGAAATATCGACGAGCATCCCCAAACGGTTCATCTCCCGAACAATTTCTTCACCGAAAGGGCTCAATCCGTCGTGTTTCGATTGGTCTGTTGCCGCGTCAGCCCAGCTCAAGGTATCTGAGTGGGTCAATGTCATATAGCGAGCTCCCATATCGTAGAGTCGCCGCAAGTTTTGAATGGAATCCTCGATCGAATGCCCACCCTCCATACCGATCAGGGACGCGATCTTTCCTGCCTTCCGAGCCGACTCGATATCGTTGGCCGTCAAGCAAAGTTGAAACACATCCGGGTATCGCTTCACCATCGCATGGACCAAATCGATTTGTTCGACAGTCGTACGATAAGCCACCCCCGCACGCATCGTATCGGCCGGAACGTAAACAGACCAATACTGCGCCCCGACGTTTCCCAAGCGGAGTCGATCGATATCTGTGTGAAGATTGGGCTGCGGTTTGCTAATGTCGCAATCGTCAAACCTCTTGGCAAATTTACGGATCTCCCAAGGGAGATCGTTATGGCCGTCAAAGACGTACGCTTTTTCGTGGATCGCCTTCGCTTTCTCCGAGATGGAGTAACTCGGCTTTGCGTCTTGAGACCATGCGATCGAGTTCGAAAGACATGCCGACAAAAGGGCGCCGACAACGCTTAGCTTCACCGAGCGACAAGCTCCTCGAGATCGGTGCTTCATACCGGCTGGCGATCGTCCATTCATATCTTGAAACCTTGAAAGTGGATATTGGTAGTAAGTGCCTATCCGAAAACCATTGGAAACCGCGTCTGTCGCCAGAGCGGCTTATGATTTTTGGATAGGCTCTATGTTGTTAAAGTACTCTCACGGAAGAATACGGATTCGGATGTCTTTGAATTCGACGGGAGCACCTTCTGCTTCTAGGCAAAGGTAGCCCTCCGCCGGTACAGCGTTCTTGCCACCGGAGACCTCCACGCCGTTGACCCACAGTCGGACTTCGCCGTTGATAGCGCGCACGTAGTAGTGGTTCCAAGCTGGGCTGGGTTGGCTTCTATTCGACTTCGGAAAGCTGCGGGAGCCGTCTGGAGAGAGCGGCGGGAAGGGCTGCAGCTTCGACTTGCCAACCGGAAAGATATCGCCGTGTGTGGTGAACCAAGTCGCCTTTTTCCCGGACGACTTTTCATAGTTTTCAGTGTATCCGGTATCGAGAACTTGCACCTCGATCCCAGCTCCAGGCAGCTTATTCGGCGGCAAATCCTTTAACGCCTCTTCGGGGGTCCAAAGAAAGAAACCTGAGTTACCACCTTTGCTTAAATGTCTCCAGTAAGCGACCCACTCTAAATTCTTGTACTGCACTTTGGAGCGTAGCACTCCGATTGGCTTGCCCGTGCTGTGGACGGTTGTCCCGTTCCACACCCAAGTCTCTTCATCGCAGTTCGCGCGGACAAAATCGTCTTTGCCGAGAGTGACCCATTCCGGACCTTGACCGTCGATGATCGCAAACTTGGCACCATCAATCGGGATCGGCGACGTTGTGCTTGCCTCTTGCGAAGAACATGTCGATGCCCCAACTAGGACTGTTGCAGCGACGGTGCGGAACCATGATTTGAATAAAGCTCTGGTTTGTTTCAACATGATAGAGTTCATTTTGGAAGGAAAACGATGGAGGGGATGGGAGAGAGTAGAGTAACACACTTAAGCGGTGTTGGGAAAAAAAGCGTGAACAATGCCCAACCTTCATTTGAGAAGCTGATGGGCGAGCGCCACGCAACCAACGACCGGATTCTGCACAACGTGGATCGACGCTGGAGCCATCGCCCCCATACGCAGCTGATCAGCCAATTCATCGACGAGATCGGGAGAATACCGGGGAATCCCACCGGCGATCGCTAGGGAGTACGCGTGCCCCCCTCCCGCTCGAGCGACTAAGGTGCTCACGAGATCGCACCAACTCCGGACGGCGGATCGAACAATGGAATCGGCCACAGTATCAGTGCGCCGCGCCTCGATGACCAAAGGGGCAAGGTCCGCGATCTGTTTTCGAGGTATCGGCGTCTGGTAAATCCATCCAATCAAGTTTTGTGGCGAGTCCAGTCCAAGCCGAGTCAGCATCGCATCGGTGAGAGGGCTGGTGAGATGCCCCAAATCAAATTCTTTGCATGCTTGCTTCAGAGCGTCTAATCCGATCGCGTAGCCGCTACCTTCGTCGCCGAGAAGGTATCCCCAGCCCCCAGCGCGAAGGACCGGTTGCTTTCCGTTTTCGTCATCCTTCTCCCACCGGGCGATCGATCCCGTGCCGGCTATGAGAGTTATCCAAGCGTTTACTCCAGGCGGAGTCGTTCGCATTTCCGTTCCAGCTGCCCAGCGGATCGGCTCGATGTCGTCGGTCACTTTCAAGCGACAGAGCAATCCGCGACTTCGAAGATACGATGCGATCATTTCTTGCTCTTCAACACGGCCCGCACCTGCCAAACCAACGCAAGCGGCTGCGATCTGGCTATTGGAAACGTCTTGTCCCAGTCGCCCTCGGAGATCCGACAGGGCACCCTCGATAGCAGCTTCGATATTCGAACAAGCCGCGTCAAAGCCAACGGAGCGGGGGTTGCCAGGACCTGCCGTTCCAATTCCTACGAGACTATCGGCGGAGAGATCGGATTTCATTCGATGGGATGAAACGGCGTGTAGCGATCGAAACGGGTTCTCTGCGGGAAGGATCCAAGCTGATGTTTTGGTCCCCCCGCCGTCGACACCCAAAAGAAGTAGAGGGATTTGCCCTGAAGAAAACATGCTGCCCCGAAAGTGCTGAACGCCGCAAAGTTACCCCAAACGTTGACCTCGGAATGATAACCTCGAATCTATTCCGAGGGATAAAGGTTTCCGGATTCTGGCTCCAGCCCTCGCGGAGAGCTTGAAACAGCTGGCAGAACGGCTTACAACAATCCGTTCTTCACCAAGGGCAGGAGACTTTCCCTCCCCCGTCGTTAGTGTTTAAGAACTTTACAATTCACCGAACTAGAGAGTTTGAGATCGTCCATGGCCGGTACCGGATTAGATAGTGGGCTCGTGAGCAAAGACAATGTCGCAAAGATTCTGGACCAAGCGCTCGATGCCGGCGAGGGATTGCTCCGGCTGACTCCTACTTGGGTCCCGCGCAGCTTCCTTCACCCCGGACGCCGAATCAAGCTTTACCCTGGCGATCTCTACGCTTTTGGAGCGGACCGCGGGGGCATCGACGAGCGATGGTTTTCTTCTACGACCGAAGCTGCCAACGAAGGACGAGTTTGGCACGAGGGGCTGAGCTTCTGTCTCTTTGAAGGCAAAAAGTTTTTGCTCAAGGACGCCGTTTCCGAGCAAGGAAACCGATTGGTCGGAGCTCCGATCTTCAGCAAATACAATCGTTGGCCGGTCTACTCCAAGTTTTTTGACAACATGGGGCCTATCCCCCACCACATGCACCAGTCCGCAGAAGACGCCGCATTGGTCGGGCAAGAAGGAAAGCCAGAGAGCTACTACTTCCCACCTCAGTACAACAACGTCGACAACAATTTCTCCTACACCTTCATGGGCCTCGAACCAGGGACCACCAAGGATGATCTTCGTCGATGCTTGGAGAATTGGAACAAGGGTGATAATGGTATCCTGGATCTGTCGCGTGCTTACCGACTCAAACGAGGCACTGGCTGGTTGATTCCGCCGGGCGTGTTACATGCCCCGGGATCGCTGTGCACCTACGAACCCCAATGGGGCAGCGATGTGTTCGGAATGTTCCAGTCGATCGTCGAAGGGCGTTATGTACCTTGGTCGCTTCTGGTTAAAGACATGCCAAAAGAAAAGCACCAAGACCTCGATTTCATCATCGGTCAGCTCGATTGGGAAAAGAACGTCGACACCCACTTCAAAGACAGCAACTACATCGAACCTGTCGTCGACAAAGATCGGTCGGGCAACGGATACACGGACAAATGGATTGTCTACGGCTCCATCGACGGCAAGCAGCTTTTTAGCGCCAAAGAACTAACCATCGAGCCTGGCGCAAAGTGCATACTGAAAGACAACGCCGCTAGCGGTTGGATCACGGTGCAGGGCAAGGGACGCATTGGCAAACTCGCTTTGCAAACCCCCGCGATGATCCGCTTCGGGGAAAACACCGAGGATGAAGTCTTCATTAGCCATGAGGCTTCCTCGCGCGGCGTCGAAATCGAAAACACCGGCTCTGAACCGCTAGTTGGTTTGCGTTACTTCGGACCAGACGCCCACGCCAACATGCCTAAGAACGGTGCTTGGAAACAGAACAGCTAAGGACTGTTTATCAACACCGACGATCGCAGGCGCGATTCCAAGGAACGGAGCAAGGAACAACCCTTGCTCCGCTCTCATTCTCCCTTCCCCCATTCTCACCTCACTCTTTCGAGTATCTTCATGACAAAGTTAAAGCTTCATAATGCGATGTGGCCTGGTTTGGTTGGTAAGGGAGATGGGCCCGATCAAGAGCCGCCAATCAGCTTGGACCGCATGCTGGAACTGACGGCTGCAGCCAACGTGAATGGCCAAAAGTTCGACGGCATCGATTATTTTCTGTTCTTCCCTCATACCGATCCGAACGCAAGCGAAGCGGATTTGCTGAAGATCGCAGACAAAATCGCGAGCCACGGTTTTTCCGTTGGATCGCTGGTCGCCCCCGTGTGGGGCGGCACAGTGGGCGACTCGGCGATGGGTGACGAAGCATCGCGCGAAAAGTTCCTTTCGGCCGTCAAGATGGCTTGTCGCATTGCCAATGTCTTTGAAAAGCATGGAGTTCGCAAATACGGCGTGATTCGCATCGACAGCGCCGAGTTCGGCATCGAAAAGTGGCGAGCGGACAAAGTGAACAACACAAAGAGGATTGTCGAGACCTTCAAGGAAGCAGCGAAGATTGCGAAGGACGCAGGGCAACGTCTGGCTGCGGAAGGCGAAATCTGCTGGGCCGGAATGCATTCGTGGAGAGATATGCTCGACGTGCTCGAAGGCGTAGGAATGCCAGATGCGCTCGGCTTCCAAGCGGACTTGGCGCATACCTACCTCTACTTGCTCGGCTACAACGCTCCGGAATACGCGCTTCTCAAAGAAGGCTACAGCCAAGAGGAATTCTATGCTGCCTACGAAGCGATGACCGACAAGCTGAGACCTTGGACAATCGACTTCCATGTGGCCCAAAACGACGGCCAAGTCCACGGAGCTGGTTCGCACGACAAAACTGGAAAGCATTGCCCTGCAGACGATCCCAATGGCAAGCTCGATATCGTTCGATGCTCAAGCTATTGGCTCAAGGATGCTGCTTCGCGCGGTATTCAACACATTTGCTGGGACGGTTGCATGTTCCCCAATGCGACACTGGAAAAACCAGAAACCTGGAACTCCATCCTGGACGTAATGATCCGCGTTCGCGACTCCCAATAACAATCCAATCCATCTCCCCTCCAACCATATCGGAACACCATCGATGAAAGAATTGCGCATCGGAATGATCGGGTACGGCTTCATGGGTAAAGCCCACTCGAACGCCTACGCACAAGCCAACCACTTTTTTCCTTGCGAGTACAAGCCTGTACTTAAAGCGTTGTGCGCTCGGAACGCGGATAAAGCCTCTTCATTCGCCAAGAATTGGGGCTATGAGTCGATCGAGACCGATTGGCGAAAGTTGTTGATATTTGCACACCTAACAATATTCACAAAGAAATCGCAATCGCCGCTGCAAAAGCGGGCAAGATGATTCTTTGCGAAAAGCCACTCGCCATGAACGCCGAAGAAGGCTTGGAAATGTGCGAAGCGGTTGAGAAGGCGGGCGTTGCCAACATGGTCTGGTACAACTACCGACGAATCCCTGCCGTGACGCTGGCGAAGCAAATCATCGACTCGGGCAAGCTCGGTCGTATCTTCCACTACCGCGCGAATTTCCTTCAAGACTGGACCATCAACGCCGACGTTCCACAAGGTGGCGCAGCGACTTGGAGACTCGACGTCGAGGCTGCAGGTAGCGGTGTAACCGGTGACTTGCTCGCGCACTGCATCGATACGGCGATTTGGTTGAACGGATCGATCAGCGATCTATCAGCCGTGACCGAAACTTTTGTGAAGGAACGTGTCCA
>JALOQZ010000228.1 GCA_025459245.1 Pirellula sp.
GGGCTTTGGAGACAATCGATTCTTTCGAATCGGAGGGGGAATGTGCGGGGAGAGGCAACGCGAACTTTTGGGACTCAGCTACGGAGTAGCTAGCGGGACCTGTTAACGTCATCGAATGCAAACCTTTTCGCGGAGCTGGGGACAATTGGAGCCTATCCGAAAACCATTAGCTGCTCTGGCGCTAGCCGCGGTTTCCGATGGTTTTCGGATAGGCTCTTAGCAATCTCGGCCTGGAGATATTGCCAAAACGTAGGTCAAAAACAGCTGCGAGAAAGATAATCCATTGCTTTTTGAGTCAAGCAAAGGTGCCGGCTATATCGATTGCACGGACGATGCGAACACCAAACACCTAGAGCCTAGCCAAAAACCATTAGCCACCCTTGTGCTAGTCGGCTTCCAATGGTTTTCGAATAAGCTCGCAGTAGGCTGCAAACAAATCAGCAGCCAGCTCGCAAAGCGGACTCAAGCCGGTTTGGAGTTTCCTGACTCCTAGAAACCTGAAATTCTTCGCACCGGTCCAAGCACAAATCCCGGGTTACGTTGAAGGGCGATTGCGGAGGCGTCGGCGCTATTGCGTGCTGGAACCACCACCGAAATCGGATAACCAAACATTCCATTGGGCGGATATAGATAGACTTCCCACATGTCTGTGACACCTGCCGCTACCGAAGTCATCAACAGCTGCAGTTTCGCAATCTTCATCATCTCTTGCTGTTGCTGCTGCATCGCCATCGCCTGCGATTGGAGATAGAGGTCGTTTTGGCGCTGAGACTCTACCTCCTGCTCTTCCGCTCGCTGCTGCTGTCTCTCCGATTTCCATTGTTCGTAGGATGGCTGCAAGACCTTTGCGGCACTTGGCGAAAGGAAGAACAACGGTAGTGCATACTCATCGCCATTTGGGAATTCAACCATTACACCTTCACAATGAAAGGTCCTGACATTGGACTTTTGTGCTGCAACCCAACGATCGAAAGCTTGATGATCCGCGAATGTTTTCTTCTCAAAGTGCCCGACGATGTTGGGGATCATCTTTTGATAGACCTCGGGCAAGTTTTCGATCGGCCGATCATTTACATACAACCGCCCTCGCCGACGTTGCAGGGATACGTCTTTCTCAACAAAGCGCACGAGCCGACCGTACACCTTCATGCCGTTGGCCAGCTCCCACACTTGCTTTTGCCCATCGGCAGCAAGCTGGTCAGCCACCTCCTTCGATTTGAGGTACTCAAGGTCCTCTTTGGATAGGTTCTCCAAAGGTACTGCGAGCAACTCATGCTCCTTTCGCTTCTGATCCAATTTGATCACCACCTCGTGATCGTCTGCCGCCAACAATGTTCCCTGGATTTTGACCAATCCAGACGCATCCTTCCATTCTCGCCCGCTGCAGAAAGGTGCCAGAAAAAGGGCGGTAGTGAAAACAAGAGATCGGGAAATGGACTTCAACATGCTAGCCTCTCAAAGGACGACTGAATCAAAAGCAAAGGAGTAGATAAACCATTCGGAACATACGCCATGTCCCTGCCTGAAAACCATTCGCCGCTCTATCGCTAGCCGCGGTTTCCGATGGTTCTCGGACGGGCCCTAAATCCATCTTACCGTTTCACCACACAAGCGTCATGATTTAATAGAGCTTGGCAAAGGATTGTCACGGAAGCTAGCCGATCTGCGTCGAATCCGTCCGGCAAAGGAGCTCTCCCAATTTTTAGGAACTCGTTGGACTTGCCTGGGTTCGATCGAAAGTATTGGAGTTGCTCGTCCATCATTTGGATTGAGATCTGTAATTCTTTCGGTGTTGGCTGCCGAGATAGGGCTCTCAAAAACGCACCCTCAGCCCAGCGGCTTGGTTGTTCCGGAAACTCGCTCATGAGCTCTGTTGCCATGGCTCGGGAGGCCTCCACGTATTGCACCCCGTTCAAAAGAACAAGAGCTTGCAGCGGGGAATCGGTCCGCTCCCTTTTCGCGACGCAAACAGCCCTACGCGGGGCGTCGAACGCAATCATCGCAGGTGGCGGACCCGTTCGTCGCCACTGAGTGTAAAGACTGCGTCGATACACTCCGCTCCCCTCACTCGCTTTCGCCGGTTTAAACGATTCGCTCATCTCATAAGGAACGACGGGTGGTCCCCCTACGCTCAAATCGAGAAGACCTGCCGCCGCCAAAGCGTTGTCGCGAATCATCTCGGCAGGCAACCGAAACCGAGGTCCGCGAGCGAGCCATTCATTTTCAGGATCCTCCGCCATCTGCTCGAGCGAGGAAACACTCTGCTGCTGATATGTTTTGCTAAGCACAATCGTCTTGATAAGCCCCTTCATGTCCCAACCGGATTCCACGAAACGGATGGCGAGCGCGTCGAGAACCGAAGCGTGAATCGGGCGTGCACCTTGGCTTCCGAAATCTTCGGATGTCTTCACCAATCCCGCGCCAAACAGACTCTGCCAAAGACGGTTGACCAGAACCCTGGCTGTCAGGGGATTGTCTCGAGCCACCGTCCAACGTGCTAAGCCCAATCGATTTTCGGGTGCACCGGTTGGAAATGGATGTAGCGCCTCGGGAGTCCCCGCACCAACCGCGTCCCCCAGTCGATTGTACTCACCTCGTATCAAAACGAATGCGGGCTTCGGGTGGGGCAATTCTTGCATCACCATGATTTCGCCTACGCTATCTTGTTTCGAAAAGAGAGACTTTCGAGCCTCGCTCAATCTCTCTCGCGATCCCTTTATCGTCGAAGAGTTCGCTGCGACAAAATGGTATGCCAAAGACGATTCGTCGACACCGACATGGCTTGCTAATGACGTGCCACCAACACCGCTCGGGAAAAGATGACCAACTTCATAGGGTGTCAATGCGTGCGAGAAGACCTCAAAGTGATCTATCTTTCCTCCTCGAAGCCCCCGATCTCGAAATCGCTCTCCCAAATCGATGGAATCGTAACCACCCCCGGTGATGTTTTTGGTTAAGGCGTTCTTCAATACTTCGACTTCACACAAAGAACCATCGATATAAATGGCAAGCCCCGATGCATCGCTGCTTCCATCGTATGTGACCACAACATGGGACCAAACAGACGTTTTCAATTGCTCTTTGGTCCGGATCGAGATTGCATTCCCTGGCCAAAAGTGGATGAGACTCCACTTCAGCTTTCCTTCCTCGATCAACAACTCATAACCGCGGCTAGCTGCGTCCGTCCAAGCCCTGGAACGATGAAATACCACGTTGCGATCTCGGTGATCAGGAACCGATATCCAAAGGGAAACGCTGAACGGATCATGGCGTTGAAAATTTCCGACTTTGGTTTTTACTGGATCATCCCCGGTAAACTCGATCGCATTCCCAAATCGTCCCGGTACAGATCGATTCTCACCTTCGACAATAGCCTCTGGACTATCCGGTATGGAACTCGCCAATTTTTGGTCCTTCACTTCATCCATTGTCAATGACAAGATGGGTGGACGAACTCCTGCCGCCTGACGCAGGGATTGGAGATCGCCCACGCCAATCGCGTCACGATCGCTCCCCGGCTTTGGCAATTCGCTCAGTGCTTTTTGGCGTTCAGATACCCAGAGACGGAACGTATCGAGTTGTGGTGCGCCCTCGATCTCTTTTGCGAATGCCTCGCTCAATTCCTTCTCTAGGTTTCGAACCTTGTCAGCGGCATCCACCAAACCTCCACGCTGGTCTGTACTCAACAGGCCTAACGTAGGCGTAGGAGGGGAATCGGTGAAGTAGGAGTAAAGGCCGGCTTCATCAATGTTTTGAAACATCGAGAAGAGTTGGTAGTACTCTTTCTGCGAGATCGGATCGAACTTGTGATCGTGGCACCGAGCGCACTCGAAAGTAAGTCCAAGGAATGCGGTCGCGTATGTCTGCACACGATCGCATACGTACTCAACGCGATACTCTTCCTCCACGCTTCCCCCTTCGCTTTCTTGCTGATGAAGGCGATTGAAAGCGGTCGCAAGAATTTGATCGGGGGTCGGGTTGGGTAATAGGTCACCTGCAAGCTGTTCGACAATAAACTGATCAAAGGGTTTGTTCTCGGCAAAAGAACGAATGACCCAATCTCTCCATTGCCACACTGTCCGTTCGCGATCCACTTGAAAGCCATAGCTATCCGCATAACGTGAGATATCGAGCCAATCGACAGCCATCCTTTCAGCGTATTGCGGAGTCGCGAGGAGCGAGTCGACATAGCGGCTCCATTGGTCGGGCGCATCGTTTTGTTCTAATTCTACAAGCTGCTGCTCGGTGGGAGGCAATCCTGTAAGGTCGAATGAAATGCGGCGAGCCAAGGTCCGTACATCGGCGCGGGGCTGCATGCTCCAGCCTCGGTCACGCAATTTAGCTTCGACAAAGGAATCGATCGGATCACTTTTGGCCGCATCGGCTAAAGCATCGTAAGGAAGAGGTAGAAATGACCAGTGCTTTTCGTACTCAGCTCCTTCCTGAATCCAATCTTTTAATTTGGAAATTTCCGAATCCGATAATCGCCCCAGCTTCGAGCTTGGGGGAGGCATTTGCAAATCTGGATCCTCGGACAGAATTCTTTTCAGTATCTCGCTTTGATCTACCCGGTTCGGGACAACGGCACCCGAGGCGATGGCTTCGTCGCGAACATCGAGTCGCAAATCCGCTTCGCGCTTCGCAGAATCCGGCCCATGGCAGAAGAAACACTTGTCCGACAGAATTGGACGAATGTCATCGTTAAATCGAACTTGGCCGATCGCGAAGTCGGATGCGGTGCTGCAAACGCTAAAGCAAAGAATAACCAGCAAGAGCTGCAGGTTGAGTCGGCGGGAATTTCGCATGGATGTGGTGGGGTCGGAGGGAATACGAGCGTCCCATCATCCTACTCGATCACCGCCCAAACTACCAATTCGTTGCACGAAATCACATCGGGCAACGCCGGTAACGAAGGGGGGCTTTCTCTATCGGTGCAGACTTCCTACAAGAGTCTCAGTGCCCGCCGGACGGCTTTTCTTCGGCCGCAGCGCGAGCTTTCTCTTCTAGATCCAATCGAATCGCTTCTGCGTCCAAGCCACGATTGGAGATCAGTCTTTCGGATTGCGATGACGGGTCTTCGAAAATCTCGGAAAGGACGAAAACTTCCACCCGAGAGTCAAGCTCGGGATCGACCTCATCTCCTTTGAATCGCGGTTCCGAGTGACCAGCGGCGCTCACGCGAATGCGGCGAGGATCGATTCCCTCGGCGGTCAAGAATTGCGAAACGACAATCGCTCGGCGAAAGGAGATCGTCCAAGCATCTAAAGCGGATTGCTCTGGGTTTCCACCGTTGTTAGCAGCATGGCCTCGCACGTCGATACGATGCTGTTTGCCTTCCAACTCAGGCATGAGTTGCAGGAGTTCCTGCTTCCCTTCCTCTGTAAGTTCGAAGGAGTTGAGTTCAAAGCGAATAATCTTTCCAACGTTCGATCGCTCTCCCTCATCGCTCATTTCGCGATGCTTCGCTTCTTCCTCCGACTTTTTGGAGCCTCTCGACTTCACGGTTCTGCGGCTTCCATTGCCGACATTGGATGAGTTCACAAGCGACCTTGCTTCGCTACCTGTCATCCGTTTACCGCTCGGGTTTCGGAAATGCTCTGCGACCGCTTCTTTCACATCCGAACTTTGGGACGTAAGCCACATCACCATAAAGAAGGCCATCATCGCGGTCACGAAGTCCGCGTAGGCAACTTTCCATGCACCACCACCTTTGCCTGCCATGCTTATGAACCTCCCGAATCAACAGCTTTAAAGAGAGCTTCCATTTCCTCAGGCGAAGGTCGCAAATCATGACTTAGTCCACGACGTCCAGTTTCAATGGCCATCTTCGGCTGCATGCCATTGAAGAAGCCTTGAAGGATACAAGCGATGGTTTTGAAGTAGGCCCCTTCTTCGTGCCCGATCAACTCCATCTTTCCAGCGAGCGGAGCAAAGAACCCGTAGGACGCGAGAATACCCAAGAACGTACCGACAAGTGCCGCACCCACTTTGTGACCGATTTCGGCAGGCGGGCCATCGATGTGACCCATCGTGATCACAATCCCGAGAACCGCCGCCACAATCCCGAACCCAGGAAGACCATCTGCGGTTTTGGAAAGCACCCCGATCGGTAGGTGATGCTCTTCTTCCATCGCTTTGAGCTCGATGTCCATCAAATTGCCGACATCCTCGGGCCGAACCGAGCCGTCGATCACTGGACCAAATGCCCCTTTAATGAAATCGGTCGCATGGTGATCCGCGGCAAGCTTCGGATACTTGGCGAACACAGCGCTCTTGTGGGGATCAGCAATGTGCCCTTCCAGTGCGAGCAAGCCGTCACGTCGGGCTATTCGAAATAACTCATAGAGCGCTGAAAAAGTCTCCTCATACGATTTCTTACTGTAGGGTGAGCCTTTTAAGGCCTGGATAATCCCTTTGACAAGTCCCTTGAGAACAGCCGGAGACGACATCACGATCAACGCACCCATCGATGCCCCACCGATCGTCAGAACTTCCGACGGGTGAATCAAAGCTTCTATATGTCCGCCGGCCCACATAAAGCCGCCGAGCACACATCCGCAAACGACAAGACATCCAACGATGACAACCATGACTTCTCCGATGTTCGGCCATCTTGGGTTGAGAACAT
>JALOQZ010000229.1 GCA_025459245.1 Pirellula sp.
CCTCCGGTGTCTTGAGCGGCACGGGCGCGAGCCCTCCGGTGTCTTGAGCGGCACGGGCGCGAGCCCTCCGGTGTCTTGAGCGGCACGGGCGCGAGCCCTAGGGTCCCCCGTTTCCGGCCCCCAGCTCCCTTTCTCGCATGGCGTCAGTTTGCCGTTATATCCTCCATTTTCCACCGCTCCCAAAAAAAGTTTCCCCCGCTCGTCATCCATCCGACGACACCCTTTCAGATACAAGACTAAAACCAAAAGAGGGGTGTCAGAATGACGCGCAAGTTACCATTTGGTCAAACGTTAGCGGTTTTTACGACTTCTAGGCCCCTGGGACGCTTGAAACCGCGCAATGCGACCAAATGACGCGACCTGATATCAACCCGATGTCGATGCTAGCATTCGTGGGACCGCTCCAAGTAGTTGCACGAGGAAGGTGGAGCCCTATACTGGCTCCCCTTATCGGAGCCGGCGCAAATTGCCTAACCCGCAAAGTTTGACGAAAGTCATTCCTTTGATCCTACTCCCTTGACCTCGCGGTTTGGGTAGTGCCGGCATGGAAACCTTGTAGCGCGTTCGCCCGAGGATGAGGCGAACGGCGGAATGGATTTCGCGGCTCAAGCGTAGATTGTTACTTGTCCTTACCAAGGAAAGGGGTCCGCGATGTTGCGTCTTGCAGCATTGATGATTTTTGCTTTTTTGGACGGCTCTTCGTCCCCAACGCTCGCAGTCCAGGGCTCGAAAGAAAAACCGCTTCCCTATGAAGTGGCCTACAAGAAAGCTCAGGAGGAAAAGAAACCGCTCGTGGTTTTGGTCGGTGCCGATTGGTGCGTGGCTTGCAAAACCATGAAGAACGATACGATTGCACCGATGACCAAGTCGGGGCAACTCAAAGAAGTGGTATTCACGCAGGTCGACAAGGATGCTCAACCCGAGTTAGCATCGCAAGTAATGCAGGGTAACACTCTTCCCCAGATCGTCGTCTTTTGCGAAGACGAAAAAGGCTGGAAGCGATTTTCGTTGACCGGCATGCAGACCGAGCGGCGAGTGAAGGAACTCATCGGAAAAGCGATCGAGATTCTTCCAAAGAGGCGTTAGTCAGCCTATCCCGTCGTGGTAAAACAATCGTTCGAGGCACTCGCATCGGTGGGTGCCTCGAATGGTTTTAGGACTTTCAACACCACGAATTCTTTCTTCCATGGCGAATCCTTTTAGCGACTACCAAGCCGTCGTACGCGAGAATCAATCCCTCGCTCCTTTCACTTGGCTACAAATCGGTGGCCCCACTCGGTTCCTTGTCGAACCCAACGAGATCGACGAACTGACTTCGATTACCTCCATTTGCTTTGAGCAAGGGATTCCTGTTCGAGTACTTGGCGGGGGTTCCAATTTGTTGGTACGCGAATCGGGCGTCGCTGGAGCTACTCTTTCGTTGTCGTCTCCCGTATTTACCGGAATTCGCCGCGAGGGGAACCGAGTCGTTTGCGGGAGTGGAGTCAAGCTATCGCACTTGATCACCTACGCGGTAGGCCAAGGCCTTGGGGGGCTTGAACACCTGGTCGCCATTCCAGGAACCGTGGGTGGTGCCATCCGTGGCAATGCCGGGACAGAAGATGGAGCGATTGGTCAAGTCGTCCATTCCGCTCGAATTCTCACCAAAGAGGGAACGATCACCGCTGCCAAGGGGAGCGAGCTGGCCCTTACCCATCGAGCCAGCGGCATGGACGGCATTGCGTTGGTCGAGGTCACGTTTGAACTCGCCCCGGCGGACCCTGCCGCACTGACCAAACGAGAGCAAACGTTCTGGATTCTGAAAAGAAGAAAGCAGCCCAGCTTCCCCGAGCGAGCCGCACTGGCCTTCATCGATCCGGTTGGGAACCAAGCTGCCGATCTGATTCAGCAAGCGGGGCTGTCCAGCGTTTCCGAAGGAGCGGTTCGGATGAGTTCCACCTACCCGAACTTCATTATTGCTAGCACAGGTGCAACGAGCTCCCAAGTCCTTACTTTGCTAGAAAGAGTTCGCGCGGGAGTGCAGGATCGGAGCGGAGTGCAGTTGCAATTCCATTTGCAGATCTGGTAAAGATACGTTGTTTGGGAAATTCCACTTCAAGGATGGACTCTGCCGATGGCTTCAGCTGAAGTCAACCCACCAAGCTCGACGCAACCGGTCTTCTGGTCGCATTTGCTCCAATGGATTCGGTCCATCCCTCGGTCCGCCATCCTCAGTATGGTGGGACCTTCCCTACTGCTGATCCTGGGCTATTTTGGTTGGCGTTTCTACGGAGCCAAGCACTACGATGCCGCTTTTTACGGGATTGAGAAGAGCAACATCGTCATCAACGCTCAACCTGCATGGCTGAAGACTTCGATCGTCGAGCAGGTCTTCGCGGACAGCGGCATTGGAAAGCTTTCGATGTTGGATAGCCAAACCCCAGCGATGATCGCGAGGGCCTTTGATGCGCACCCTGCGATCCGAAAAACCCATCGCGTGGAGCCTCGCGCTGGGGGGCAAGTCTTTGTGTCGGTCGAGTATCGGATTCCTGTCGGGATGGTTCAATTGCCCGCCGATGCTTCGGATGAAACCGGCCGAGCCAGCCCTCGATGGCTCCCAGTCGATGGCGAAGGAGTCTTGTTGCCGACCGTTGGTTTCTTTGAGAAAGAGGACGTTCTCAACTACATTCACATATTCGCCAGCAATCTCAGCATCGACATGCAGCGGAAAGTAGGAACTCCGTTTGGTGATCCCAAGGTGGAGGATGCAGCCAAGCTATGTGCTCTTTTGGCGTCCATTCGCGAGCAAGCCAAGATTGTAGCGGTCTACGTCCATCCCGCTCAGATGGTAGAAAAGACCCGGTGGCTATTGGAAATCGAAACCCAAGGTGGCCCCAGAATTTTGTGGGGTAGTGCGCCCGGCATGGAATCGATCCACGAGCCCAGTTTCCGAGATAAGTATTCTCGACTCAAAGACATCGTCTCCAATCGAGATGAGTGGAGCAAGCCAAAGATCGATCTTAGGAAATAGCGTCTCATCGCAAAGAGGACGCACCAAGATCCGCATGGTTTGTAAACGCCAATCAGCTAGCACTCATTGGAAGTTTCGCATCGAACGTGTTACTATGCGTCTCCCTTCGAGGCTCCCCCTCGATCCATCTATCGATTTGTTGAGCGTTCCATGGAAACCGTTGCCGACAGTATTTACAACTATCCCGTCTACTACGATCTGATTTTCGCCAGCGACTGGAGCGCCGAGTTCAAATTCTTGGAAGCGGCGTTCGAAAAACACGTCACCAAGAAAACCAAACGGGTGCTCGAACCTGCTTGCGGTACCGGTCGATTGCTCTACCGGATGGCTAAAGCGGGATACGATGCCTCTGGATTGGACTTGAACGAACAAGCGATCGAGTACTGCAACAAGCGGTTGGTAAAGCATGGTCTCAAGCCGACAGCGTTCGTCGCTGACATGTGCGACTTCACCCTCAAACGCCCGTGCGACGCGGCCTTCAACACCATCAACTCCTTTCGCCATTTGGCCACGGAGAAACAAGCGGTCGCGCACTTTCGGGCGATGGCCGCAGCGGTGAGGCCAGGTGGAATTTATGCCCTCGGATTTCACTTGACCCCATTGGAAGGACCGCAGACGGACGAGGAGCGGTGGAGCGCACGCAAAGGAAATCTCGTCATCAACACGGCGATGTGGCCTCGCGACAAAGATCGGGCCAAGCGGATGGAGCGTTACAATCTGCGCTTTGACATCTACAAGCCTTCGGGGTCGATGCGAATCGATGATTGTTTGGAGTTGCGCAGCTACACATTTAAGCAGTTCGCGAATACGATCAAAAAGGTTCCGGAGTGGATCATCGAGGAGGCTTACGACTTCAGATACGACATCGACGAACCGATTGAGATCGATGCCAACACAGAAGATATCGTCTATATCCTCAAACGCGTTTGATCCTTGAAAAAACCAAGTGCCACTGGTAGTTTGCTAGCCTCACCCAAGCCTTAAGCCCCTTTCCATCTGCACCCGCATGCAACCCAACGATCGCACAAGCCAGTTACCCGACTCCCAGCGAGTGGTCATGACCGCGGTGGGGCTCACATCCCCCAACGGCAATGACTTGGCGTCCTATCGCGACGCTTTGCTGCAGGGGAAGAGCGGCGTGAGAAACTACAACATCCGCTACGTCGGCGATACCTTTGCAGGGGTTTGCGAGTTTGAGGCAACCAAATACCAGAGCAAGCGGGATATTCGCCGCGGAACGCGAGCTGGAACGGTCGGCATCTGGGCGGCTTCGGAGGCCGTCGCGCGCAGCGGACTCGATTGGGCCAATGTCGACAAGTCACGCGTCGGCATCTACATCGGCGTGACCGAGCACGGCAACGTCGAGACCGAGAACGAAATCTACAACATCAAGGGATTCGATTACGACACGACCTACTGGTCCCACCATCACAATCCTCGAACGGTCGCCAACAATCCGGCTGGCGAGATCGCGTTGAACATGGGGATCACCGGCCCCCATTACACGATTGGCGCTGCTTGCGCCGCTGGAAACGCGGGTATCATCCAAGGTGTCCAGATGCTGAGGCTTGGAGAATGCGATTTGGCGATCGCAGGGGGCGTCTCCGAGAGCATCCATACATTTGGTATTTTTGCGTCCTTCAAATCGCAAGGCGCATTGGCTTCGCATGCCGATCCGACCAAGGCTTCGCGTCCCTTTGACGTCGACCGAAACGGGATCGTCGTCTCCGAAGGAGCATGCATTTTCCTCCTTGAACGCCTTTCCGACGCCAAAGCACGATCGGCGAACATCATCGCAGAGATCGTTTCGTACGCCATCAATACCGACGCCACCGACTTTGTTCTCCCCAATCCGGAACGGCAGGCACAGTGCGTCAAAATGGCGCTCGATCGGGGAGGGCTCGATCCCAACCAGATCGACATTGTTAGCACCCATGCGACCGGTACCAACAGCGGCGACGCCCAAGAAGTCCAAGCGCTGCGTGCTGTTTTTGGTGAATGCACCAAAGTGAACTTCAACAACACGAAGAGCTTCATCGGCCACACGATGGGGGCGGCAGGGGCTCTCGAGCTCGCAGGAAACTTACCATCCTTTCAGGACGGGGTTTGCCACGCCACCATAAATGTGGACAATCTAGATGAGACTTGTGCGATCCCTGGGTTGGTACTCAACCAGCCTAAGGAGCTGGGGCGGGTCGATTACATTCTCAACAACTCCTTTGGGATGTTGGGGATCAATTCCGTTTTGATCGTTCGCCGGTTTTAAGCTCCGATCCGAGTTCTTCCCACGCCCCGAGCGCTATCCAACATCGCGTTGGTGGCCTACAGTTGTTCGTTATTTGTTGACCCCGTTGAATTTGCACGAGGAGAAGAGGTTTCCATGACACCAGCGGAAATCCGTGATGAGATCTTGGACATTTTGAGCGAGATTGCTCCTGACGAAGAC
Source organism: Pirellula sp. (assembly GCA_025459245.1). Classification (GTDB taxonomy): domain Bacteria; phylum Planctomycetota; class Planctomycetia; order Pirellulales; family Pirellulaceae; genus JBKCUI01. Next base: position 5,457 of record JALOQZ010000229.1, read on the forward strand.
CTGTCGGGGCTCGATGACGCAAAATCGTTCCGCGAGCAGATGGAACTCGATAGCATGGACTTCCTCGACATCGTGATGGAACTCCGAAAGCGTCATCGCGTTCAAATTCCAGAGGACGAATACGGTAATTTGGCTAGCATGGCGTCCACCGTCGCTTATCTAGAGCCTAAGATGCGGGATATCGTAGCTGCCTAACTCCATGAACGCCGCAGAAGCCAAGATGTTGTCGAAGCTGATTCCAGGGTTCGGGGCGTATGCTTCCGAGCAACAACGTCGCGACGACGACTTGGCCCTCCGCCGTTATCTGATCAATCGTTTGCAGGAGTCAAAAAAGATCCTGCAGCGTATCGCATTGGTATACGTCAGCAAATCGAATTTCGACCGCATTCAAGAAGCCGAATCGCTTCGTAACTCCATCGAGCAATTGCAGTCGAAGCTCCGCAGTGCCTCCGAGGGCTACGCGCCCCTCTTTTCTTCGAAGGTCGTCGATGAAAAGAAACTCAAAGAGGTCTTGGAAATCGACGAAGCGATCGTCGGTTTTGTCGACAAGCTGGATGAGACTCTTGCGTCGATCGAATCAAGCTCGGGAGATTTCAACCCAGCGAAAGATTTGGTCGATCGTGCGAAGCAAAGGTTTGCTCGGCGATTTGAGATCTTAGGGTCGAACAGCTAACTCGAAGCCTTTAAAGCCAGCGTTGACTCTATTGCTGCGATGAGTCCAGCCGCTTTGGTCCAAGTCTCCTCTTCTTCCTGGGCTGGGTTGCTGTCGGCAACAATCCCACCTCCGACTTGGAATTGCCACCATCCCCGCGATGCCGTGAGGGTCCGAATGAGTATATTCCAGTCCATCGAGCCATCGACACTGCAGTAACCTAGCGATCCGCAGTATGGGCCTCTCACGGTCGGTTCAAGCTCCGCGATGATTTCCATTGCGCGCACTTTTGGAGCCCCCGTAATACTACCACCTGGGAAGATCGAAGAGAACAAATCCGAGACCGTGGCTTCGTTTCGCAGCAGTCCGCGGATCGAGCTCACCATATGGAGTACGAAGGGATATTCTTCGATGGCGCAAAGTTGATCCACCCGCAGGGAATCCCACCGACAGACCTTGGATAAATCATTTCGCAGAAGATCGACAATCATGATGTTTTCTGC
>JALOQZ010000230.1 GCA_025459245.1 Pirellula sp.
GATGTCTTGTGCTTTCGCATACCTCGTTCCGTTAGCAACGCTTCTACATCATCGAGCATCTGAGGGTTTCCACAGAGCATCACGGCTCCTTCACCCTCTACAAGCCTTGCAGAAGCCCGCTCCTCCAACTCCCCGCTTTCAATGGCATGCGTAATGCGACCGTGCAAACAACCATCGCGTTGCTGCCTCGAAAGCACGGGCAAAAACGCGAATCGCTCACCATGCGCATGCCGGTAAGCATCGAGCTCCTCGAGATAGGCGAGATCTGTCTCCAGCCGAACGCCATGCACCAATACCACCTTGGCAAAACGCTGCCAAATTGCGGGGTCGCGCAGCATCGCTATGTAGGGTGCCAAACCCGTACCGGTCGCGACCAGCCATAAACATGGCGCATCGGGCACGTGCGATAAGGTGAAACTACCCGTGGCCTTCGCCGAGACATCAACGGAGTCTCCCTCTTCAAGCTTCCAAAGCTTGGGAGTCAACTCGCCTTCATCCACTCGCACGATGAAAAAGTCCAAGCAGTCGCCATGAGGCGAAGCGACGGAATAGGGGCGGTGAAGGTGCTTCTCCGGCAGCGCGAGCCCTACTTGTAGAAATTGGCCTGGCTCAAACGGCGCTACTCCGGGGCAATGAATGGTTAAAGTAAACAATCCGTCCGACCAAATATGCTTTCGCTGAACCGTCCCGGTTATCCATTGCAACGCCATGAAGCTGTCCTGATTTTCAAGGTGAACGGTCAGGCCCTTCTCGAAAGGCATGAACCGAGATCAGTCTTCCCCAACGACGCTCGCTATGGTAGCGAAATCCCCCAAACTCGGAGAAGATGCGGACCGATTGTTGTTGGAAATTGACGGTTTTCTGGGATAGAATGGTGGGTTGCGTGGATTGCTCACGCGCTCCTACCTTCCCTCCTACCAACACCGCTTCCGCAGTCCCCCTCGAGACTTTATGCGAACCCGAGCAACACTCTCTATGCGGCGCTATCTTTCTTGGTTAGTCGGGACTGCTGCAACCATCCTTTGGGGCGGCGCACTAATCAACTCCGCCTATCCCACAGAACAACCCTCGCCAACCAAAATCGATTTCAATCGGGATATCCGACCGATTCTGTCCGAGAACTGCTTCTACTGCCACGGACAAGATGGCAATAAACGAGAAGGTGGCATCCGTCTCGACCAACGTGACGATGCCATCGCTTCGCGCGCGATTCTCCCGGACAATCCCTCCGAAAGCGGATTGCTCCAAAGGATTCACTCCGGGGATCCCGATCTCCTCATGCCCCCGCCCAACTCCAATCGCCGACTCTCGGATGAGCAAAAGAAACTCTTGAGGGCTTGGATCGCAGAGGGCGCCTCCTATTCGGACCATTGGGCATTTACAAAGCCGACACGCCCACCGGAGCCCTCGGTCCGTCACGCCGCATGGATCAAAAACCCAATCGACGCTTTTCTGCTTCATCGCATGGAACGGGAAGGACTCGCTCCCGCACCGGAAGCAGACCGTTCGACGTTGATCAAACGACTCTACTCGGACTTGATTGGACTCCCTCCGTCCCCGGAAGAAGTGAAGGCGTTTGTCGACAACGAGGATCCTTTGGCTTATGAAAAGCTAGTCGATCACCTCATGCAGAGCGAACACTATGGCGAACGGATGGCGTTGCCTTGGTTGGACGCTGCTCGCTATGCAGACAGCAACGGCTTCCAGCAGGATGGGGACACTTGGCAATGGATGTGGCGTGATTGGGTCGTCAAAGCCCTCAATCAAAACCTTCCCTTCGATCAATTCTCTATTTGGCAACTCGCAGGAGACCTTCTTCCTGAGGCAACCCTCGAACAAAAGATCGCGAGCGGCTTCAATCGAAATCACCTTCTCAACGGCGAAGGTGGCGCAATCGCCGAGGAGCAACGGTTTGTTATTCTTTTCGATCGAATGGACACAACGTCTACAGTCTTCCTTGGGCTGACCATGGCTTGCGCTCAGTGCCACGATCACAAATACGATCCCATCACCCAGAAAGACTATTACCAATTAATGGACGCGTTTAATCGCGTTCCAGAAACAGGAACTCCCCAGTTCTTCTCGAAACGTATTCGAGTCGGTCGCCCTTTTATCGAGGTGCCAAGCGAAGAAGTAAAATCGCACCTTGCGAAGCTCGATTCACAAATCACCGATCTCGATTCCAAACTACGCCCATTGCTCGATGCAGCATTTCAAGGCTGGAAAGCTGGCGCCCTCTCGGATCCCCGGCCCGCCGAATCGAAAGTGCTTCCTGAACCAGTCCTGAAACTGCTTGCCAAGGATTCCAGCCAGCGAACAGATGAGGAAAACAAAAATCTCGACGCCGAACTTCGGAAACATTTCGATTCCAAGGTAAAGGATTTGCTGGCGGACAAGCTCCCGTTTCTGACGGATCTGAACAGGCTCCGGAAAGAACGAACGGATTACGTCGCGGATCAGATGCCGCGTCCGATGATCATGAGCGACGAGCAACCCCGCGAAACGCATATCCTTGTGCGCGGTGAATACTTGAAGCCAGGTGAGAAGGTTACTTTCAACACCCCGTCCTTCTTGCCCGCATTACCAGAGGATGCACCAAAGAATCGGCTTGGATTCGCTCGATGGCTTTTCAGTGAAGAACAACCGCTTACCGCTCGAGTGCAAATCAATCGCATGTGGCAGCACTTCTTCGGAGTCGGATTGGTAAAGACCTCAGAAGATTTTGGCGTTCAAAGCGAGTATCCGCTTCATCTCGATCTGCTCGACTGGCTGTCAGTAGAATTCCGCGAGAGCGGATGGGATATGAAGCGATTAAACCGGCTGATTGTCACAAGCGCGGCCTATCGACAATCCAGCCGGTTTTCGCCGGTTCTATTAAGCTACGATCCTGAGAATCGATTTTATTCGCGAGCCAATAGGTTCCGAATGCCCTCGATGATCCTTCGCGATTGGGCCTTGGCCTCCAGCGGGCTGCTTGATCGCAGAGTCGGCGGCCGGCCAGTCTACCCTTACCAACCCGATGGGATCTGGGAGTCGCTGGCAATCACCAAGGAAAGGGATTTCACGTACCCAACTTCAAGCGGTTCCGATCTTGCACGACGAAGTTTGTACACATTCTGGAGACGGACCGTTGGGCCCGCCAACATGTTCGACGCCTCCAACCGTCAAACTTGCAAGGTCCGAGTAACGTCGACGAGCACACCTCTGCATGCCCTGACCACTCTCAACGATCCTACTTGGGTCGAAGCATCGCGTGCTTTGGCTACTTGGTGCATGAAGCAATCTCCCGATCGCTTGCAGCAGCTTCGACTAGCCTTCTCCCGCATTCTTTGCCGCGAGCCTTCGCAAGCGGAGATGGGCAGACTTGATCAAGCGCTCACGAAACAGCAAGCGTTTTTTGCAAATCCCGATGCCGATGCAAAGGCTTTCTTGAAGGTCGGTGCAACACCAGTCGACGAGCAACTCAATGCAAATGACTTGGCATCATTAACTGTCGTTTGTTTGACGCTATTCAATTTGGATGAAGCGCTGACGAGAGAATAAATAATGAATCAACATCATCTACCCATAGACTCGTCGCTCCTCGCTGAGAATCAAGCTCGCGTCACACGTCGACAACTCTTTGGACGTGGGGCAAGCGGTATTGGGGTCGCAGCCCTTGCAAGCTTGTTCGAATCGGAATGCAAGGCGGATGCGAGTTCAAGCAATGGTAAAGGTAACCCCGGCCTCCCAGAGCTGCCTCATTTTCCAGCCAAAGCGAAACGCGTTGTCGTCCTTTGGCAAGGGGGTGGGCCATCGCACGTCGATTTGTTTGACGAAAAGCCTGTCATGCAGTCGATGGCCATGAAAGAAATTCCCGACAGCATTCGCGGAACGACACGGCTGTCAACGATGACAAGCGGAAACGGTAAATGGCCGTGCGTCCCGGCCATCAAACCATTTCAATCCTACGGCCAATCAGGCATGCGGCTGAGCTCGATGCTTCCGAAGATCGGAGGTATCGCCGATGAAATGACCTTAATTCGATCGCTTTACACCGAAGCCGTGAATCATGCTCCCGGGGTAACCTACTTTTTAACTGGGTCCCAAGTCCCCGGCCGACCAAGTATGGGGGCTTGGTTAAACTACGGTTTGGGATCGGAAACCGACGAGCTTCCCACCTTTGTCGTTATGACATCGAGCGATAAAGGCAAAACATGCGGACAGCTCTTTTTTGACTACTACTGGGGAAGCGGATTCCTGCCGAGCCGCTTTCAAGGGGTTCGTTTTCGAAACACGGGGGATCCCGTTCCTTACTTGGCAACCCCCAATGGAATGAGCCGAGAAATGCGAAGAGCGATGCTAGACGACATCGCTGCATTGAATTCAGAGCATTTGGCCGATTACGGCGATCCCGAAATCGAAACTCGAATTGCCCAATATGAAATGGCATTTCGAATGCAGACGAGTGTCCCTGATTTGATGGACTTTTCAAAAGAGACAGCCAGCACCATCGATCGGTACGGACCCGATGCCTTGGTAAAAGGAACATTCGCGAATAATTGCCTTGTCGCGAGACGATTGCTGGAACGCGGTGTGCGATTTGTCCAATTGATGCACGCCGGATGGGATCAGCACAACAATCTATACACGCAGCTCGAGCAACAATGCCTCGACACGGACGCTCCCGCCGCTGCACTTGTGCAGGACTTGAAAGAACGCGGCTTGCTCGAAGACACGCTGGTTATTTGGGCAGCTGAGTTTGGGCGTACACCTTTTGGGCAAGGCAACCCCGACAAGCCGAATGGTCGCGACCACTTCGGCAAAGCATTTAGCTGGTGGATGGCTGGCGGCGGTGTGAAGAAAGGCTTTACCTACGGTTCCACCGATGATTACGCTTGGAACATTACCGAGAACCCCGTGCACGTCCACGACATGCAAGCGACCATATTGCACCTATGTGGAATCGACCACACTCGATTGACCTATCGCTTTCAAGGTCGCCAATTCCGATTGACCGATATCCACGGCGAAGTAGCCCACGCAATCATCAATGCCTAGCCCCGCAGCTTTAGGTAGTGGATCTTGTTAAAGATCCCGCTGCACTACGTAGTGGATCTTGTTAAAGATCCGGCAGCACTACGTAGTGGATCTTGTTAAAGATCCCGCTGCACTACGTAGTGGATCTTGTTAAAGATCCCGCACGCTAAACAACGCAACCACCAAAGATCCTTTACGCAGTGAGATGCCTCCGTCCCGCTAGGGACGGCAGAGAATTGCCAAGCGTCTCAACGCTGGGAATCGAATAACCTCCTGCACTTCGGAAGTTAAATGAGGAACATGCTACCAAGCAACGACAGCGCATAGGCTTCAGCAAGATTCACTTCTCGCCATCCACAAAGGCGAGGAAACAACCGATTCCAAAGGGAGCGGACGATATACATCGATGCGACGATAGCAAGCACACTCGCAGCAATGATAATGAACAATTGGATTAGCCAATTTTCAGGCAGCCATCCATCGATGATAGTAGGTTCCGGGGCAGAGGACCAAAATGGGCTCATCAGCAAAGCATACCCGACGACCGCAAAAGTCATCATGATATTGTAAGAGACGGTAACATTCACAACCGAATTTCTCCTCTATCTCAAAGATGCTAGAAACTCAGTTACGATCCCTAAAAGGATTGCTCCTCCTCCTAAGACGATGCTGGCTGTGGAAAGATAGTTGACTAATTTGCGGTTGGATGGAGAAGTCGGCCGATTCGTTCCAATCGCGATTATTTGAACGACTACACCAATCGCAATTGCGAGATAGCCGCTGTAAAAGATTGAAGCCAGAATACCCGAAACGGATGCAAAACTGAGGAGTAGAAAAGCTCCCGAGACTCGTTTGGGCAAGGACGACGCGTCCATGATTCTCTCCATGTCAATGAATTGATCGTCGGATGGCAGCGCCGTGTTCACACAGCGTGCGTTGTACGAGAAGCATTGTAAATCTTACCAGGGACGACAGACAATAGTCCAATGTTTCAATTAGCGTCGTACACGCCCCAACATCCACACACATCTAAACTCCCAATGCGATCCTTCGTCTTTCGCTCCAGGCCGGATACCATTTCCCGCTTTGGCGCTAGACGCGGTTTCTGATGGTTTGCGGGTAGGGTCTCTATCGTCCAAAACTCTACTCGGTTGACGGGTTGCCTTCGCAGCTCTCGCTCCCCGGTATCTTCGAATGCGCGGATATCAGGACGCTGGATTGATCCCAGGCAGACGCAAGATTGAATTGAATCCATTCGGGACTGAGGTGAATATCGAGAGAATCAAGACGTCCGGGACCAAGATTCTGATACCCATGCGGCACATCCGCCGGGCCGAAGACAATATCACCAGCCTCGGCATCAATTACTTTGTCACCAACAATAAACCTTGCTCGCCCTTCGGTGATCGTGAAGATCTCATCGTAGGGATGCACGTGGAGCGTTGGGCCTTCCCCAATTTTGTCAGTCACATATCGAATAAGTGTGACATTGGTTTGCAAACTCTTTCCTTCAAGCAGCCCTCGTAGGGGACCTGTCTTCTTTTGCCAATCTTGTGATTTTACCTTGACTGG
>JALOQZ010000231.1 GCA_025459245.1 Pirellula sp.
AGCTGTAATCGCCAACTTGGATGTTCGGATTCTTCACCAAGGGTTTAAGGAATCCGACTTGGGGAAACCCTGGCATAGGGTGAGGGGTATTCGGGGAAGGTCCATTCATTGTCCGGTTCCGTGTACCAAATCTCTTTCATGAGTTGCGTTGCATACGCTGCCAAATCTTCTTACCGCTCCCCTTGTCGAGCCGAACAAGCTGCTGCCTCCTTGTATCAAAGGTTTTCAGCTTTCCGTTAGATCGTTTTGTGTACACGAATGGTAAGCAGATCGCGATTACTTTGAATGGCTCGCCGGCCTCAAAGGGGAGGTAACGCAACCGAACTAGCTCGTCTTTTGACGTCGCAGCCGTGTCGCAGCACCAAAGGAACGAAGGTAGTTCAACAATCTCTGTGAGCGCCGTCACAAAGTCACCGGGTTGAAGATCTTCACCAGCGATACGCGCCGCGACATGCGTAAGAGAAGCCGTCTCATCGGTAGTCGATTTCATGGATTCACGTAGTTTGAAATGAGTGCCGTGGTCGCTGTCGCTCGCCGCTGCCACGCGGACTCTCGTAGCTCAGGAGGACAGACGTCGTTCGACTGGATTGGTTCGCTCGATTCTCTTGGTTCAAATGAATTCTCGCAACAAGCGAAACCTTTTACTTCTTGGTATGCTGGCACCATCGCGAACGCAGATCCCCAGCTAGCACATCCACCTAGATGAACTCGATAGAAGAATTCTTAAAAGCATCCACCTTCGCCGTCGCGGGTGCGTCGAGGGACCGATCGAAATACGGAAACAAGGTCTTCCGCGCGTTGATCGCATCCGGCCGAAGGGTGTACCCTCTCAATCCGGCTGCCCTGGAGGTCGAAAACCATCCTGCATTTGCGTCGATTGCCGAGTTACCCGACGTCCCGGTTTCATTATCCGTTGTTACGCCACCGCTCGTGACACGCCGCATCATCGAACAAGCCATCGCGGCGGGCGTGAAGAACGTTTGGATGCAGCCCGGGGCAGAAGATGACCAAGCCAGCATGGCCGCGCGCAAGGCGGGGCTCAATGTCATCGACGACGGAAGCTGCATCCTGGTACTGCTCGCTCGTGAGCGACGAGCATGAACTCAACGGCGAGATGCAGAGTTTGTTTGCCGCGTTGGCCGGAATCCCATTTGAGTCTATCCGAAAACCATTAGCCGCCCTTTCGCTAGCCGCGGTTTCCGATGGTTTCCGGATAGGCTCTTAGCAAGCCACCAGCAAGCCATCTTCCACGACGATTTCCACAATCTGAGCTTCGGCAGCCGTTGGCTTTAATTCTCCACGCAGGATCTTCACATTGGACGGAGCGACGATACCGAGCGATATCCGATTGCCTTGAATCTTCACAACCTCAACGGTGATATTACCGTCGAGAAGCAACTTTTCGCCCACTTTTCGGCTTAGAACTAGCATTTGGTTTCTTCCTTGAGTTCGATTGCGGCGGCAGTGCGGGAATGGTTGGTCTGCCGCGTCCCAACACTTCCTTTATCAGATTTGAGAATTTTTGAGGAATCGTTTTTGGCGATTCATCGGAACCATTTTTTCGCTAGCTTCTCGCAGAAGGGATTGCAATACTAAGAGCTTATCCGAAAACCATTAGCCGCTCTGGCGCTAGCCGCGGTTTCGATGGTTTTCGGATAGGCTCTAAGAGAGTTTCCCGCTTTGATCGGGCTCAAGGAACAAATCAAGTGACCGAACAAAACAACCCCGAGCCAAACTACATCGTCAAACAACTCGCTGACGAACTGATTCTTCCTGAATCGGGAAAGCAAAGCAAAGTTCTGATCGACACCCCCAAGACCAAGGTGATCTTATTCACGTTTGCCGCTGGCGGCGGGCTTGCCGAGCACGTAGCACCTTATGACGCGACAATTCAAATTTTATCGGGAGCTGCAAGGCTTACTGTGGGAGAGGAGTTCGTCGCTGGCAAACCTGGTACTTGGATTCAGATGGTCGCGAAAACGCCTCACAGCATCCAAGCCGAGACTCCTGTGATGATGCTGCTGACGTTGGTCAAATGAGAGTAAGAGCCGATCCGAAAACGATTAGCCACTCTGGGGCAGGCCGAGGTTTTCGATGATTTTCGGATAGGATCTAGGGTGTTTGTGGTTCATAAGTGGATTCCCAACGAACGCATACGCGGCTACCGGTCATCATGTGGCTGTTGGCTCTCCATAAAACACAGCCAGCCACACTGTTGGCTCATCAGGTGTGGTCCATTCAACGCGATGTTTCTGATGCGCTGGAATATTGATGTGATCACCAGGCCTCAATTCTTTCGATTCTCCTTCTATCGACAACCGAGCGGCACCTTGAAGTACAACAACCCATTCGTGTTGATCTTGGTCGTACCAAAATCCCTCTGGTGATGAATGACCGTGCGAAACGATACGTTCAATGCGCAGGTTCGTTGCTTCAAGCAGTGTGGTGAAAAGCTCGTCGGGCAGGTTTGATGGGAGTTTATTGAAGAGGTTCATACTTCACTTCGAGCCTTCTTGAATAGCTCTACGCACTTCTCAAAGGGGGGGGCCAGCTTTCGGTCTAGTCGCCTAGCTTCAACTATTGAGCCTGCCCAGCCAATCCATCGATCGATAACAACCTGACACCTCTCAGGCGTAAACGAACCAGCAAGTCATTGAGAGCGTCTCTTCCTGTTGGCATTTCAGGCAATTTCGATTTTTCGAATGCGTCCTCCAACTCTTTGGTGAGTCGTTCATATTCGCCTTGATAGAACTCCATGTCGGCAGCGTCCAAGACCCCTTTTTCTGCTCCGGTTTTCTTTTGATGGATCAAGTCATCCAAGTAGCTCAACTTGGCAGACCCGTTGAGAATACCCAAGTCGGCTTGAACTTCACCCGCCTTCATCAAATGAATACCAGTCAATAAAACTCGGAAGGTGTAGAGCAGCGGTTTGACTCGCGGTGGCGACTCCTTTCCAAAAAGCGCCCATTGGGTTGCTGCAAAGCCTAGATAGTGATGCGCATGATGACGGGTGATACAGCTATTGGCGATGACCTTAAGCTCTTCATGCTCCGGTGTCGTAAACACGACCAGTGGGGACAATAGCTGTTCCAACACATAGCCATTCCGCTTCAGCATCAGGCCAAAGAACTTCGCGGCATCGTGTGTGACCAAATCGATTTCCAATCCGTCGTAGATCCCTTCCTTCTCGACGGTTTGCTCGCCATCGTCGAGACTCAAAACGGTTTGAAGCGGAAGCAGATGTACACCTCGTAAATCAAAATCGGAATCAGGTGATGGAAACCCATACAGATGAGCACCGCTGATCGTGGCGAACATTAGCGGAAATGGATGCGATCTAACATGAGTCATCATCTTTTCATAGTCAATCATGGTAATTCCTTCCGCAGGGCGAGTTTTCTGCCGTGGATCAAGAAGGCATTGACCCGCTCATAGTCGGGGCGATCCGGCAAGGTGGTCTGTTGAAAAGCATGCTCGAATTCGATCTGTAGCCGGTTGCGCCAAGCATCAACTTCTGCAAATGGAACTACTCCTCGTTTAATCTCAAGCAGTCGTTCTCGCTGTTCCCCTACTTCAACAGTCACTTTGCCTTCCCGAAGCGCGTTGATTCCTGAAATTAACAATCGGATAAGGTGCATCACGTGCTTCCATTTGACTTGCCCCTGATTTCGAATGTCGGTTTGCATCTTCTTGAATTGCGATGCGACATAACCCGAGTAGGTTTGGTATACCAGCTTCGACAAGAACGCCTCTCGCATCGCAAGTAGTTCTTCTGCCAAGGGTGTAGCAAACTCGACGATTGGCGAATAGAGGCACTCGAGGACATTTGGGTTCGCCTTGAGAGCCAGAACAACAAACTTTTGCAGTTCCCAATAGGCTTCTTGTGTTTCCTCGTTCTCCAATTGTTCGGGGACTCCGTAGAGCGACCAATGCAATTCGGCGGGCGGCAGATAAATGCCACGACGATCTGTATCGGATTGTTCGTCTTCCAAACCGTAAGCCCTTGAGCCGATCACACATCGGTAGATAACACGTTCCTTTAGATCGATCATCGAGGATTCAACGTTTTTTCGATTAGGATCTTGTTTGAATTCAGCTAAACGCACCAACTGATTGTGGTGCACAGCAGCTTCAAAACCGTCATTGAATTTCACGCGATACGTGTGAGTTCCATCGGTCGGGGATCGAACGATGACACCAACCGATCCAGCAGGATGCGCGACCCGACGATTGATATGGTAGGTCTCCTTTTGCACGACAACTTGAGTGCCGACAGAATAGATCAGCGGTTCCATCACGATGACAATTGCTCCTTGGATCAATCACAGTGCCCTATTAGCGTTTCGAAAGAATCTTGTCGAACACACTGTGAGTTGTCGATGCTGAACGCTGCGAAAAGCTTGATTTGATTGCTTCACTCTCTGTTCAATGCCAACAAAATCACGGTGTACGCCTTCTAAACGACCGCGCCAAAGAGTGCACCAACGCCTGCGGTCAATCCCATAGCCAGAGCTCCCCAAAACGTAACTCGAATGGCTGCCTTGATGACCGGCGCACCACCCGCTTTCGCACCAAAACCTCCCAAGAGGGCGAGGAAGCCAATGGAAGTCCCGACGACAACGGGTATCAACGCTGCGCTAGGGGTGAAGAGTACGGTCAAGAGAGGCATCGCGGCACCGACCGCAAACGTTCCTGCTGAAGCGAATGCGGCTTGAACAGGACGAGCGGTCGTCATGTCGGTAATGCCCAGCTCTTCCCTCGCATGCGTGGCGAGCGCGTCATGTGCCATCAACTGATGGGCTACTTGCTTGGCAAGTTCAACATCGAGTCCTCGCTTGATGTAAGTCGCGGCTAACTCCTCATGCTCGAAATGGCTGTCTGCAGCCAGTTCCTTTCGTTCCCGTTCGAGATCCGCTCGTTCGGTGTCCGCCTGGGAACTGACGGAGACGTACTCTCCGGCTGCCATGGACATAGCCCCCGCGACTAAACCGGCAACGCCGGCGACCATGATCTCACCGCTGGCGGCATTGGATGCCGCCACTCCCACGATCAGACTGGCTGTCGAGACAATACCGTCGTTTGCGCCCAGCACCGCGGCTCGCAACCAACCGATGCGATCGGTTTTATGTCGTTCCAAATGAAGTCCTCTCACACTATCTACCTTTCTTTGTTCTTCTGCACGGTAGCTATCCTAATCATTCTGATGCTCCCTGTTCGCTTGACGGATATCCCAAGGATCGACTCTGTTAGGAATGCCAAAGGCATTGAAGCTATTAGCCGGTGGTTGAGCGCAAGCGACACCACCGGTCGATCGCGACGGGGTCTAGCATCCTGAAAGGATGCCAGCGTCCGTCAGAAGGGCTTGCCGTTTCAAGCAAAAAGTCTTTTCTGTAATAAAATAAGTGCTCATTCATGACCTATAGGACTGGAAAGTTGTCCCTGGACCTTCTTTGTGCCAATTCATCTATTTGATGCTGCCCAGGTCGCTTCATCGCCGTTCTCTCCTTCTCGATGTGGTTCCTGTCCCAAAGTCAGAATACTGACTCCATGGTCTTCGAGCTTTTGAAGAACTCTTTGCTTGGGTAACTTTTCACCAAAGCAAGCCAAAACTTTGCTTCCATGCTTGAACCAAAATAGCGGCTCAGCGATAAGTTCTTTGGCTTGCGTGAGTATTGGCTCTTGCGAAGGGCGGAACTTCGACCAGATACCGTATAGCCACTTGCGATGCTTTTCGCCAATAACTCCCACTAAGTCTTCGAGGTCATCTTGTGGACTGATCATTGAATCGACTGTCGGACGTTCGTATAGACAATCGAGACAAGTTTCCACTGCTTGGAAAATCAACTTAGCTTCGGGTTGTGTGCTGTTGTGTGCGAACAAGGTTAGTATCGATCTTGCCCGAGTCATCGCCACGTATAGATTATTCGCCAATACGCCTTTCCCTTTTGCCCGATAGTAGTCGATGGCGGGGACAATCACGATTTCTGAGTCGTACCCCTTGAAGGATGCTGAGGTTGTCGCCAAAACACGGTTCGGACTCCTACCGTAAGGTTGATTTGCTTGAATCGAGAGTTCGATACCAATGGCATCTAGTGCTGGAGCAACATCCTGTTCAAGACGGTACTTAACATATTGGTCATTGTAGATGATGCAGATATCTGAGGGCTGAACTCCTTCAACTTGAACCAGAGTCTTGCAGTATTCAGCGATTGCCGCAAACTCATCATCAACTGTTGCGTATTGTCTGAATTCAGGCTTGGGACCATCGACCTGATTGAATCGAACTGACCACCAATCGAAATCCTCTCGCTTGACTCTTTCGATTAACCCCCGGGCAATAAGCTCTTTGTGATCCTGATTGTCTTCTTGCGGCTGTAGCAGGCACAACACGTTTAGGGCAAACTCGGTTATTGGCCTTGTGCTACGGAAACTCTCCTTCATTACCGTTGAGCGTCCACGCATATCGAGACCAAGCTCAGACCACTTTGGAGTTCCCCGGTCGTAAATATTTTGAGCGTTGTCGTAGAAAATATTGACCGATCTACTATTCGCATCAACTTCATCCGACTGGCGAGTCAATGCGGTAAGTAGTTTTAGAGTATTGGGTCCCATGTCTTGAGCTTCATCGATGAACAGTGCATCGCAGCGTGGTTGAATCATCGATAGGTCAACTCGGTCCAGATAGGCTTTGGCTGCTTTGTCGTACTCAAATCCAAATGCCTGTGAACTTAAACCGACTTCCGGCAGCAGTACCCCAAGAATCTCGTGAATATGTTGTAGTGATACCAAGTGCCAAGGAAATGGCTTGCCGCCAGTTTCTTGGTCCCATGCATTCACAATGGAGTCGGATATGAGTGTTTGCAATGAGCGGTTCGCAAAGATTGCCCAAATGCGAATGTTCTGCTGTCCTTGTAATCGCTTTACTGTCTGCATGAGCCAATTGGCCAATACGGCGGTCTTGCCACTGCCTGCTACACCTCGAACTAATCTCGGCTTACCGTCGAGTTCTAATCCGCAAAGTCGCTGCTGTTCGTGTGATAGTACGGGCCTTAGTTCCTTGCGTTTTGATAGCTGATAACCAACCGAACTGGACTCGCAGACTCGGCTTGACGTGGGAAGTACGTAATCAACCTCTGCTGACACATCCTCCCATGTAAACTTTCGACCAACCTTACGCAGCACTCGTGGTGTGAGGTGCCTCATCAATGGCCGCAAGTACGGTTCATTCATTTCTGCTCGGCTCGAAAGAACTATTACGCACTCACGAGCCCGGCTAATAGCAACATTCACCAACCGTTGCCATTCGTCATACGGCCAACTGTAACTTCCTGCATTCACGGTATCGAATATGACGACATCTGCTTCAGCACCTTGCTGACTATGAACGGTGGAGGAACTCCAGCTACGGATGTCGCTCTCCGCTAGGAAGTTACTGATACTCTTCGCTTGTGCCTTGAATGGCGAGATAAATAGCCCACGGCAATCTCGAAATTCGGAGTGAGCAAAGAATCGATCTAGAACACGCTCAGTCGCCGTCCTAACCCAGCTTCGATTGCCCGGCCCACGCTCGGCTCGAATTGATGGCAGATCCTCGCTGTCTGCATCCAGTACATACCAAATCGCCCTGTTCGAATCAGCTAGAGGATCTGGCAATTTGTAATTGCGGCTTAGGACTTCAGGGGCAGTGCTCAAACATGAATCGTACTTGTAAGCGGATACAATCTTGCAGATGCTATCGTGCATCCTACGTTGCTCTTGCAAAACATGGACACCATCGATCTTCTTGGAAACAGTGTCGAGATGGCTCAATCCACTCATTGCCAACCACTTCATTTGATTAGTTGGAAGGATGCGACTGATCCGGCTAATAGGAGCAAGTTGCTTCGAATCACCGACGAGAACTATTCTACGACTAGCAAGTAGCGATAAAGCAGCGATGGCGGCTCTTGAA
>JALOQZ010000232.1 GCA_025459245.1 Pirellula sp.
CCCGATAAGACAAGCTGCTCCGACACTTGTTCTGTCGAACATCGCATCTCATTCGGTGGACCAATGTCCGCTTCAACGGTGTAGTCCACCACAACAAACCTGCCGCCGTGCTTTAAGCCTGAAAATACTTTCTTGGTGTACTCTCGTCGATCTGCAAGATGCAGCCAGGTGTCTAGCATTAGAACTCTATCTATACTTTGTGGAGGCAGTTCTGGATCATGGTAGCCAACGTGCTTTGCAATCATCTTGGCGGGACCTAGATCTGCCACTCGATCGTTTAAATACGCAATCATCTCACAAGAACTGTCGATAGCGATGACAGTTCCGTTTTTACCGACTGCTTTGCTCAACGGAGCGACCATATACCCCGTCCCTGCTCCAATGTCTGCGACGGTCATTCCGGGCTCCAGCCCCAGAGCCGCAACAATCTCGTCTGGGTACTGCCACGTGTCGCGGTGTGGTGCGTTCCACGTCTTCGCCCGTTCAACTGGTTGTGCAAAGAATTGCTTAACTCTCGCCGCACTAGGAAGTTTGGATTGATTGACCCTAGTGTCATGCAAGGGGTCATTCCATTTCTTTGCAAGTTCCTCCGGATTGGCGAAATCATGGTGTTGGTCGCCATGGTTGAGATTGTCACCACCAGCCAAATCGCCGAGTTCGGTATTGTCGTGCTCCACAGCCTCCCCGGAGGTGGTGGTTGAATTTGCCGGTTGCATATTGGCTTCCTTTTGTTGGCGACACACTCGATTGCATATTCACTCTCCATTTGGACTTTCGGTTTAGAGAGCTACTTTCTGGCCGTCGAAAAGCGAATTTCTGATAAAGGAACTGCGATCAGCCATGAACGTTACCTTTCGCTTTCTTGACACCACCACGTGCTTCGATTCGTGCGTGACAATCGGCACTCAGCATTGCCAGTGTCACGTCACCTAGTCGGTTAAGCAGCATTTCCTCTGCCTCGTCAAAAGCATTTTGGAGTACCGCATTCACCGCTTGCTCGACAAGACACTTTGGAGCATCCGTTCGGTTCCCGATGGCAAGAAGGGATGGAGAGCCAACCGCTGAATAGATGTCCTTCATGGTCACCTTTGTCAGATCGCAGGACAGCGTCCAACCGCCGCCGTGGCCCTTTTCCGAATGCACGTAACCTAGTTCACGAAGCCCCGCCATAGTGCGCCGTACAACGACGGGATTAGTGTCGATCATTTTCGATAGCTCTTCGGACGTAACTGGCTCATCCCGCTCCGCCATATGCAGCAGGATATGAAGTACGCCGGAAAGTCTGCTGTCTCGCCTCATGCAACTTATGGTATTACAAGAAGCAGCGAACGTCAAGTGAGTTGGAAACTTGTGTCGAATGCTTGCCTTGGATACATAACACGCACATACTGAAGAGTGGTTCTTTCCCCTCCGGGCATGCGATGTCTTCTTATCCACCGCTAATTTCCACGATTCGCCAGCTGCTGATCACCTTATTGGTGGCGATTTGCGCCTGCGTTTTTTGCGGCCAACGAGCCAGCGCAAGCTGCGGTGATTATCTCCATGAAAACCAATCCTTGGAGAAGCGTGCGAGGAATGAGCTACCGGGGAATCTAGAAGAGACTCCGTACGACGAATGTCGCAGTGGAAGATGTCAAGGGAAGGCCCCTGTTTTTCCTATTGATCCCGTCTCCACCCGCGTTCAAATTCGCAAAGTATTGGGGGCAGGAGTTGTTGAGCCGGTCGTACAGGATTGCTTTCCATCCAGCTGGCTCCTCGAATCTCTAAATGCCCACGCTTCTACTTCTAAGTCGCCTCTCTTGCGGCCTCCGATTGCTTTTGCATAGCGCGGTGAGATCTTTGTGGCTTGTGGTCCAAGTATCCTTTTTCTTATCCGGCTGAAATACGCCGCTGCGGATAGGAAGAGTGCAGATCGTCAGCTTGGATACCTTACTCCAACGGCACCCGCGATCATCTTTTTCCGCGAAGAAGGATGAAGCCCTCAATACGCGAGGGATGTTTTTGTAGTTCGTTAGCACGCGTTGCTGATGTCGCAACGAGTGATCCCTCGCGTGGCATTGTCCAACCGAGTAACTGGATCGACTCAGTTGTCACTTGGAGCCTATCCGAAAACCATTAGCCGCTTTGGCGCTAGCCGCGGTTTCCGATCGTTTTCGGATAGGCTCTCAAAGCATTCAATCGATGATTTGTGCAAGTTGGCCCAAGCAACTACGAAACATCTTTTTCGGTTCAAATAAACGGCAAACGATTTTAATAAGTCGGATTCATTGAGAGAATACCATGAAATACCTTCGATTTTTAACGATATCCATGTTCTGCATTTTTGAAGCAACGCGAGCGAGTTTTGGACAAGTCCCCGCAAAACCGTGGTCCAACGAAGATTTTGCGTCGCTTGAACGAGAATGCTTGTCTGTTTCAGAAGACGATCAAGCGTGCAAAAAGCTCGCGGATCGAATCGAAAAGTCGATCGAGGGAGAACCATCGGAGGCAATGGAAATGTTGCTCGGTATTCTCCGCGACGATGCGATGGGAATCGGAAACGGTTGGTTCAAAGATCCTCAGCTAGGGTATTCTTGGAGTTGGCTTGCAGGTCGATATAGAATCGATGAGTCAATGGCCCTTGAGAAGAAGGATTTTGGTGAAGACCCATTTTTGTTTGATCGCATCGACAGGAACGGAGATGGAAAGATCGAAGCTGCAGATTTTGATTGGTCTCCCGACAGCGTGTACATGCGAGAAATGGGAGTGGCCAATCAAGTCTTTCGATTCATCGATCAATCGGGGGACTTTCGGGTATCTCGAGAAGAGCTGATGGCTTTTTTTGATGGAGCCAGGGGAGATGAAACCGATCTCAGTATTGATTCGTTTCGGCGAGCCATCCCAATTGGAAAGGGGCGTCCGCCGTATTTGCCCGGCGACGAGCCGACTCGAAAGAAGTTGCTCGAGGGATTCTTCAAAAGCGAGCTGGGATCATTTTTCGAAGGTCCATCGCTGAACGATGCCACACCGGATTTCGAGTTAAAGACGCAAGATGGAAAGGAGAAGATTCGGCTTTCTGAGCACATTGGGGATAAGCCGATTGTCTTAATTTTTGGAAACTATACTTGTGGCCCGTTCCGTCGATTCTACCGTGAGCTGGATGACATCTGCCATTCATTGAAGGGACGGATTCATTGTTTTGGAATCTATGTTCGCGAAGCACATCCCGAAGACGGTTGGATCATGGAATCAAATTCTAGATTGGGAGTTCGGCTTCCTCAGCCAAAGACTTACGAGGAGCGCATGGCAGTCGCTCGAACTTGTGCAACCAAGCTCAATTATCGAATGCCACTTTTAGTTGACTCTATCGACGATACCGTTGGGAACCAATATAGCGCTATGCCCGGTCGAGTTTACGTCTTGGACCGCAAGGGGCGGGTCGTATACAAGTCTGCACGCGGTCCGTTTGGATTCCGACCAGGAGAAGTCGAACAAGCGATAATGATGTCTGTGCTGGACCATGAGACGGCACAAAAACCTTTTGTTCCGGTACTGAGTGATCAAAAAACTTGGGAGCGTTTACCCAAACTAAAGAGGGGCGTCGAAGGGGCGTTGCCGGCTTGGGCGCGTGCCATCGCAGGGGAGTTACCGAGAACCACAGCTGCTATGTTGGAGCTTGACGCTGCCCACCGGCTGCGAAGCCCGCTAGAACCTACGTTGAGAGCCAAGCTTAGATGGGGGATCGCACAGGCAAACCATTGCGACTACTCGATGAGGTATGCCTTGGCGGACCTTCAACGACACGGCGGAAAGAAAGAGGATATTGAAGCTCTCAAGCAGAGAGCCCCGACCGGCTCCACCCCCGAGCAAGAAGCCATGCGGTTTGTTGAGCAGTTGTCTACGGAGGCGTCAAAGATCGATGATGACCTATTCGATAGATTGAGGCAAAGCTATGGAGATCGCGCGGTTGCTGCAATGGTTCTATTGGCTGCCTATGGAAACTTTCAGGATCGAATCATTTTGGGCCTCAACCTTTCGGTAGAGGAAACCGGTCCGTTGCCTCCGTGCGATGTTCAGTTTGTTGATGGAGCGCTGCAAATAGCTCCGCTGCTTCCGCCCGAAAATGGTCATGACAAATACACGCGAGATGGAGTCGCCCTATCGCCTCCTGATAAGGACTGGACCGATTTAACATTCGATCAGCTACAAAAGAGACTTGAATTTCAGCGAGACAAGAAATCGAGACTTCCGATTCCCACGTGGGATCAAGTCAAGGATTATTTACCGGCTGCGATGTCGTCAAAACCCACAGCGATTCGGTGGAGTCTTATAAACTATGGATACGCTCACGAGCTTGCAATTCCATGGACTATCAGCACGCGAACTCATTGGTCGGAGTGTCCATCGCCTCGGATTCTTGAAGAGAGCTTGTTTTGGGTACAGACGCGGGCGGTTGAATGTAGCTATTGCATGGGGCACTGCGAAATGCTGCTCGAGGTGGCTGGCTTATCGAAAGAAGCGACAGCGAACCGAACGAAACTTCTCGCCGAAAGCGATTGGTCTGCTTTCCCCCCTGAAGAGCAGCGAGCCTATGCGTTTGCGAGAAAATTGAGTACGACCCCTTGGCTGATTAGCCAGCAAGACTATCGAAGTCTTCAAGCGGATTGGGGGGATAAGCAGGCAATGGGACTCTTCTGGTGGCTTTGTCGAGGACTCTACATGACGAGGATCTCCGACGGCTTTCAACTACCTCTCGAACGTGAAAACGTTTTTGGGCAGTAATGTTCAGCCTCTTCCTTATCATTTGTGTTACCGAGCTGCAGCACGGGAGGGCAAATGCCTGCGAGAGCACGGCGAACCGTGGCTAGCGCCAGAGCGGCTAATGGTTCTCGGATAGGCTCGGAAGCAGCATTATGCCGCCATTTCAGTATTGACACCGTTCCTCTAGAAATCAATGCTGCGAGATTCAAGCCTGTTACTGGACGAATACTTGCTTCTTTTCGCAGTGAATTGACTTCGGACGGTTTCGAATATTGAACCGAGGGAACTAATGTATGGCGATTCACCGCACTGCTTGGATTGATCCAGCAGCCAAGGTTCATGAATCTGTTGAAATCGGGCCGAACGTTGTCATTGATGGACCTGTCACGATTGCGGCAAACTGTCGTTTAGGACCCTCTGCAGTTGTTCTTGGAGAGACGGAGATTGGCGAAAGCTGCAACATCCACTCTCACGCGGTGATCGGTGATACCCCTCAAGATCAGAAGTTTGCGTCAGGGGCCACACGTTGCGTGGTGGGCAGCAATTGCACGATTCGCGAAGGCGTAACGATACATCGGG
The DNA here is from genome assembly GCA_025459245.1 of Pirellula sp. GTDB lineage: Bacteria > Planctomycetota > Planctomycetia > Pirellulales > Pirellulaceae > JBKCUI01. The sequence continues at coordinate 5,320 of JALOQZ010000232.1, forward strand.
CCACGCAGGCAGGCGGAGCTACTGTTGTGGGAGCCAACTGTTACCTCATGACGAACTCGCACGTCGCGCACGACTGCGTGCTAGGCGATGGGGTAACTCTGGTCAGTGGCGCACTGCTTGGCGGGCATGTACAAGTGGGGAATCGAGCAATCATCGCAGGCAACTCTGGTGTGCATCAGCACGTTCGAATTGGCGAACTGGCAATGGTAGCAGCTGTCACCATGGTCAGTCAGGACGTCCCACCATTTTGCCTCACAAATCACGATGGCGAGATTGTCGGCTTGAATACCGTTGGCCTCATGCGAGCTGGGTTTACGCCGGCTGAGCGACTGGAGCTTAAGGTACTATTCAAACTCATGTGCCGCTCCGACGTGCCTCGAATTCAAGCCTTAGAAATTGCCGGAGAGTTGGCGACTTTCGACACCACGGTTCGATTCTTGGAGTTTTTTACCGCTGAATCACAACGCGGAATTCGAAGACTTCGAGTTGTTGGACGCATTGCCGCCTGAACCGGAGGTCTTCAAGTTCCTAGCCCTCCGCGGAATGCTCAATCACAAGAGCAGACTCAAGGGTCGCAAGCCGGCCACGGTTGTGGTACGGAAACAGGTGGTTTCGAATCTGAAGGAGTGCGCGCCCCCCCCGAGGATCAAGACCAATCAAATCACGGCAGGCCACGCTAAAGACATTAACGAGAAGCTCAACGCCTGACGGATGGCCACAACGACCATCCACAATCGGATTCAGCTCGCATTTCAATTCATGCACGATGCGGTCGATTGGACGATCATCGATGAGAACCCCGTCCTGCAAGGTTAAGACGCAAAAGAGCTCGGTGAAGGTCTATGAATTCGTACCTCGCGAGGTGGTCGATTAGCTGATGAAGAAGGCCCCCCGTGCGGCAAGTCATCTTGGGGCTTAGACGCTACAGTGTTTTTTAACCACGGACGACACGGAATACACGGAACGGAAACCAGGGATGGGAGTGGACTTATTTCCGTGTGTTCAGCGTGTTCCGTGGTCCTTTGATCTTCGGGGGCATAAGAGAACTCATAGCGGCCGCTCCCCAGTATCGCGCCGCAGCCAACACGGCGATGGGTTGGAAGAATGCGAAGATAGTCCGATCAACAGGCAGATCATGTGGAATGGCGGCGTGTGGATGAAGTGTGTGAGAAATGTTCTAAAGATTTCTGTTG
>JALOQZ010000233.1 GCA_025459245.1 Pirellula sp.
GCTGTCAGAGGTTGGCAAATCAACAGCTTGAGATTCTCAAGCGTTCGATGTTTCACGGTGGAGGTTGCGTTGCCGAGGACGCGGGCTGCTTGCATCTCATTCGTTCCTACTTGGGATTTCCGAGGATGAACAAATCGTCGATCAGCGAGCAGCGTCTCTCTCGCGTGAAGGTCAACGGGGTCGTCACGCCTTCGCCGGTAGGTCCTGCGATGGAGAACGACAGGTAGCCTTCCCCGCCAAGTCCGAGAGCGGCCATGCAAGGTCCATTCTTGACGAAGAGCGTGGTGTCCATTGCCCTTGCCATCTTGGTCGGACTCTTGAGCGAGTGCGACAGCCTCATCGAAATCGCGGCATCGAACGAACGGGAGAAATGGCATCATCTGTTCGGTTTGAACAAAGGGATGATCCTTGGTGGTCTCGCCGAAGACGACGAGCACGCTTGGGTCGATCGACTTGCCAGCGGCCGCAGCCAGTTTGTGCGCGTCTTGACCGAGCAATTCTTTCTTGGGAGCGTAGTGGACATCGTTTCCTTCACCGACTTTGGCAAGGGCGGCGTGAGTAAGGCGTTCGACTTCGGGGGCATTGAGTCGAACCGCACCGGCACGTTCCATCGCCGACATCATGGCGTCGAAAACAGAGGCGACCACGAAGACTTGTTTCTCAGCGATGCAAAGCAAGTTGTTATCGAAGGAAGCTCCGTCGATGATGCATCGAGCTGCGCGATCGAGATCCGCGGTTTCGTCCACAACGACGGGAGGGTTGCCTGGCCCTGCGACGACGGCGCGTTTCCCGCTATTGAGGGCAGCTCGCGCGACGGCTGGTCCGCCGGTGACGCAAATCAGCGAAACGCTTCGATGTTTGAAGAGCTGTTGTGCGGACTCGAGGGTGGGTTCGCAGATCAACGAGATCAGGTTGTCGATACCGAGATCTGCATGGATCGCTTGATTGAATCGTCGGACCCCTTCTGCAGCCACCTTCTTTCCGCTGGGGTGAGGGTTCACCACGACAGCGTTTCCGGATGCGATCATGCTGACCGCATTACCGGTGATCGTAGGTAAGGAATGGGTGACCGGGGTAATCGCGCCGATGACGCCGAAGGGAGCGTGTTCGATGACGGCGAGACCGTGGTCGCCGCTGTAGCATTCCGTTTTGAGGAACTCGACACCGGGAGTCTTTTCGCCGAGCGTTTTCAGTTTGGCGATCTTGTGTTCCAACCGACCGATCTTGGTTTCGTTCATCTCCATCGTTCCGAGTTCGACCGCGTTGTCGATCGAAATGCGGCGGATGTGATCGATGATTCTGCGACGGTGTTCGATGGGCCGATTTCTCAATTCTTCAAACGCGGCCCGTGCGGCGCGAACTGCATCATCGACATCGAGAAAGAGTCCATAGCGGCCGTATGCAGATGAGCTAACAGCTGCTGGCGTGCTCGCCGGTGTGGCCACCGCGGAGGATTGCCGCACTTGGTTGATGACCTGCTCAACTACGGTACGAATGAGGTTCTCTGAAACTTGCATGGTTTATTGACGTTTGTAAACGTTGTTTTTTTCGATATGAACGGTGTCCACGATCCCGATGATCACGCAATCGATCGGAAGCTTGTTAGTCTCCGGTGTGAATCGCGCACTGCTTCCTTGCGTAATCAAAACCATATCGCCGACTCCGGCGCCGAGCGTATCGACGGCGATGAACGTTCGCCCGGTCGTCACCAGCTCATTTCGTTGGCTGGGTTCAAGGCGATACGGTTCGACGACGAGCAATTTTTGGCCGACCATCGTATCTACCTTTTGGGTAGAGACGACCGAGCCTGTCACTTTAGCGACGAACATGGTTATCTCTCAGCTTGTGCTGGTGAAGGTTACTTTTGAATTGCCGCGACCGTTTGTCGAGCGACGACAATTTCTTCGTTGGTTGGGATGATCCACAACTGAACCTTGCCGGCTCCGTCATCGATCCGTCTCTCCGGTGCACCCGATTGATTCTTCTCATCGCTGAGACGAATTCCAAAATCATCCAACCCGGCGCAGATGCTCTGGCGAATCCGTTTTCCGTTTTCACCAATTCCACCGGTGAACACGATGGCATCGACGCCACTCATCGCCATCATCATTCCACCCAATTGCCGTCGAATGTCCGCGATGTAGACGTCCAATGCCAAGCGAGCCTCGGCGTTGCCGCTATCCGCCGCTTGTTCCAGATCCCGAACGTCACCTGACAGTCCCCCAGAGAGCCCCAGCAATCCTGCTTGTGTCGCCAGCTTGTGAAGAAGCTGGTCCAAGCTCAGGCCGGTGTGTTGCATCATGAGAGGGAGTGCGAATGGATCCAAATCGCCGACTCGATTGTTTTGAGGCAAGCCAGACTGCGGGCTCATGCCCATCGTCGTCGCTACGCTCTTTCCCCCTTGAATGGCGCAGAGGGAGGAGCTGCCGCCGAGATGGCAGGAGACAATTCTCGCGTCCGTTCGACCCAGGAGCTCCGCTGCGCGTCCCGAAATGAAGCGATGGGATGCTCCATGGAACCCCCACTTTCGAATCGGAAGAGCTGCGGCCAAGTCGGAAGGAATCGCGTATCGTTTCCAGGCTTCAGGAATCGTTTGGTGGAAATCGGTTTCGAAGGCCGCCACCAATGGGATTTTGGACATCGAAGCCAACTGCTTCATGGCTGCCATATACGGAGGGTTGTGCGCAGGAGCCACCGAGTTCATCTCATCCATCGCCGACAAGACCGCATCGTCTATGCGAAATACTCCGGAAATCCTACCGCCATGCACAGCCTTAAATCCAATCGCACTGATTTCGGAAGCATCGCGGATGCAGCCGTTCTGCGGATCGGTGAGTTGGGCAATGCAAGCGTCGACAGCGACGCCGTGGTTTGGAACGCTTTGTGTCATCTCGGCTCGGTAGGAGCCGATTTCCACAAAACAGCGACTCTCCGGTGCACCGATACGTTCGACACCACCGCGCGCGAGCTGTTGCTCGTTGGTCATGTCGTACAATCGGTACTTGAAACTTGTCGAACCTAAGTTGGATACGAGAACCTTCATGGCTTGCTAGACACTCCGTTCGATGGTCTTACTTGAAGAAAGCAGTCGCGAGACCTTCGGCAGGTCGAGGAATAATGTGGCTTGCGACGAGCTCGCCGACTTGTGCTGCCGCAGCCGCGCCAGCTTCGACGGCGGCGCGAACGCTGCCGACATCTCCGCAGACAACGGTTGTAACGTAGGCACCACCGATATCGACTCTCTTGACGATATCGACGCTAGCCGCTTTGGCCATGGCATCGGTGGCTTCAATCAAAGCCAACAGACCTTTGGTTTCAATCAATCCAATTGCATTTTGCATGTTGCTATCACTCGAGCTTGTAAGTTGTTTCGAAGTTTGTTGGGAATTCGATGTTCGCTTGCGGCCTCGCAAGCTCTTCGATTCTGTGGACATTATTCAGCGGAGCTGGAAGGTGCATTGACCTTCAGCACTTTGTTCAAGTCTTCATGGGGACGAGCGATGACTTGCACGCTCATAACTTGTCCAACGCGACCAGCGGCAGCTGCACCCGCATCCGTTGCAGCTTTGACAGCAGCGACATCGCCGCTGACGAAAGCGGAAACAAGCCCGCTACCGACTTTGTCCCAACCAAGGAACTTTACGTTCGCTGCCTTCATCATCGCGTCGGTCGCTTCGACCAAGGCGATAAAGCCTTTGGTCTCGATCATGCCGAGCGCTTCGTTGACCTTTGCCATTCGAATTCTCCAAACTAAATAGGGAAACTAGATATAGAACCGGTTAGTGATCCTGGCACTTGCAAGGACCTTGTTTTCGTAGCTCGACAAGGGTGGCGTGGTCCAAATCGCACGCATTCCCTTCGTCGGTATCGATATGCACCTCGAGCTTGGCCGCTTTGTCCTCGCGAACGAGCAAGTCCTCAAAGACAACCGAACATTGGGGTGATTTCACGACGAGAGACATAAAGTCCCCGTTCTTGACTCCGTAATAAGCGCAATCCGAGGGGCCCATGTGAACGTGACGCGCCGCCCGGATGACTCCTTCGGTGAGCTCGACCGCTCCGGCAGGTCCGACCAAGACGCAGCCGGGGGTTCCCGCGATGTCGCCGCTGTGGCGGACCGGGGCATCGATGCCGAGGGAAATCGCGTCGGTATAGGCCAACTCCACTTGGCTCGCTTTTCTGGTCGGTCCCAAAACGCGGACATTGGGAAGCATCCGGCGTCGAGGGCCGACGATCATGACTTGCTCCGCCGCTGCGTAGAACCCGTCTTGGTAAAGGTCCTTTTCAGGGGTCAGCTTCTTCCCTTTACCAAATAGCTTTTCGACATGTTCGTCGGTCAAGTGGACGTGCCGGGCCGAGATGCTCACGACCAAGTTGGGTTTGTTGCTGGTCGGGGTCGCACTGCCCAAAGCCTGTGCAATGGCCTTTCGAACGAGCGATTCGATTTGGGAAGGGTCGATATTCATTGCGCTTGCCATATTCAAGTTGCTTTATGAAGCGGATGTCTTGCTGAGGGAAAGTCGTTCATGGGAAGGCGTCGACACGGGCATGTGTGTTGGGGCTCGTGATTCCAACGGCGGTTCGTCCGGAACGCTTGGTTCTGCCAGGTGAAGTACCACTTTGGATTCGTTCGCGAGCTGACGCCAGGAGTCGCCGAGGGCATCGTCCGAAACCAGGGTGTGTACCTGAGTCCAATCACAGAGCCTAGCTAGGCTTGAGCGGCCAAACTTGGTGCTGTCGGCGATGATCAAGACTTGATCGGCGCATTGCATCATCGTGCGCTCCGTCTCGACCAAGAGCATGTTGCTGTTGTAGAACCCCTTGGGGTTGATACCCGCGACGCTCAAAAACGCCTTTTGGACGTTGAGCGACCGAAGCATGTCGTTCGCGTAGCTGCCCAGGGTTACCCCCGTTTTGTGGTGGACTGCACCGCCGAGCAACACGAGGTCGACCGTGTCGCTGGAAGCGAACAAGTTCGCGACGGGCAATGAATTGGTGACGATCTGCAAAGGGCGTCCCACCAATTGACGGGCTAGTTCGTACGTCGTGCTGCCGCCATCGAGCAATACGGTTTCGTGATCTTCAATCAGCGAGGCCGCGGCAATTGCGATCGAGCGCTTCTTTTCCCAAGTTCCACTTTTGGAACCAAACTGCCGCACGCTCGAACTGGGGCCGGTCGAAAAAACGCCGCCATGTGTCCGACGCGCTTCCCCGTTCTCCTCTAAGGCCTCTAGATCTCGGCGAATGGTCGATTCGCTGACCTCTAATGCATCCCGCAAGTCCGGAATCGATACGAAACCGTGCGTCCGAACCATCTCGAGAATCTTCTCTCGGCGGCTGATCGATGCATTGGGGTGAGAGGAAACATTCATCCAGATGATAGTTTTCTGGCTTGCTTGGAGGGGATTCAATCTTCTACTCCTCCAATATGACCCAAATTGCCTATTCTGCAACGAGTCGGGGGAGGAGATTGAGAGAATTCCTCCATAAAGACGCTCGGGACCGCGCATCAGGCGTCAAAACCCGTCATCTAAGTCCGATTGCTATCGGGAAGCCGGGGGCAGCGGGGCCGATCGGGGGAGGGTGACGGCGTGGGGTGGCTAGCCGAGATGCTTTGGCGATGTGAAGGCTCCACCCCTTCTGGTGGAACCTCTGCAGGTGCGTGAAATGCAAGGGACAGGTCTGTCCGATGGTCTGGCAATCGCTCGCGCTGCGTGTGTCATTTAGGCGCACTGTACGCAAGTAGTGGCCCATGGCAGCACACTTAACCGTGCCTTGGGAATCGATTTCTGGCAACGGGAGCAGCGGCCGTATTCTCCTTTTGCGATCCGATCGAGCGCCAAACGGATATCTCCGATTTCTTTTTCCGTCGCTCCTTCGAGCGCCATGAGTGTTTCTTGGTTCTCCAGTGCGACCGCGTTTTCGCTCCAATCGCTATCGCCGGGCTCGCGCAGTTTGTTCTCAAGCTTTTCGGCTCGGTCGATTAGCTCTGCAAGTTTGGCTTCCAAGTTTTCTTTGAGTTCCACAATTTCTTGTTCCGTCATGGTATCGTTTCGTGGTTGAGAGGGAGTTCGTGAAGGGCGCGACGCTCCCAAGAGGGAAGCAAAACCCGTTCCCAACCTTTTCATTAGCGATTTCTTTTCGCATTCGAACGAAGGAGAGTGTTTATGTTGATTTCGGAGCTGATGGCCAAAGATCTTGCGATGGAGTCTGCGATGACTCGATCGCTGCTGTCAAAAGTCCCAAGTGACAAACTTTCGTGGAAGCCGACCGAAGAGATGCACACGATCGGATGGAACGCCAATCACCTCGCGGAAACCTTGAGCTGGATCCCCGGGATTCTCTCGGGAAGCGAATGGGACATTGCGCCGGCCGGGGGAGAGGCCTACGTCACGCCTGATCTCGCGGCGGAGGGGAAGCTTGTCGAAGCCTTCGATCGATACTGTGGCGAGGCGATGTCGGCATTGAACGGAGTTCCTGATTCCGTGATGGATGAGTCATGGTCGCTGAAGATGGGTGGTCACGTTCTTTTCACGATGAAGAAAGGGGATTGTTTGCGCAAATGGGTGTTCAGCCACTCTGCCCATCACCGTGGGATTCTCTCGGTGTATCTCCGAATGGCGGGCGTTCCGATCACTTCGGTTTACGAAGAATAATTTC
>JALOQZ010000234.1 GCA_025459245.1 Pirellula sp.
CCTTGGACAACAGCAACTGCGGAAGTTCGGGATCGGACCAAGATTCAGGAAGCGGCGGTCGCTTGGATCGAGGATGCTCGCCCACCGATGCAACTGATGGGCGCGGCATGGCTGCTGGACTCCGATCGACGAGAAGAGTCCATTCGCGTCCTCAATCGCTTGGCGCAGTCCTCCGAGAAAACGGTGATTGCAAAATATGCCGAAGCTCAACTCTGGAGATCCTACGCCCCAAACCAGCTCTCGCAGGAGAGGCTCGCTCAGTGGACGACCCATCGCGACTCCATGCCGATTCCTTTCCAAGCTGGCCCAAGCTTTCTGATGGCAGAAAAGCTTTCTAACTCGGGAGACAGCCCTCGCGCCCTCGAAGAGTACCTGCGAGTCGGACTTCTTCATCGAGATAAGCCCTATCTTGCCAAGCCGGCTCTCGCCTTTGCATCGGAGCTTGTACAATCCTCGAACCGACAGCAAGAAGCCCAACGCATTCAAGACCTAAGCAGGAAATTAGGACCGTGACCCCATACCGCCAACTGCCACGAAATCAAAACCCTCTGCTGAAGCTTCTTCGCTATGTGCGGATAGTTGCTTATTCGCTCGCTGTCCTCACCATTCTCTTCTGCGCTCTCGCCCTAAACTCGCCTTCTTTCGCTCAAACGAGTCCGCCCGCCAACAGCCCCCCTTCCGTCGGAGCTCAACCCGTCGGAGGTCAACCCGGCGTCGCGACATCCCCCGTGTCCAACAAACCCAACGCGGCAGATGACAGTTTGATTCAAATCATTTTCAGCGGCGGGATCATGGGGATCACCATCATGGTGATTCTTATTGTTCTGTCGGTTGTCTCTGTTTATCTCGTGGTCGATCAGGCGTTGGGTTTGCGACGCAAAGATTTAATCCCAGCCGACTTGACCGAGTCCGTGCGGACGCTGCTAGCGCAGGGCAAACTGAAAGAAGCGGATCAGCTTTGTCGGGAAAGACCATGTCCCCTTTCGTTTGTGTTACTCAATGGAATCGCAGAAATCGAATTCGGTTGGCCGGCTGTGGAAAAGGCTTTGGAGGATTCCACGGCAGAGCAAGCGGCAAGACTTTATCGAAAGCTTGAATACCTCACCGTCATCGGAAATTTGGCACCGATGCTGGGACTGCTTGGCACAGTAACGGGGATGATTCTAGCCTTTCGTGAAGTAGCGATTTCGGCAGGATCGGCAGGAGCAGCCGACTTGGCCAGCGGCATCTACTCGGCTCTCGTTACCACCGTTGCAGGGCTGGCAATTGCGATCCCAGCTCTCGGTGCCTTCGCCATCTTTCGAAACAAAATTGATGAGCTTATCTCGGAGCTTGCTTACTCCGCTCAACATGTATTCGCCTCGGTGCGTCGACGACTGCCCGGTGCAGCACCTCGGCCAGTTTCGCCTCCTCGAGCTCCGTCATAACCCCTAAAGTCGATAGAACACGACCTTTTCTATTTTTTTGAAGTCGTGTGAAGGCTCAAGTCGATGACGACGATGTGAAATTGTCGACCTGCTGCATGGATGTAGCGACTCACTAACCCTGAGGATCTATGCGCCATGAGCCGAAAGAAATCTCCCCCCGTTGTTGCCGAATTTGACGAAGCCCCTCGCAAGCCTTGGACGCTTGGCTTTATTGTCATAGCGGCAGGTTCCTTTAGCACTTGGTATTGGTACAAACCGCTTCCTCCCGAAGCAGGTCAAGCGGCGTACTCGAACTGGGACCATACACCTCTCCCCGATGTCTGGGATGATGCCGAGCTAGTCAAGCCTTCACTGCAAGCGGACTTTGGATCGCCCGAGCAAGGAATCTCGGATGCGTTCAACGAAGCACCCCACGGAATCGTTGGCACCGGAAAAAACGGACTGCTCCCCGTACCCTCCTATAAGAAGAATCTTGGCGAGCTCGTAGCGACAGAGCCGATTCCGTCCTTACCCTCAATCGCTCCTATCGGAGAGGAACGAGGAAAAGAATTGAGCCAAGGCCCCAATCCATGGGTATCCAACCCCGAAGCGCCTTCCGGGGCAGGCTGGCTGACGTCAGCCCCCAAGCACTACCATGATCTGAGTCGAGACAAGCCGTCGGTCGATTCGGTCGAGAGAAATACGATCGAGAGAGGGGGAGCGAGCGACTGGCCCGACCTTACATACGCGCCTGCTTCGAACAGTGCCGTCGATCGAGGCAGGGCTCCCGGGATCCCCTCCCTTTTGAGCTCTTCCCATCCAGCTGAACCGCTCTCGATTCGAACGAAAGAGGATTCCGAACGGGGAGCCCGCGTTTTTGCCCCCAATTCGCTTCAAGGCTCCGTTTCGGTGGAGGCGATTCGCGAGGAGGCCAATCGCAAACCACTCTTCATTCGGCAACCGAAGCGTGGCGAATAACGACCTGGCGATAAATCGTGTATCATCTTGGGCCAGTAGCTTTCTCGTCCCAACCTTTTCTAAAAATCGCTGCCGAGTCGTTCATGAGCTCCAATCCTTATGCAGTCCAATCTACAGAATACATGTCCTCCCCCATGACTGGGGATGTTGAGAGTACTCGCCGGAAGTACCTCAGCCACGAAGCATCGGTCAAATCAATCGGCACGCTGTACTACCTCGGTGGATTTTTTGGTTTGCTGGCTGGGGTCATGTACGCAGGAATGAGTATCACCGCCGCGGCGGGCGGAATGCAGGGCCCACAGCTAGGAGAGCGAGAGCAGACCGTTTTCGCCATGATGATGGGGATCGCGAGTGTTGTCGCTTTTGCGATATCGTCCGTTCAGCTTTGGACCGCTTATGGATTGCGAAGGCTCAAACCCTATAGCCGGATTTCGGGAAGTGTTATTGCGGGCATAGGTCTGCTGGGCTTCCCGCTCGGCACATTGATCTGCGGTTACTTTCTTTACTTGCTGTTGTCGGCAAAAGGTGAGTTCGTCTTCTCGCAGCAGTACAAAGATGTCATTCAGCAGACACCTCACATCAAATACAAGACATCGATTATTGTGCGTATTCTGGTGGGGATACTGCTCTTCTTCCTGTTGCTCGGTGTTATTGGCATCGTGATATCGATCGTTGGAGGAAGAAGATAGGCCTTGCCCTTGAAGCTTCCCAACGCTGTCCGTTTCGAAAGGTTCATTAGATGACAACTTGGTTCCTCTCCAGCTCCAAGAGCTGTTTTGCCTTCCTGCATCGAAGAGCGCGCTTCAGCACGCTCTCTTGTTGCATAATCTCCTTGATCGCCGTCGCAATCGGTGAGTCTACAGCTTGGAGCCAGGAAACTTTAAGCTTCGACAACAAAGATGGCGGCAAGCTTTATCAGTGGAAGGTTCGTTCTAGCGAGGTCGATCCTGAGGCGAAGGAGCACCCGGAAATCGACTTCTTTTTTGAAAAGGACGGCAAGCCTGCGGATTATCAGAACGCGTCCGTCGATACGCGCGTCAAACCAACGGGGAAGCTAGTGATTTGGCTCATGGGCCATAACGGACCGTTGTTCGAGCGACTCAATAGCTACGGACACCATGCGATCCAAGTTCATTATGCGAACGGTTGGTTCAAGCGACTGAATCGAGAACCGCCGCCCGATGACCAGTATCTGGGACGTATTCGACTCGAGGCAGCGATTGGCGAGGATGTGAGCGAGACGGTTTCTATTCCAAAGCCCGACAGCATCATGGGACGAACACGCTCATTATTGCGATGGTTGGATCAGAAGAATCCGGAAGCCAAGTGGGGGCATTTCTTGGACAAAACCACAGGCGATGTGCGTTGGGACCGAGTCATCTTGGCCGGTGCTTCCCATGGCTCAACAACCGCTTGCCGATTCGCTCTTCATCAGAAAGTGAACCGAGTCGTCATGCTGTCCGGTCCGAGGGATCAAAATGAAAACTGGTATGCGTTGCCTTCGGCGACTCCGAAAGATCGTTTCTTCGGCTTTACCCACGTCTTGGACACTGGTTGGACGGGAAATCACTACCCTAGATCCTGGAAAATGTTAGGCTTGGGAGAATTCGGGCCGATTGTCGATGTTGATCAAGTTTCGCCTCCCTTTGGTGGCTCGCACCAATTGACCACCAATGCGGACGTCAAAGGGGACAAAGATCGAGCTCACGGTGTTTCCTCACCTGGAAAGTCTGCGATCAAGAACCCGGATGGAACGTTCGCCCACGAAGCGGTCTGGCGATATTTGTTCGTCGAATAATAGTACCCACCGCCTATTTCCTTTTCTGATACTCGCTAAAAGTAAAGTCAGGACTCAAATGATTGTCGTAATGGAGAACTCGTGCACGGACGAGCAAATCGAACGAATTGCAAACCGCGTCATCGAGCTCGGAATGAAATCCCACGTGATTCGAGGGACGGAACGCACCGTCATCGCCGCAGTTGGAGATGAACGAAAAATCAAAGTTGAGTCGTTTGAAAGCTATCCAGGCGTTTCGGAAGTCCTCCCCATTTTGGCCCCTTACAAAATGGCGTCCAAGGAAGTGCGACCCGAAATGTCGCAGATCCAAGTCCTCAACTTCAAGGCAGGCCGAGGGGCGGTCGGAGCCATCGGCGGACCTTGCTCCGTCGAAAGCGAAGAACAGATCATGGCATGCGCCCGAGCCGTAAAGGCAGCTGGCGCGACCGGTCTTCGCGGGGGTGCGTTCAAGCCTCGGACGAGCCCTTATTCGTTCCAAGGAATGAAGGAAGAGGGTCTGAAGCTCTTGGCGATGGCTCGAGAAGAAACCGGATTGGCGATCTTCACCGAAGTCATGAGCACGGAAGACGTGGAGCTTGTTGCGAAGTATGCGGATGTTTTGCAGATCGGTGCTCGCAATATGCAGAACTACCGGCTTCTCGAAGCGGTGGGCCGGTCCGGTCGCGCTGTGTTGCTCAAGCGTGGACCGAGCGCTTCCATGGAAGAATGGTTGCTCGCTGCGGAATACATCCTCAACGAAGGAAATCCGAATGTGATGCTTTGCGAACGAGGGATTCGAACGTTCGAGTCGCATACGCGATTTACTCTTCCTCTTGCGACGATCCCCTACCTCCACCGCAAAACGCACTTGCCAGTCATCATGGATCCATCGCACGGTACCGGCCATTCGTACATGGTTACCGATATGGCGGTCGCTTGCGTGGCAGCTGGAGCCGACGGCTTGATCGTCGAGATGCACCCCAATCCCGAAAAAGCGATGAGCGATGGCTATCAGTCGCTCGATTTCCCACAGTTCGAGGACATGATGCAACGATGCCGAGTTGTCGCAAATGCCCTTGGTAAACAATTCGGCTAATCGCCGCTCGGATTTTCCATTCGCCCTTCCCATCAGCCGCAGGGCGCTAGCCCCCGGTTATCAATACCAGCATCAGCCGCAGGGCGCTAGCCCCCGGTTATCAATACCAGCATCAGCCGCAGGGCGCTAGCCCCCGGTTACCACCACCCTGGCTAAAACCGTTGACAGACCCAACCAACCAAAACTCGCCTGGTAGCGAGTCCGATCGCCACTGGATGCGGCTTGCAATCGAGCTGGCGAAGCAAGGTCGCGGTTGGGTTGAACCGAATCCGATGGTGGGTTGCATCGCAGTCGCCGATGGGAAAATAATCGCACAAGGGTTTCATCGAAGATATGGTGGCCCTCACGCCGAGGTGGATGCCCTAGAAAAACTTGGTCCTGCGGAACTAAGGAACGCGACCGTCTATGTCACCTTGGAGCCATGTAGCCACTTCGGCAAAACACCTCCGTGCGCTCCCTTTGTTGCAGAACGCAAACCGAAGCGGGTTGTCATCGCCATGCGAGACCCTTTTCCTGCTGTCGCAGGCCGAGGAATCGCATTGTTGAAGGAATCTGGTATCGAAGTCGACGTCGGCGTCCTGAGAGAGGAATCCGAACAACTTAATGCACCGTATCTCAAACTGCTGCACCAACAAAGGCCTTGGGTAACGGCCAAATGGGCCATGACGATGGATGGCTCGATTGCGACCAAATCGGGAGATTCCAAGTGGATATCCAGCAGTCAATCGCGTGAGAATGTGCACCGCACTCGGGCTCGCATGGATGCGATGATTACAGGGATCGGAACAGTGCTTACAGACGACCCTATGCTGACGGCGCGCCCCACCTCCTACGACGGTTTCGTGCGAACCCCGATTCGAGTCGTATTGGATCGAAATCTAAGAATTCCGGTCGATTGCCAATTGGCACAGTCCGCGAAAAGTGTGCCGACCCTCATCGTCACGTTGGAGGGTGCTGCCCCCGAGAAGACGAAGGTTCTATCCTCGCTTGGGGTGGAAGTCCTCTCGGTACCGATAGGAGATGACCGCAGCACCCTTGAATTCGCGCTCGACTTTCTCGGAACCAAACGTTGCACCAATGCTATGCTCGAGTGCGGACCGGAGTTGATGGGACACGCCATGGATCGTCATTGCATCGATGAAGTCGAGTGCTATATAGCGCCGCTGGTCATCGGGGGAGATTCCCTTCGCCCTGTACGCGGGAT
>JALOQZ010000235.1 GCA_025459245.1 Pirellula sp.
CCACAAAGCGCGGATCGAATGATCCGCGAAGGAAAAATCGATTTCGCGTCGATCGGTCGTCCGTTCTTGGCCGATCCTCATTGGCCGTACCAAGCGGCCAAGACGCTGGGAGTTACCGATGCCGCTTGGCAAACGCTACCAGCACCCTACGCGCACTGGCTAGCTCGCTACCGCTAACGTTATCTAACGCTCAGTCGCTTGAGCATGACTTAAGGCCTATCCGAAAACCATTAGCCGCCTTGGCGCTAGCCGCGGTTTTCGACGGTTTCCGGATATGCTCTTAGAGTCGTTGCGAGAGCCAAAAAATCCGCGGCGCTCGCCGCGGTTTCAGCACGTTTCAGGATGAGTTCTCAACCTCGGTAAAACCGCGAGATGTTGATATAGTCGTTGAATACGACGGCCAGCATCAGACATAACAATCCCAAAACTCCAGCCAGTCGCAGTTTTCCTTCCAGCTCTTCGTCGACTGGTTTGCCTCGGATCGCTTCGGCAATCAAGAAGACCATATGGCCTCCATCAAGCGCTGGGATAGGCAGGAAGTTGATGATCGCCAAGTTGGCACTGAGCAGCGTAAGGAACATCAGCAACGGAGAGATACCTCGCGAAGCTGCATCGGTGGCTTCCATGGCGATTGCCCCCGGACCACCCACCGCTCGGAACGGCAGCTTCCCTCGTACGAGTAGCTCCAAGAACTCAAGCACGTTTCCACCCCGCCGCAAGATTTCGTTCACCCCCAAACTCATCGCGTCCGCGACAGAGTTCACTTGGTGGGTTCGTTTGATAGGAATGAATTGCAGGCCTCGATCTGGCCAGTTCAGCGATGGATGCTTGGCAATAGTAACATTGCAGCGATCGACTTTCCCCTCTCGTTCGAAATGAAGTTCCGTAGCCATTCCGGTACGCATTAACTGCAGCGTACCAATCCAATATTGCATGTTTCGGCCTTTGTCGACCAACTGCGCCTTTTTCAGCGACTCCGCTCCAAGCAAAACGTCTTTGAAGTAGGCATTCTCTTCTTCGGTCTCTGGGCTGAATCGAACTTGGGTTATGACATCGCCCGGTTTCAGCCCGGCTTTGTCGGCGGGCAAATCCGGCTCGATGCGACCTACGATGTTGCTGATTGCATAAACGATTCCCGTGCCGGGTAGCTCTAACCCTGTGGGGGAGAACATGGCCTCCGCAAATGGAACGGGGAATGCATCCGGGATCTGCCACTCCAATGTTTTCTTTTCACCCGCCGGGTCAGCAAACTCCACCGACGCCGTCTTTCCATATTTTGCACTCAGTTTGAGCAGCAAAGCGACAGCATCATCGACAGGCTCTCCGTCGCAAGCGACCACCTTCATTCCCTCGGTGATTCCGGCTTTGGCCCCCAGCGAGTTCTCGCGAACGGCCACGACCGGCGTTGGAAGGAAACCGGCTCCGAATGTTTTCATCGCGACCGGGTTGCTAACGACATCAACAGGCTCGCGTTCCTCGCTTTCCTTGTTCTCAGGATTCTTCAGACGCATCACATTCAACGTAACGGTTTTGCTGTGACGTGGCTCCAGTCGCTTGTCGAGTTCATAGCCGAGCGGCTCCGATGCGTATCGCGATACCGGCAAGGATTCTCCGTCGATACCAACGATTATGTCACCCGACTGCAAGGCGGGTAGGCTTGAGGATTCGTATGCTGGATCCTTGGTGTATTGCTTGGAAACCGGGTAGGTCCTGGACAACTGCGTCACAAACGTCGATCGCATTCCAAGGCTCAGGATTTGAATGCCCCGCGACGGATCCGAGTGGTGGGTTGTACCGACAATCGAGAAATCCTTCACGTCACCTTCGCGATCCACCCCGATCGCAACCGGCTTCGAGGCATCTCGAAGCCCAGCGAAAACAATCGACTGCTGCATGTCCCGGAAAGAAAGTTCATCGTTCTTGTTTTGGTTTACCCGCACGAAGCGGTCTCCTGGCTCAAGACCAGCGTGCCAAGCGGGATCGCCGGGGAAAACGGTCCCGATGATCGCTGCGTCGTAGGGAACGCCGACGTAAAAAGCGATCGCGGCCATGAAAACGCCTGTGACCAAGTTCATCACAACACCGGCGCTGATAATTACCATGCGCGCGTAAACGCTCTTCGCTTGATAGGAACGCGGATTAAGCTTAGGTGCACCGTCCTGTTCGGTCCCTTCCCGGCTCCTTTTCGCTTCGGCTGCAGCGTTTCTCGGATCGTCGTCTTGACCGAGCATCTTGACATAGCCCCCCAAAGGGATGACCCCGATGCCGTATTCCGTTTCCCCCCACTGGAAGTGGAAGAGTTTGGACGGGAGCTTGATAGGGCCAATTTGAAGTGGAGGATCAAACCCGACGTAGAACTTGTCGCATTGAACGCCAAATGTCTTCGCTGCCAGAAAGTGTCCAAGCTCGTGGACAAAGATGACGAAGCCCAAGCCGAGTGCCACGAGCATCACGTTGTAGAGGAAGGTTCCCCAAGCCTCGAGCGCACTCGGTTCTGCGGCAAAAATAGGCTGAAACCATTGCAGCATGGGAAGCATGGAATCGCTGGCGATCAAAAAGTCAGTCATGAATCAGTCTATCCAACGTTGAACTTCGAGCCGACTCCAGCGATCCAATTCCAGGAGCTCGCTAAGCGTCGGCGAAGGTGAGTAATGATGGTGATGAAGGATCGATTTACAAATCTTAGCAATGTCGGTGAGGCGTATGCGTCTCTCCAGGAATAGTTCGACACACGCCTCGTTGGCCGCGTTGAGAGCACGTTCTGGGTAAGTCAACGCATATTGAATCGGCAAACGCATATCGGGTGGGCTGAGCTGGGCGATGACCGACGCGTCTCGGAACTCCACCATGGAATGAATAATCGATTGCGAATGGATGACAACATGGATCTGTTCGGGCTTCAAATCGAACAGCCATTTCGCTTCGATGACCTCTAATGCCTTGTTCATCATCGTGGCAGAATCTACTGTGATTTTACGCCCCATTTGCCATGTTGGATGCAGCAGTGCATCTTCAACTGTCGCCTCCGATAGTTTATCAAGAGGCCAATCCCGGAGAGGACCACCGCTAGCAGTCAGAATCACCCTCTTCAATTCGTTAGGGGCAGAGCGGCTTTGCAAGCATTGAAAGATCGCGCTATGTTCGCTATCAACTGGGAGCACTTCCGCTCCAGTTGCCTTTGCGGTCCCCATGATCAGTGAGCCGGCTACCACCAGCGACTCTTTGTTCGCTAAAGCCAAGCGTTTTCCGAGCTCGACGGTCCGGAGAGCGCTCTGCAATCCCGCCACCCCGACGATCGCTCCCACAACGGTATCGATCTCGGGTCGACCAACGACATCATCGATCGCCTCCGCACCAAGAAATCGAACGGTCTTGGGGGACAGTTGATTGATGCGGCGATGCCAAGCCAGGGAAGCCTCGCAGTCCGACTGCGTTACAATTGCGTAGAGAGGCTGGCTTTCTTCGATTTGAGATTCGAACAAGTCCAGTTGCGAGTGGCAAGAAATAGCGGCCGTTCGGTGGGTGCCCGGCAATCGGTTCAAGACATCGAGAGCGGCGCGCCCGATGCTGCCGGTCGAGCCGAGAACTGCAACATTGCGAATTTGGCCCACCGCAATCTACTCCAATATCGGGAGTCCATCCCTCGAAAGCACAATCAGTAGAGTCGTTTTATCCGTCGCAAAACGTTCTCGCCAATGGATTTACCGCTTGGATTCTAGGGAGATCTCCAGAAAACCTCAACGCCAAACCCTGCCCAGGCCTACCCTGCGGCGCATAATTACTCCGTTTCCTAACCGCGCTATCCAATCCCCCATCCTCAGATCGTTCGCATGAGCAATCCGCAAAAACCGGAGAAGAAACCAAACTCGTCCGCCAACGGCAACCCGCCGCAGAATCCTTGGCTGATGTACACCCTCTTGGCGATTCTCTTCCTGTTCGGTGCCATAACGCTTGTCACCAACTCCATGATCCGAGCGATTCGATACCCCGATTTGATCGCTTTGATCGAGAATACCCGATACGAAACGCGCGGTTCCACCGCATTGGTCGATGAAGCCAGCGGCGAGCTAGAAATCGCGTCGGGTCCCTCCCGCTACAAAGTCAAGAATCTTCGCGATGTCCAAGTCGACGAGAAATCGGTGACGGGAACGGTCGATTGGATCCCGATCGACAAAGATGGTGTCGAAGGGGCGGTCCAATCCAAAGTTCGCTTTCAGTCGGTTAAAGACAACTCGGAGTTCACGAACAAACAACTCCGCGAGAAACTGGATCGCGCCAACATTCCGTGGGCCAATGCCCCTGGCGCGAGTATGCTTTCGCAATCTCTGATGTTCTTTGTGCTGCCGCTTCTCGTCGTTTCGGCGATCTTCTTTTTTGTCATGCGCCGCCTTGGAGGAATCAACTCCCCCATGCAGTTTGGAAGATCTCGCGGACGAATGTATGTCCAAGAAGACATTGGCGTTACTTTCGATGACGTCGCTGGAATCGACGAAGCAGTGGAGGAAGTCCGCGAAGTAGTCGACTTCCTCAAGCACCCAGAGAAATACCAAAAGCTCGGTGGCCGCATTCCGCGAGGGGTCTTGCTAGTCGGCCCTCCGGGAACAGGTAAGACACTTTTGGCGAAGGCGATCGCGGGCGAAGCAGGGGTTCCCTTCTTCTCTCTCTCCGGTTCGGACTTCGTCGAAATGTTCGTCGGTGTCGGTGCCGCTCGCGTTCGCGATATGTTTCAACAGGCGACGGCGAAAGCTCCCTCCATCATCTTCATCGACGAACTCGACGCGCTCGGCAAGAGCCGCGCTGGCAATGTCCCAGGTTCGCACGACGAACGAGAACAAACCCTCAACGCACTCCTTGTCGAGATGGATGGCTTCGATGCCAACGCGGGAGTGATCGTCATGGCCGCGACCAACCGCCCAGAGACGCTCGACCCAGCCTTGCTGCGCGCTGGCCGCTTCGATCGAAACGTCCTGGTTGATCGCCCTGATAAACAAGGCCGCGAGGATATCCTCAAAGTTCACGTCAAGAGCGTGAAGCTCGGCTCCGATGTCGATCTTCGGCAAGTAGCCGCAATAACTCCGGGGTTTGTCGGCGCTGACCTTGCAAACCTTGTCAACGAAGCCGCATTGCTCGCAGCTCGAAAAGGTAAGGAAAAGGTTGAGCAACAAGAATTCAACGACGGCGTGGAAAGAGTTACCGCCGGCCTTGAAAAGAAGAAACGCATCATGGGCGAAGAAGAGAAGCGTCGCGTCGCTTATCACGAAGCGGGCCATGCTCTCGTCGCTTACTCCTTGCCAAACACCGACCCGGTTCACAAGGTATCGATCATCCCCCGAGGAATCGCAGCTTTGGGATACACCATGCAGCGGCCTGAAGGGGATCGTTATTTGGTAACCCAAGCGGAATTGGAATCGCAGATGCAAGTCTTGGTGGCAGGCACCATCACTGAAGAAATTGTCTTCCGCGATATCAGTACCGGAGCTCAAAATGACTTGGAACGCGCAACACAGATCGCGCGTGGCATGGTCATGGAATACGGCATGAGCCGGATGGGCAGAATCAATTATCGCGAGGGAAATCGCTCACCGTTCTTGGCCGCTTCCTCGGGGGAATCGTTCGGTCGCGAGTACTCCGAACAAACCGCGAGGGAAATTGACCAGGAAGTCAAGCGATTGATCGACGAATCGATCCAGCGAGCTCGAGGCATTCTCACCGAACGGCGAGCCTCCCTCGAGGCTCTCGCTCTCCGATTGATCGAAGTCGAAGTCATCGAATCCGAAGAGCTTAAAAAGATCATCGATTCCACCAGCGCCGGGCCTCGAGTCGTCCCTGGCACTTCCATTGCAACCACAAAACCGTCAACGACAGCCAGCGCCCCTACGAGACTGACGGGCGAGGCATGATATTGCTCACCCTCTACTTCGGTAACTTGGGGACCGATGGCAACCCGTAGGGATTTGTTGCGGAGCCTCCGGAAAGAGGCTCTGCGATCTCTGCACCTGCGGCGAGAGCCAAGACAATCGTGATCCCAAGGTAAAGGGCATAGTGGAGCAGGCTTTGACCAAACTCCATTTCCAAGCTCGCGAGGGATGCGAATGCGCCGACACCAAGCATGATCGCAAGGAAAATTGCAAAGGAAACACCGTCCACTTGCGCGAGCGATTTGTTCCCCAAGTAATACGCGAGCCCCCAATAAAGCCCCCAGGTAACCGCGAAAAGGGCCGAACAAGCCGCTAGTCGAATCGCTAGTTCTTTCCCGAAATATCCGCCAAGCTCGTCATCGCGCAAGAACGCGTAACCAGCCCAAGCAACAGGGTAGGACAAACTGATAACCCCCAGGGCGAGATACCACCATGGAACGGTATCGAATGCGAAGCGAGCCGAAATCGCAGCGATAATCGTGACCAGAGCAAGCCCCGATGTGATCACGAGCTGCAAATTAGTAAGTTCGAATTCCTTTCGCTTGATCGGCTTGAGAATCGACACCCCTTTGGAATCTTTGGGGCCAGTCAATTCAGGCGCGTGAATAACGACTTCTTGCGCCTTGTCCGGGACGACAATTTCTTTTTTGCATTTGGGGCAAGGCCCCTTTTTGCCAGCGTATTTGTCACTGACCGAAAAACGTGCGTAGCAGCCTGGACAAGTAACTTGGATTGGCATTGATTTCGTGGATTTCGCTGTGGTGATGGACGAGAAAGCAGCCGAGTCGGGGTATTGAACGCCTCAAGCCTAGAACATTCTAAACAAAGTTGTGCTATCGTGAGCCCGGCTCGTTAGAACGGCAGATTCTAGTTATCATACGCGTTTGCGAAATTGTTTTCGAACTTTAGTTTGGTGACCATGCAATCAGAATCCATTGAGAAGAATCCTCCGATTTACCGCCGTGTGATCCTTAAGCTCAGCGGCGAAAGCTTGGCCCATTCCGGCGAACGGGGCATAAGCATGGACGAGGTAACGGCCATCGCCAAACAAATCAAGTCGGCCCACGAGCTCGGTTGCCAGATCGCTGTGGTCGTCGGAGGCGGAAACATTCTGCGTGGCGCTCAGTTCAAAGGTACTAGCGGCGAAATGATCCAAGAGGCCACCGCCCACTACATGGGAATGCTGGCGACGGTCATCAACGCGCTCGCGATGCAGGACGCCCTAGAAAACATCGGCTGCGCCACGCGTGTCATGTCCGCCATCAAAATGGACGGGGTCGCCGAACCCTTCATTCGCCGCCGAGCCATTCGTCATCTCGAAAAAGGTCGCATCGTGATCTTGGCCGCCGGAACGGGCGCACCGTTCGTAACCACCGATACGTGCGCTGCCAATCGGGGGCTGGAACTCGACGCCGACATCGTCCTTAAAGCGACTCGTGTCGATGGCGTTTACAGCGACGACCCCGAAAAGAATCCTCACGCAATCCTTTATCGCGAATTGGATTACGATGTCGTTATCGAAAAGAACTTGAAGGTGATGGATTCGACCGCCATCGCCCAGTGCCGAACGCACAAACTTCCGATCCTTGTTTTCAACTTCAAAAAAGATGGGAACATTGTGAAGGCCGTCAGCGGACAGAAAGTTGGAACACGCATCAGTCCCCGCAGCCCGAGCGGCGAACGCATCTTGGTTAATGCAACTTGATTTCACTACCTGAATCTATCACCCCCCAATCGAAACTGGAGTTATCGAAATGAGTGTTGAAGACATCATGTTGGACGCCGAAGAACGCATGGAAAAGGCGCTCGGCGTACTCAAGAACAATCTGGCTGGTATCCGAACCGGTCGCGCAACCCCAGGTTTGCTCGATTCCGTCAAGGTGACCGTCTACGGTTCTGCAACCCCTCTCAAGCAACTCGCTAGCGTCGGTGCACCGGAGCCTCAGCAACTCGTTATTCGTCCTTTCGATCCCAGTACCATCAAAGACATCGAAAAGGCCATCGTTGCCAGCGAACTGGGACTCAATCCCCAAAACGACGGCCGTATCATCCGGATCAATATTCCACCCCTTAGCACCGACGTTCGAAAGAAATTGGTTGCTCGGATCAAAGATCTGGCCGAGGAGTCCAAGGTTTCGATTCGAAACGTTCGACGCGATGCCAACAAGGCAATTGAAACCGCTGAAAAGGACAAGCTGATCAGCGAAGACGATCGCGATAAAGCCAAGGAAGACGTTCAAGAACTGACCAAGAAGTATGAAAACTCCGTCGGCGATTTGGCGAAAGCCCGCGAAGCAGAAGTCATGAACGAGTAGATCGAACCATCCGTACTGATCGAGCGGCCTAACGCTGTGCAGTTCGCGCAGCTGGCGCCTGGCTCGGCATCATGAATCCATCCGCTTGGTTGGTGTTTGCTTTGATCTGCTCCGCAACGCTGCCCGACAAAACAGGACCAGCGCCGAACATCGTCCAATGTTGGTGGTCGCTCCGAGCAAGTGCAAAGCCTGTGTTGATCACAGGCTGCTTGGTTTTCACGTCGGTTGCGAGAACCGAAAGCTTGGCAGTTCCCATCGCCTTGTTGCGCTCGTAGAAGTTCACTTTCGGAATGCTTCCCATGATCCCGAGAGGAATCTCGGGAGTCCCCACAATGGTTTCCGTTCGGTCGGTTCCCACCCCACCGGAAGCCAATTCGACCACGACATCGGCATCTTCCGGCTTGTCGGCCAAGGTGCACTGAGTAGCGAGCAATCGGGATTTGGTCGACAAAATGATGTAATTCTTGTCCACGCAATCCAGCAGCTCGGTTTTTAAGTGGACTTTAGCCCCAGCAATCGGCCGGAAGTCCACCTTGTCCAAAGATCGATCGACAGCGTTGCTGATCAACAGCTGCTCCAAGCCCGTTCGCGAAGTATCGGACTGTTTCATGGTCGAGCATCCGAGAAAGGAAGTCGACAAGAGTACAATCCAGAGCGCGTGTCTTTTCATGGGATGATGCCGTACCCAAGGGTCGGCCCAGTCGTTGAACGTTTACCGGGGGCTCGAATCAACGGTCGATTCGAATCTCGAATGAAATCCCAAAACGGCACTCTTATGTCAAGAGAGCTCCAAGGAAGGGGGCGAATCGGTTATCTTTCTCTGTCCTCTTCTTCTCGCTATC
>JALOQZ010000236.1 GCA_025459245.1 Pirellula sp.
AACGCTTGTGTCAAACGATTTGGCAAGAAGATTCTCGATGGCGAAATCAATCGAAAGCTGATCGAGGGGGCTTTGGCTAAAGCTCAGTTGCAAGTAACTCAACCCGAAATCGATCAAGAAATCCGCCGTGCTGCGGAGTACTTCGGATTCGTGAAGGCAGACGGTTCCGCCGACATTCCACAACTGCTCCAAAGCATCGAACAAGACGACAATATGACTCCCGAACTCTACGTTCGAGATGTTATTTGGCCAACCGTCGCCCTCAAGAAACTAACCGCCGGGCAAGTTCAGGTAACGGAAGAGGACATTCAAAAGGGCTTCGACGCGAACTATGGCCCGAGAGCCGAAGTGCTGGCGATCGTCTTAAGCAATCAGCGAACAGCGCAACAAGTTTGGGAAATGGCCCGCAACAATTCGAGTGAACAGTTCTTCGGTGAACTGGCCAGCCAATATTCCGTCGAAGACAGTTCGAGAAGCAACTTCGGCAAGGTGCCACCACTGCGACGAAACAGCGGTCAGCCAACCCTCGAGAAAGCGGCCTTCGATCTCCAGCCAGGCGCTCTTTCTGGTATCGTCGAAGTGAATGGCCGCTACGTGATTCTCAAATCGCAAGGTTTCACAAAGCCCGTGGTCAGCGGATTGAACCAAGCGATCCGTACCGAGCTTCATCGAGAGATCGAAGAAAAGAAGCATCGTATTGCGATGGATCAATGCCTGAACAAGTTGCGCGACGATGCTCAGATCGTCGACTTCAGCGATCTCAAGAAGAGCCGCGTCAGTTCACAAGATTTGCGCGAAGCACAGCAAGTGTTGGAACAGCAACCTAGGTAAGCGGATAAGATGCGTATTCGGTTTCCCCGGCACCGCTTGACGGTGCTGGATATCTTGGCAGCGTCCCGCTCCGTTCCCGCGTTTCCTCTCCATCGGCAGTTTCATCTGGCCTCGGTGGAAATAGCGAGAAAAGAGTCTGCTGCCAGAATTGGGTGGACCGCGATCTTTATCAAGTCGTTTGCAACTCTATGCACCGAAGTGCCGGCGATACGGGATTTGTTCGTTCGCTTTCCCTTTCGTCATCTCTACCGGCATCCCCATTCGGTTGCATCTGTTTCGGTGCATCGATTGGACGATCAAGGTGAAGAGCGACTCATTTGGGGGCAGTTGCGAAACCCGGAGTCGATGTCTCTAGCTGATATCCAACGAGAATTGGCTCGAATGGCCACCGCGCCCCTGAAGGATGTCTACAAAGATGGCCTTATCCTCGAACGCTTTCCCGTGCTTCTCCGGCGGATCGCTTGGTGGTGGGTCATGCGATTTAGCGGCCGCAAGCGGGCAAAGCACGTCGGCACGTTCTCGATATCCAGCTTGGGTGGGCAAGGCTGTTTAAATGCGCATCACCCTGTGGTGACTTCCGCGAGCCTCGCAATGGGACCAATGCTGGAAGACGGCAGAATGGATGTCGTCATGTTATGCGACCATCGCGCCATGGACGGTATGCTCGGAGCGCGTGCTCTCGCGCGATTAGAAGAGATCCTGACAAGCACGATTGTCTCGGAACTAAGAAACGAACCGTGATGCGTCTCTCTCTCTCGCTAGCCGCGGTTTCCCCCCAAATCAGCCGCTCTGGCACTAGCCGCGGTTTCCCCAGATTAGCCGCCTTGGTGCTAGCCGCGGTTTCTTCCAATTAGCCGCTCTGGCGCTAGCCGCGGTTTCCCCCAAATTAGCCGCTTTTGGCGCTAGCCGCGGTTTCCGACGGTTTTCGGATCGGCATTCGGTACCGAACGTGTTAACTCGACAGCTGTGCTAGCGGGCGACTTCGGTGAAGCGGGATTCGCGAACCACCGTAACCTTTATCTCGCCGGGATAGGTCAATTGTTCTTCGAATGCCTTGGCGATATCGCGGCAAACTTTGGCGGCAATCGCGTCGTCTGTATTCTTGGACGACACGATCACGCGCAATTCGCGACCAGCTTGAATCGCGAAGGCTTGCTCGACTCCTTGAAAGTTCTTGGCGATGGACTCGAGTTCTTCCATTCGCTTGATGTAGCGTTCAAGCGATTCCCGTCTCGCGCCAGGTCTTGAGGCGCTGCAAGCATCGGCGGTAGCGACTAGCAACGTGTAGGGATATTCGGTCGTGAGTTGATCGTGGTGCCCGAGGGCTGCGTGTACCACAACATCGTTTTCACCGTTTCGCTTGAGGATATCGGCCCCAATTTTCGGGTGCCCTCCCTCGAGCTCATGGTCGGCGGCCTTTCCGATGTCATGAAGCAGTCCTGCACGGCGCGCCAGCTGCGGATCAAGTCCGATCATTTCAGCCATCAATCCGGAGAGGAACGCGACTTCGACGCTGTGGCGCAATACGTTTTGCGAATAACTGGTTCGGAAGTGCAATCGGCCGAGCATATCGATGGTTCGTTCGTGCAAGCCCTGAATGTTGACTTCTTGGGCTGCCTCTTCCCCTTTGCGGCGAATAAAGCCCTCCATCTGCTTTTCACTGGCAGCGACGATTTCCTCGATGCGGGTCGGATGGATTCGACCATCTGTAACGAGTTTCTCCATCGCGGAACGGGCGATTTCGCGGCGCACTGGATCGAATCCGCTGACGATCACCACGCCAGGTGTGTCGTCGATGATCAAATCGCAGCCGGAGACTTTCTCGAAAGCCCGAATGTTTCGGCCTTCCCGACCGATGATCCGCCCCTTCATGTCGTCGTTTGGAATATCGACCGTGCTGGTCGTGCTCTCGGACGTGTGGGCGGACGCGTAGCGTTGCATCGCCGTCAGAAGGATGTCTTGGGCCTTTTGTTGAGCAACTTCCCCAAGCCGTTTTTCGTGCTTGAGGATGACGGAGCCCATCTCCCCCTGAAGATCTCGTTCCAACACTGTGAGCAATTGCTTTTTGGCCTCATCGATCGACATGCCGGTAACGCGCTGCAAGTCGGCTTGGGCTTGTTGGATCAATTTGTTGTATTGGTCCGACTTTCTATTGACATCTTCCAGGCGTTCTGCCAGCTTTCGCTGGTTGTTTTCGACGAACTTTTCCTGCTTTCGCAGATCGTCGGAGGATTGCTTGATCGATGCTTCTTTGCGATCCAGTTCGGACTCTCGCTTTCGAAGTTCGTCCTTTTGCTTCTGATTCTCGCTGTCGAATTTGCTCTGGAGCTGGAGGAGTTTTTCCTTCTTTTCGAGCTCGGCGGTCTTCACCAGGTTCTCGCAATCGAGTTTGGTTTGGTCGAGCAATCGTTTCGACTGCGACTTTGCATCTCGCCCTTGCAGAAAGTTGATGAGATAAAGTCCGCCCGCTCCAAGTGCGACTCCAATGACAAACAAGATCGCGGTGACGGTGGTACTGCTGGAGGTATCTGCGGCCAAGATGAAAAACTGCAGCCGATCCAGGGTTGCGGTTAGTTTCAACACAATTTGCTTTCTATGGTTCGCGGCGGGCTTCCTGCGCCGATGGGGAAAGTAGTCGAAAAGCTCGCGAGCGGTCGATTTCCCAGTCGTTGCTCCCGCTCCGAAAAGGAGTTTCCAGTCCGCTGGCATGTGCCGGAGTGGTAACCCAACGCGAAAACCAGGGAAGTTCCCGCAAGGAGGCAATGCAGCCGGCACCGCCATCTAGGTGGTCAGCGCCAGGGCTGTGAGAGGAGGATCGAAAAGGAGGAAAATGAAAATCGCTGGCGAGTTTGGTATCGGAATCGGGCTCCGAATTTGCTTATGCTACCACAACCGAGAGTTGTCGGAAACAACCAGTGGAACAGCAGTTGACATTCTGCTTGGATCCGAACACTCTAATGCGTTTTTCATGGTTCCATTCCTCGTTGCGCGGCGGTCACGATCTTGAATTTGCTCTTGGAATCCTCGGAAGCGGAATTGGTCGAGATGGACTTGGGCGGGGAGTTCGAGGGCTGCATCGCCTTGGCACCTACCGATGAGGAACTGCTGGTGATTCGCTGTCCGCTGGCTCCTCAGCAGCCAGCGTCGAGAACTTCGAAGACCGGCGATTGCTCAGATTCTCCCTCTTCGACCGAACCAGATTGGTTCGAGCTTGCTCTACAAACCGAGGCGCCTGTCGTTCGCCCCATCGTGAGCTCTTGGGGGGATGACGACGACGAGCCAGACGAGGAGATTCCAGACGAGGACTCCACGGACGAGGAAGAAGAATCCGATCCTTTCGAAGACTTCGACGAGGAAGATTTCGACGATGACTTCGACGACGACTTCGAAGAGGAATTGGAAGACGAATATGAAATCGAGCCAAAGGATGACGGCTTCGCATTTGACGACGGAACCGAAGAGGTCGATCCCGACTTGCTCGAAGAAGACGGGGCCGAAACGCCCAACGAGGACGCAGACGAGTAATCATGTTTCGAGCTGTTAAACAGGATACAAAGTTTCCACAACTCGAAGAGGACATCCTCGCTTTTTGGAAGTCCCATCGCACGTACCAAAAAAGCCTTGAGCTCCGAAAAGACGGGAAGCCCTTCGTCTTTTTCGAAGGACCTCCAACCGCTAACGGGATGCCTCACCCGGGGCACTGCTTAACTCGAGCGATCAAAGATCTCTTCCCTCGCTATCGCACCATGCGAGGCTACCGATGCGATCGCAAAGCGGGGTGGGATACCCACGGCTTGCCGGTCGAAGTCGAAGTGTGCAAGGAGCTCGGCATCCATGGCAAGGATGAGATTGAGCAATACGGCATCGAAGGCTTCATCCAAAAGTGCCAACAAAGCGTTTGGAAGTACATGCAGGAGTGGGAACGCGTCACCGAGCGTCTCGGATTTTGGATCGATCTCTCCGAAGCGTACGTGACCTACCATCAAAGCTTCATCGAGAGTGTTTGGTGGTCCCTCAAGAGCTTGTTCGATCGCGGACTTCTCTATCGCGGGCACAAGATCGTTTGGTGGTGGGCGCAAGGTGGAACTGCATTGAGCTCCGGCGAAGTCGGACAAGGCTACCGGCAAGTCGCTGACCCGAGCGTTTATGTCCGGTTCCCTCTCGAAGGAATGGAAAACACCTCCCTCGTTGTCTGGACCACAACTCCATGGACGCTACCTAGCAATCAATTCGCCGCCGTTCACCCCGAGCTAGACTACGCTTTTTGCAAAGATGAAGAGACCGGCGAAACGGTGGTGCTAGCAGCTGCCCTGGTGGAATCCTTGGCAGAAAAGACGAAGCGCAAGCTCTCCGTTGCAAAAACGGTCAAAGGCTCCGAGCTGGTAGGCACCCACTACAAGCCGCCGTTCGATTGCTATTCGAAAGACTTGGGTGCATCGGAGTGTTCGCTCAAAGACGGCGGTAAGCAAAGGCCTTGCTGGCGAGTTGTCGCGGCGGATTTCGTGACCATCGACTCGGGAACCGGCTTGGTCCACTTGGCACCCGCGTTCGGGGAAGTGGATTACGAAGTTCTTGCAACGGAGCGAGCTCGCTTCGCAGAACCACAAACACCTCCGCTACTGTGCGCTGTCGGGCCTGATGGCAAATTCACGTCGGATTTTCCAGAGCATACCGGAGTGTGGGTGAAGGAAGCCGATAAACCGATCCAGCGAAGCCTCAAAGAGGCTGGGAAGCTTTGGCATCAAGAACAGTACCTTCACGACTATCCTTTCTGCTGGCGAGCTGCGGAAGATCCATTGATTCAGTATCCGCGAGAAAGCTGGTTCATCCGGACGACGCAGTTCCGCAACGCCATGTTGGAAAACAATCGGCAGATCGGATGGCTGCCCGAGCACATCGGACCTGGCCGCTTTGGTAACTTCCTGGAATCCAATGTCGATTGGGCCCTTTCGCGCGAGCGTTATTGGGGTACGCCTTTGCCGATTTGGGTCTGCGAAAAGACAGGGCAAATGGAAGCGATCGGCAGCTACGACGAGCTGCTTCAGAAGCCTGGAGTCTCGGGTACTGAAGTTTGGGCGAACGCGAAGAAAGCGAACCCGAATTTGGTCGAAGACCTGAAGGTTCACAAGCCGTACATTGACGCGGTCACTTACGATTCCCCGTTTGAATCCGGCGCTCGGATGCGACGCGTTACCGAAGTGATCGACTGCTGGTACGACAGCGGCGCGATGCCGTTCGCACAGTGGGGCTATCCTCATCAAAACAAAGAAACCTTCGCTTCCCAGTTTCCAGCGGACTTCATCAGCGAAGCGATCGATCAAACGCGTGGCTGGTTCTACAGCCAACTTGCGATCAGTACGATGCTCTTCGGGCGATCGGATAAAGAGTCGCTCGAAGGTCTCGGCGTTTCAGTCTCGAGCGGGAGCTTCAAGGAAAACGAAGCTCGCTCCTATCCTCATCCGTTCAAGAACTGCATCGTTCTCGGGTTGATGTTAGCCGAGTGGTACGAGAGCAAAGATGGCAAGCAGCGTTTCTTGACCGAAGAAGAAGCGAAAGCGGCCTGCGGTTCCGACTACACCGTCAAAACGGGCAAGATGTCGAA
>JALOQZ010000237.1 GCA_025459245.1 Pirellula sp.
CCGCTTGATCTTTACCTCGATCTTGCCCGATTCAGCATCTGGAAACGACTGCAACGCTGAAATGGAATCGCCAACCAAAGCCAACTTCCCGTAGTAAATACCTGGCTTGAAGTCGATCCTGGTTATGCGGCCCCATGGAATAATAATGGAACGCAGCGGTGATTTGATGGTTCCGAAAATAGCGTCTCTCACCTGGTATTCAATAAAGACACCTTTAGAAGTGCATTGCAAGGAGCCAAGCACCTTGGCGAAACCGGCCATATCCTCTCGCTCTATAGGAACACTGATCACGGGTAGGGGCTTAAGCTCGATTTCGGGAGCATCCCTCTCTGCAGAATGAACTCCTTCAGCGGCAGATACGATCGCCGATCGGAATTCGTCCGCAGACTGATAGCGAGCGCTCGGTCGGCGTGACAAAGCACGCATGACAACTCGATCCAGTTCGCGAGGGACCTGTGAATTCAAATGGCTGGGGGGTTCGAAATTTCCCACCGGAAGCCGACCGGTTAACAACTCGTAGTAAACGACACCCAGCGAATAGATATCGATTCGGTGATCGACCTCACCAGGTGATTCGATTTGTTCAGGAGCTAAGTAATGCAGCGTGCCGAGAACTTGCTGCGTGGCTGTAATACGAGGTGCCGATCGGGGGTCGTTCCATTTGGCGATCCCAAAATCTGCAATCTTCAGGGTGCCATCGTCGCCGAGCAAGATATTCTCGGGTTTGATATCGCGGTGAATCACGCCTCGTTGATGAGCGTAGAAAAGCGCATCGCACAGCGACTGCATCAGATTTGAAGCTTCGGCCACACTGAACTCCATCGTGCTCATGGCTTCGCGAAGATTCAATCCATAGACAAACTCCATGACCAGATAAGCGATGGCGTCGGACGTTCGGCCAAAGTCATAGATGGCAACAATGTTCGGATGTGAGAGTTTTGCCAGCACCTTGGCTTCTCTCTCAAATCGATCAAGGAAGGTTTGATCTGCAGAAATCTTGGGGTCGATGATCTTGAGTGCGACGTCGCGATCGAGCGTGGTCTGTTTCGCTTGGTAGATGCTCCCCATTCCGCCTTTGCCGATGGCTCGTTTGAGTTGATATTGCGGAAAACTCTTTTGAAGCCCCTCCAGTTCGTCGGTGGTCACGATAGGAGGGGGGATCATTCGCTTCACTCGGTTCGACTCCGCTAGAAGCAAGCATCGCGAGCAATTCCCGCCGAGTACCAGTGGGGAGCCGCATCGGGAACACGCAATCGAATCAAGTTTGGATGCCATAACAAATCCGGTCAAATGCAGAGCGGGAGCGGAAAACAGTATTTCGGGACACTTCCATTTCCGACACGTCAGCCGATCGGTTACAGCGAATCCGTCGTTTTTTGAGAACTTTCTTTGGACGAGCGCGTGGCTACCGCATTGGCCAGAAAAGCAATCTCTTCTTCAAGGGTATTGAGATCATCAATTGTTTCGGCAACCACATCTCGAAGGGTGGCTCCAAAGCGATGTTTAAGCCTGTGCATAGCGACTTTCGCCGCGGCTGGCGTGATGCTTAACGCCTCTCCCAACTCTTGGTAAAGGGCCCCATGGAGTTCCGACGTCAGGTGTTCTCGAAGCTTCTGAAACACATGGTGTCTGTCATTTTCGCGATATTCTTCCTCTAGCCTCTGCATGGCGTTTTCAACAACTTGGTCCGCCCATCGCGTGAAGAACTCGGTATCCGAGACCAGCAATTGCCCATCGATTCTCTCGTCTCGATTCGGAATCGCCGATTCGGTCAACGGCAACTCTGACGCTTTACCCCCTCTCTTTTCCCTGGTTTCGAATCGATGCCGATCGATCAAATACTGTTTCCAGGCGTGCAAAAGAAAGGTGCGAAATCGCCCTCGCGATGGGTCGGCTCGCTGCAATAGCTCCCCGCTGAGCATTTCCTGCATAAACGCCTGGGTGGCGTCTTCGGCGTCCTCCGCTTGAAGTCCTTGCTTCCGAGCATAGTGGTACAACGGCCCCCAGTACTTTTGGACCAGCAGTCCAAAATGTTGGCGAGGTGCCCCTTTTTGCTCTTTGGCAGCTTGAAATACGGCCGTCCAATGGGTTGTTGCAAACATAGATTTCATCCTAATGTTCTCCTCGCCCTGCTGGCAAGTCGCATGGTGGACTGTAGACTACCATCCCTTAAAGACTACTCGAAGGGAGGTCGCTCCCCGTCGTCGTGTTCATCGTGGCTTTGAATGCATCTATGGTTTGGCAGCGAGTTTGTATTATCGGAGTCGGGCTGTTGGGGGGATCCATCGGCTTGGCGCTCAAGCGTAAGCGGCTCGCAAAGCAAGTCGTCGGGGTCGGCCGTACGATCCCGAGGCTAGATACCGCCCTCCAACGAGGAGCAATCGATGTCGCGACCGATGACATTATCGCGGGAGCTCGAGATGCCGAACTCATCATCGCTTGCACCCCCGTTCAGTCGATCGTCGATTCCTTGGCTGTCGCTGCCTCTGTTGCGCAGCCGGGAGCGATTCTGACCGATGTGGGTAGTACGAAACAAAGTATAATCCGGGGTGCTCAGGGGCGGCTTCCCGCAGGGCAATTCATCGGGAGCCACCCGATCGCCGGCGGGCACCATAGCGGTGTCGAGCACGCCGTCGGAACCTTGCTCGACGGCGCCTTAGTCGTGATTACCCCCACCGAGCAGACGCCTGCGGATTTGACCGATCGGATGACCCGTTTTTGGGAATCGATGGGCTCCCGAACATGCATTCTCACGCCGAAAGAACACGACGAAGCCTTGGCGATCTCGAGCCATTTGCCCCATATGGTTTCGTCTGCCCTGGCGGGTGCTACTCCCCACAATGTGTTGCAGTTTGTCGGAAAAGGTTGGATGGACTCCACCCGAATCGCTGCGAGCAACTCGCAACTCTGGAGGCAGATCTTAGAAGAAAACCACGCTCCAGCCTTACAAGCCTTGAAGAACTTTGCCACAATCTGCCAAACATGGATCGAGGCGCTCGAACAAGGTGACTTCGACCGTGTGGAATCACTACTCGAAGCAGGAAAAGCAACCCGTGACGCTGTGGCAAGTCGACATCTATCCGGCTGATGGTCAGCCTGACTCTCTCGGATCCTCCGCCGCCAAGGCAGCCAGCGAGCTAGGTATCTCGAGCGACTTGATCGTCCATGGGGCTTATGGGTTTCTCATCCAAGGAGCTGTCGAGCTCGCCGGGATTCAAAAGGTTGCCCGGGACTTGCTCTCGGACCCAATTGCCCAGCGCTGTCACACGGCCGCGATTGGCGACTCCGGTTTGTCGACCGTACCAACGTTGAACCCGAACGCGACACTTGTCTACGCAATGCCTAAACCGGGGGTGATGGATCCGGTCGCTCAGAGCACTCTCAAGCTTCTTCGAGATATTGGCTTGGATGTCGACGAGGTCCGCACCTTTCGGAAGTATTGGATCGGATCCGCAACCGGAGCCGTCGACCGAACGATCATCGATCGCATGTGCCAAAAGGTTCTGGCGAACGATTCCATCGAGCAAGTCAACATTGGCCCGTTGCGATTGACGGAACTCGCCGTCGGTTCGGTCTACAGTTTCCAGAAGATCATTGTCCCTATTTCGAATCTCGACGATGCGGCATTGATGAAGCTGAGCAAAGAAGGGCAGCTCTACTTCACGCTTCCCGAATTCAAAACTATTCAAGCTCACTTCGCAACGCTCGGACGCGAACCGACCGATATCGAGCTGGAGACCATCGCTCAGACGTGGAGCGAACATTGCAGCCACAAAACGCTCGGCGGGAAGATCGAGTACACCGATGAGAATGGAACGAGACAGTTCCAGTCGATGCTCAAGGAAACGATCTTCGCTGCCACCGTACAGATTCGAAAAGAATTGGGCGAGCAAGATTGGTGCGTGAGTGTGTTTAAAGACAACGCGGGGGTCGTTACGTTTGATGACGAAGACTGCGTTGTCTTCAAAGTAGAAACGCACAATCACCCGTCTGCAATCGAACCTTACGGGGGGGCTAACACGGGGCTCGGCGGTGTGATTCGCGATCCTTTGGGTACGGGGCTTGGTGCGAAACCGGTATGCAGTACCGATGTCTTCTGCTTCGCCAATCCCGATTACGATCCAGCGAAACTTCCCCCCGGTGTCTTGCACCCTCGCCGTGTTATGTCGGGTGTGGTCTCTGGCGTGCGGGACTACGGCAACCGCATGGGGATTCCGACCGTCAATGGCGCTGTCTACTTTGACGATCGTTACCTTGGCAACCCGCTCGTCTATTGCGGGAACGTCGGAATCATCCCTCGAAATAAAGTGGAAAAGCACGCGCAACCAGGTGATCGCATCGTCGCTATCGGCGGACGAACAGGGCGCGATGGGATCCACGGCGCGACTTTCAGCAGCGTCGAGCTGACGGAAGAAAGCGAATCTATCTCCGGGGGGGCGGTCCAAATCGGCAATGCGATTACGGAGAAGATGGTCCTAGATGTTCTTCTCGCCGCGCGCGATGAAGGTCTCTACAGCGCAGTCACCGATTGCGGAGCCGGAGGCTTTAGCAGCGCGATCGGAGAAATGGGAGAAGACATCGGTGCAGAGGTTTGGTTAGAACAAGCTCCGCTCAAATACGAAGGCCTAAGCTATACCGAGATCTGGATTAGCGAGGCTCAAGAACGGATGATTCTCGCGGTTCCACCTGAAAAAGTCGATCGCCTGAAAGCCCTGTGCGCGAGCGAAGGGGTCGAGGCAGCGGTGCTCGGGATTTATACACCGACGGGTAATCTTCGTTTGATGTATCAAGGGGAAGAGGTCGGATGCCTTAGCATGGAATTCCTCCATGGCGGTCGTCCACCTATCGTGCGGCAAGCAGTCTATCAACCGACCGCTACCAGCCCATTATCTTTGCCCAATTTGTCTCGGGAATCGATCGAAGCAGCGTTGCTCGACATCCTTTCCCATCCCACGGTAGCGAGCAAGCACTGGATCATCCGCCAATACGATCATGAGGTTCAAGCCGGTAGCGTGGTAAAGCCGCTTGTCGGTCCATCGTGCAATGGACCTAGCGATGCTGCGGTTGTAAAGCCAAAGCTGAAGAGCCAAAAGGGTATCGTCCTCGCTTGCGGGATGAATCCTACACTCGGCGATTACGATCCCTATCACATGGCTGCTTCGGCGATGGATGAAGCGGTTCGCAACGCGGTTGCCGTCGGCGCGGATCCTTCCAAGCTGGCTGTGCTGGATAATTTCTGCTGGGGTAACACCGAGAAACCTGAAACGCTCGGTACTCTTGTTCGTGCCGCGATCGCATGCCACGATTTGGCCGTCGAGTGGAAAACACCTTTCATCAGCGGCAAGGACAGTCTGAACAATGAATTTTCCTTTACGGACGAATCGGGTGTAAAGAAAACCATCGCGATCCCTTGCTCACTCCTCATCAGCGCCATGGGGCAGATCGCGGATTGCAAGCAAGCCATCACGATGGACTTGAAGAAGGTAGGCAGTGCGATCTATCTCGTCGGCGTGACTCGTGAAGAATTGGCGGGATCCCAAGTTGCACGCTCGCTAGGATTGCAAGGTGGCAAAGTTCCCGAAGTGGATGCGCCGCTCGCCATGCGAATCTACAAAGCGATTCATCAAGCGATTCAAGGCAAACAGGTCGTTTCTTGCCATGACTTGAGCGAGGGAGGGCTTGCAGTATCCCTAGCGGAGATGGCTTTTGCTGGAGAGCTTGGAGTGTCCACCGACCTTACGGCGATGCGACAAGCGTGTTTTGTTAGCGCTGAAACGGCGCTGTTCTCCGAATCCAACAGCCGTTTGCTTTGCGAAGTACCCGAGAGCCAAATCGCTGCTTTCGAAGCGACGCTTGCAGGTTTGCCCGTTTATCGAATTGGAATGGTGGAACCACACGATCGAGTCACCATCGCTTGCGATGGCAAGACGTTGGTCGATCTCCCTTGGAAACAACTGCGAGATCGTTGGATCGCACCGCTCGATTGGCAATAGACCTACTCATTGAGAAGCAATACGATGCACCCGAGTCAGACGTATACGATCTGGACCAATGCGAGCTTCCCAGAATCAGTGGAGAAACGGCTCCGAGATGCTCTGGGGAGCCATCGGCTGATCGTTGCGAAACAGACCAGCACTTCGAATCTAGTGGGCAGCCCTGCGGACCCTGCTTTAGCGGAAGCGCAGATTGCCTTCGGGCAACCTGACGCCGAGCAACTGCTCGAGCTTACTGGCGTTCGGTGGGTGCATCTGACGTCTGCGGGATACACCGCATACGACCGCGAGGATTTGAAAGAGGTCTTTCGGAACCGGAACGCAGCTCTTACCACCAGTTCCGGAGTCTACGATGAGCCTTGCGCTGAACACGTCTTTGCGATGATGATGAGCCTCGCTCGACAGTTGCCTGCGTGTTTGGATGAACAACGCCA
>JALOQZ010000238.1 GCA_025459245.1 Pirellula sp.
ATCACCATTCCACAGCGACTGCTCGTCATGAATGGCAAGTTCACGCGAGAGCGGATCGAAGACAATCCCATCATGAACGCTTCGACGAGGATTGCCAACCAAGCCAGAGACAACCGATCGGCAGTCGAAGCTGTGTTTCTCGCCGTGTTGAATCGACTGCCGTCGGATCGTGAAGCAACTGCATTTATCGAAAGGCTTGCCGATGCAAAAGGGAATGCGCACCGCAAAGTCATCGAAGACATGTACTGGACCTTGATGAACAGCACCGAATTTTTGTGGAACCACTAACACCATCCAAAGAGACTACCGTCATGCATCAGAGCGGTTTTCATTCCGCAGAATGTCCCTCCTTTCACTCCATGAGGCGGCGATCTTTCATACGGTCAGCTTCCGCAGCGGCGGGACTTGGGTTCGCCAGCGGATGGACGAACGTTGCGGAGTTGTTGGCAAGGGAGGTAGAGGCCTTGGCCGACGGAAACAAGCGAAGGCCGAAAAGTTTGATATTCCTCTGGATGCAAGGAGGGCCTAGCCAACTGGAGACGTTTGACCCGCATCCGGATACGAAGATCGGCGGAGAAACGCAAGCGATCGAGACGAGTCTTAAGGGGGCTCGTATTTCTAGTTTGTTGCCTCAGACTGCGGAAGTAATGCACCAAGCGACGCTCATCCGTTCGATGGTCTCGAAAGAAGGGGATCACGAGCGTGCGACCTATACGATGAAGAGCGGTTGGCGCCCCGATCCGACGCTTCTACATCCCTCGATCGGTGCAGTTCTTTGTCATCAATCGGAGAATAACATTGAGATCCCAAGGCACATCTCGATTTTGAGCGGTCAATGGCCAGGTCGTGGCGGTTATATGGGCCCTGGCTTCGACGCGTTTCAAGTCGGAGATCCGAAGTATCCGATTGCCAATTTAAAGAGCAGGGTGGATGAACAACGAACGGAGCGGCGGTTGTCGGATCTATCCGAATTGATGGAGGTCGAGTTCAAACGTGGACGCCTACGCGATCTGGACCAGGTACGCACGTTGCACGAAACGTCTACGGCAAGGGCTACTAGGATGATGGAGAGCGAGCAGATTGACGCATTCAAAGTCACCGATGAGCCCTCGGATGTTTTGGCAAAGTTTGGAGACACCCCTTTTGGCCGCGGATGCTTAGCTGCGATTCGCTTGGTGCAACAAGGTGTTCGGTGTGTGGAAGTGGAATTGAGCGGTTGGGATACCCATGCGAGAAACTACGAGTTTCACCGAAGCCGCTGCGAAGTACTCGATGCTGGTCTATATGGATTGATCACGGAGCTAGAGGCACGCGGCATGCTCGATGACACCATCGTCGTGTGGGGCGGAGAGTTTGGGCGAACACCAAAGATCAACGTGGCGGATGGCCGAGATCATTGGCCGAATGGATTTAGCACAGTGCTCTTTGGCGGGCCTTTTCGCCGTGGGTATGTGCATGGTGCGACCGCTTTGGAATTGCCGAGCGATGAGAAGGGAGCTTTGGCAGGTGTATCGGATGCGGTCACGGTGGAGGATCTTCATGCGACGATCCTCTCGACATTCGGAATTGATTTTAAGCAAGAATTGCAAACTCCGATCGGTAGGCCCTTGGCATTGAGCCAGGGGAAGATCTGTAAAGAGCTGTTGGCGGTGAAGGGCTGACGCGCTAATTTCGCAGGAGCGAAATGCGACTCTCGTCTCTTACCGTAGGTTGGCCACTCTTGGCCGACGACGTAGTGATGTTGGGACGGTGAAGTCGGGCAGGAGTGCCCAACCTACGGGCGGCGAAGACGCTGAGGATTGTCATCAGCCGGAATCGCGTTGGTGTCTGGTTACAAGCCCATCTCTTGTAGGAGGTGGTCGGCGCCGTACACGATGCCGGTAATCCACAGGACATAGCGAACGTCGACTCCGATCGATCGACTGTAGCTTTCATTCCAAGCGAAATCATTGATGGTCGCCTCGAACGTTCGATCGAAGTTTACTGCGACGAGTTCCCCTTTGTTGTTGAGTACCGGGCTTCCGGAATTACCTCCTGTCGTGTCGGTGTTGTAGAGGATCGCAACGGGTACATCACCCAATCGCGGATGGACAAACGGTCCGTACTCTTTTCGTTTCGCCTTTGCTAAGACGGCTTCCGGCGAAACGAATGGCTCGACACCGGTCGTCTTCTCCAACACTCCTCGCAACGTCGAAATAGGTGTGCGAACGACGGCATCGGCTGGCGAGTAACCTCGCACTCTTCCATAGGTTAATCGCAACGTTGCATTCGCGTCTGGAACGAACGCATCCGCTTGAAATTTTTGCTTGACGTCTTGCAGTTCACCATACAACTGATTGAGCTTTCCCTCGCGTTCCTTGTCGAGTTCACGCAGTCGCAGGTATTCAGGATAAAGTTGCAGCATGGCTTTCAGAGCCGGATCACTCACGGAAGCCAATTGCTGGGGCGTCTTGCTCAAGCATTCCAACGCAAAAGCGGCATCTCCTAATCGCGTCGACTTCATCCACCCTGTCATCTCATTCGGATCGTCGATGGAATCCAGCCATTGATTCACATCCAGTTGCAATTGTTTCGTCGTCAAAGGCAGATTGCGATCCATGTAAGGTGGCTCGCGATCCAAGTCCTCTTTCTGTCGTTCGTGAACGGCATCGACGATCGCGAATGCGAAGGAGAACAATCGGCAGGCGGTGCGGAGCTCCCTGAGTGCGATCTCTTGTTTCGCGGAGCGCGTCATCTCCGTGTAAACATCGCCGATACGCTCCAGCACGCCACCGTAGCGTTTTTGAAGCGAAGCGTCCGAGTCGATAAAGGCTCGGAGCTTTTCCTCCTCTTGTTGACGTTGCTCGATAATGCCGGTTCGAGTGAGTCCGAGCAGTTGGCCGCGCGATCTTTTCTCGACATTCGCCAGCGACTTGTAACGAGTTGCATGTTTGAGCGCGATCGAACGATCCTGTGCCCCGGCTTGTTCCATTTCTCTCATTTGCCAGCTGTAGTAGCGAACGATTTCTGGGAGTCGAATCTGTTGTTCGAACTCAAAGTAGCTTGCCGTGCGTTGCCGTAGTGTACGACCGGGATAGCCAAGGATGAAAACAAAGTCCTCTTCGTCGACACCCTTCGAGTTGACTTGAATGAATCGCTTTGGTTGGTAGGGGACATTGTTCGGCGAGTATTCCGCCGAGGAACCGTCTGGGGCAGTGTACGCCCTCAGAAACGAAAAGTCCCCGGTGTGACGGGGCCATTCCCAATTGTCCGTTTCTCCGCCGAATGCGCCGACGGAGGCAGGGGGAGCAAAAACAAGCCGAATGTCTTTGAGATACGTGTAAAGAAACAGGACATAGGTCTTGCCTGTGAACATCTCTGCGACCTCCGCGCGAAGTCCTGGGTTCTTAGCCTCCGCTTCCTTCTCGAGTTCTTTGCGTCGCTTGTCGATCGCTTTGGTTCGGTCCGAGGCTGACATTGCATCGTTGACAACGGACAGAACTTGATTCGACACATCCTCGTACTGTTCGGTGATACGGACCGTGTAACCGGCAGCAGGTAGCTCTTCTGTTTGCGATTTGCTGACAAAGCCGTCAGCTAGGTAGTCTTTTTCAGGTGTTGAGACCTTTTGGATTGCATCGAATGCGCAGTGATGGTTCGTCACGATCAGTCCCTTGTTGGAGACGAACGAACCGGTGCACCCGTTTACCCGGCAGATACCATCGACCAAGCTGATCTCGTTCGGATTGAAGATCTCCTTTGGTTTCAAGGAGAGACCTTTGGTCTGCAGTTGCAATCGCTCTAACTCACTGATGGGAAACATTCCTTCGTCCGCGCGACTCGAAGGCGACAGGAGTCCAAGTCCGATGGGAGCTAGGAAAGCCCAACTCAAAACCGAGGCTAATTTCGTCCGAGCAGGGATACACCCAATGCGATTGATGGCGACGAATTTATTCATGATGTTCACAAGTTTATTCAGAGTGCAGTGGTCGGTAGGATTCAACGTATGGATCGCAATCCGTGGCGGGTCAATCGGGCGGCGTTATCGTAGCAGATTCGGTCGGTATCGATACCAAAAGCCTATCCGATCGCATGAACCGCTTTGGCTCTAGCCGCGGTTTTCGGTTAGACCCTAGCGAGACGGTTTTGAAAGAGTGACAAATCGTACGGGCTCCCCTGCATGTAGTTGCAAGTCGTCGATAGCGGCTAGATCGAGAATTACTTGTTCCGTTCCGTCGTATTGCTGGATCTCGATCTGCGTTTCGATTGCAAAGAAGGGAGGCTTGCTTCTTGCGACGATAGCGCTGGTCGTGCGATCTGCCATCGGGTCGTTTGTCCAAGATGCAACACGGCTGTCTGCGATGGTACGGATCTGTTTTGTTTGGCAGGCGACAACGGGCCCTGCGTCAAAGATGTCGATCAAGTTGTTGCGTTGAAAGCCTTGCGATTCCAGCATGGCGAGGGCAGGTCGAGTTTGATCATGAACTTTTCCGATTGCCTCCAGTGCGGAGTGAGGGAGCAATTCAAGGTAGATCGGATACTTTGGCATCAGTTCTTCGATGAAGGTCTTGTCGACCATCGACAGAGAGTCCGCACTTGGGAAATCGATTTTGAAGAAATGCGCGCCGATAGCATCCCAGAAAGGCGAATGCCCATCGGTGTCTTGATAGCCTCGCATCTCGGCGATTGTTTGGCTAGCGAATCGTTTGGGGTGGTTTGCCATGTAGAGAAATCGGCAAAGGCTAAGGAGTTTGCCGCATCCTTTGCCGCGGTAATCAGGTTGGAGAAACAAGCTCCCGATTTCCGTTGGTCCATCGTGTACTTTCACCAGATGTAGCGAGTGGACCATCATCTCGAGAGAAAGCGTCGACGAGATCGCTTTTTCCGTTTCAACGCGATAGGAGTATTGAGGTTGGTATCCACCCGTTTTGGAAAAAATACAACTCGTTCCAATCAGTTTCCTAATACTCAGGTCCTCCATCACAAAAACGTAGGGAGCACCTTCTGGCTTTTCCGTGGTTCGAGAGAAAGCGAAAACAGATAGCTCCAGGCGATCTTGAAGGGTGGGTTTGTCGATTTG
Source organism: Pirellula sp. (assembly GCA_025459245.1). Classification (GTDB taxonomy): domain Bacteria; phylum Planctomycetota; class Planctomycetia; order Pirellulales; family Pirellulaceae; genus JBKCUI01. The sequence continues at coordinate 5,060 of JALOQZ010000238.1, forward strand.
GAGGGATGTCATCCCTGCGGACGCTTGGCAAATCAAGTCCCAGAGAGCGTCCAGGTCCGTTTCAGCGACTTGTCGAATTCGAAACATCTTCTCTATCCCTTGTTTCCGTTTTGATACACGATGCTATCGATTTGACTGCAGGCATGCGTCACCGAGAATTTCCAGATTCCGATGTCTTTTCCGGTTTTTTCGACAGTTTACCTGCCGAAAAGGGTGCCACCGGGGAGATGGCCCATGTTTTGCACTTTTGTCGCAGCTTGGACGCCGGCAAGCTGGCTTATCAGTCTTGCTAATTGTGGATTGCGAGCAATTCAGTTGACACAACTGTATCAAATTCCAATTCGATGATTCACAATAGAGTTCCTAGGCGATTCTCTCCAATGGTAGTACTAACAAGAGGAAGTCATGCAGATTCTGAAGGTTAACAAACTCCGAGGTCCCAATATCTGGTCGAATTCGCCAGTGTTGGAGGCTTGGGTAGACCTCGAAGAGCTGAAAGATACTTCTTCGGAAATGATTCCGGGATTCAACGAGCGACTGATGGCATGGCTGCCAACGATGGTCGAGCACCGATGCAGTGTCGGGGAGCGGGGCGGATTCTTTGTCCGTTTGCGACGTGGCACGTATATGGCGCACATTCTCGAGCACGTTACGCTTGAATTACAAACTTTGGCGGGGACGCCGGTAGGGTTTGGTCGAGCGCGAGAGACCAACAAGGAAGGTGTTTACAAAGTCGCGATCGCCTATCGCGAAGAGAAGCTTGGGCTGGCTTGTTTAGACAAAGCCTTTGAGCTATTGATGGCGGCCGTTCACGATCGCCCATTCGATGTCGATGCCGAGGTTGCGAAGCTCAAGGAGTACGCTTACGACGTTTGTCTGGGGCCAAGCACGAAAGCGATTGTTGATGCCGCGAAAGCTCGCAATATTCCTTGGCGACGGCTAAACGAAGGAAGTTTGGTGCAGTTGGGCTATGGTCACCAGCAGCGACGTATTTGCACAGCTGAAGCGGATACGACGAGCGCGATTGCAGAGTCGATCGCCCAAGATAAAGACTTGACCCGCATGCTCCTTAAGACGATCGGTGTTCCTACGCCGGAGGGGCAACCGGTTGAGAGTGCCGAAGAGGCATGGGAAGTAGCGCAAGACATCGGGCTTCCTGTGGTGATAAAGCCGCAGTATGGCAATCATGGTCGCGGGGTCGCGACCAATTTGCAGACCAAGGAGCAAGTCGAAGCGGCTTATCGCGCGGCTCGCGAAGAAGGTCGATCGATTGTTTGTGAGCGGCATGCTCCGGGCGATGACTATCGCATCTTGGTCATCGGCGGGCGCATGGTCGCCGCGGCACGACGAGAGCCAGCGCACGTGATCGGCGATGGGCAATCGACAGTTCAGCAGTTGATCGATGTGGTTAATCAAGATCCGCGTCGCAGCGATGGTCATAGTACGGTTCTTAGCAAGATTAAGATCGACGCCGTTGCTTTGGGCGTGTTGATGGAACAAGGACTGACACCGGACACGATCGCGCCGTTGGGCAAAAAGGTTCTCATCCGTCGCAATGCGAACTTGAGCACTGGCGGTACGGCGGCAGACGTTACCGACATCGTCCATCCGGATGTAGCGCGGCAGTGCGTCGAGGCTGCTCGGGTAATCGGGTTGGACATCGCTGGTGTGGACGTCGTAGCTCAAGACATCACGCAACCTTTGCAGGGGCAGCGAGGGGTCATTGTTGAAATCAATGCAGGTCCCGGGTTGCGCATGCACATCGAGCCGTCGTCCGGCCAAGGTAGACCGGTTGGGGAAGCGATCATCGATATGATGTTCCCTGAGGGTAACAACGGCCGCGTTCCCATTGTGAGTGTTACCGGCGTGAACGGTAAGACGACCACGACTCGTTTGGTCGCTCACATTGTTGGATGCACGGGCAAGAAAGTCGGGATGACTTGCACAGATGGAATCTACATCCACGGTCGCCGAATCGATTCGGGGGATTGCAGCGGTCCTCAAAGTGCTCGATCGGTTTTGATGAATCCAGCCGTCGAAGCGGCAGTGCTTGAAACAGCTCGCGGCGGTATTCTGCGCGAAGGATTAGGGTTCGATTTCTGCGATGTTGGAATCGTTACGAACATTGGGGAAGGAGACCATTTAGGTCTTTCCGACATCGAGACCTTGGAACAGTTAGCCAAGGTGAAGCGATGTGTTATTGAAGCGGTTTCGAAGAATGGATACGGCGTTCTCAAAGCAAACGATCCGTACACGGCGGAGATGGCGGAGCGTTGCAAAGGGGGAGTGATTTTCTTTGCTATCGACGGAAATGATCCGGTCCTAGCCGAGCATCGCAGCAAGGGCGGAAGGGCTGCTTTCGTCCGTGACAACTCCGTGATCCTTGCCGAGGGGAATACAGATTTCCCGTTGCTTTCACTGGAGCGAATTCCATTAACGCATAATGGACGTATCACCTTCCAAGTGGAAAACGTGCTTGCTGCCGCAGCCGCTTGCTGGGGACTTGGGATGCCATGCGAGCAAATCCGACTTGGACTCGAGTCATTCTCTGCACACATGGATAAGGTTCCGGGCAGATTCAATTTGGTCGAGATGCATGGAGCGACCGTAATCGTCGACTATGGTCATAATGCTTCCTCGTTGATGGCGATTGCGGAGACGCTGGAGCAGTTTCCGCATGAGCATCGAACGGTGATTTATTCCGCAGCGGGTGACCGTCGCGATGAAGATATGGTTCGGCAAGGCGAAATATTAGCCAATCACTTTGATCGGATTATTTTGTACGAGGACCAGTATCTGCGTGGACGCCAGCCGGGGGAGATTATGTCTCTCTTCAAGAAGGGGATGGATGCTGGTCGCAAGGTGAAGGAGATTCACGAGGTGTCCGGTTGGCCAAACGCCGTTGATCGCGCGTTGAAGCTGATTCGCAAAGGTGATTTGCTCTTGATGCAAGCGGACACCATTGATGAAGCAGTGCAGTATCTGCAGCGAGCCTTCGAGCACGAAAGCTTGGGGCGCGAAATCGATCTTGATTCCGCCATACACAAGCCTGCAGAGAAGGGGACTCCAGCCCCACCGAAGCCGTAGCGCTAATGCGTCGGATTCTTGCTATAGATCCTTTGCTTCAACCATTCCGAAACGGAGGTTTAACAACCTCCACTACGGTTTTTATGCTGGTTAACGCCAGGCGTTAGGCACTTCTAAACGGTCGAGGACGACCGTTCGACGATGGGACGACGGTTAGACATTGGCCGGCCGTTAGACAGTGGCGAAGGGTTGGGGATCTTCACCTCGTTGCATATTATTCATGCGTACATAAACGAGCCTACAACCCGCAATAGAAATCGAAGCGAGTCAATAAATGCCGATTCCATCAAAAACGGAGCCAGTCAAGGTAAAATCACAAGATTGGCAAAAGAAGACAGGTCCCCTACGAGGGCTGCTTGAAGGAAAGAGTTTGCAAACCAATGTCACGCTTATTCGATATGTGACGGACAAAATTGGGGAAGGCCCAACGCTCCACGTACATCCCTACGATGAGATCTTCACGATCACCGAATGGCGAGCAAGGTTTACTGTTGGTGACAAGGTAATTGATGCCGTGGCTGGTGATATTGTCTTCGGCCCGGCGAATGTGCCGCATGGGTATCAGAATCTTGGTCCCGGACGTCTTGATTCTCTCGATATTCACCTCAGTCCCGAATGGATTCAATTC
>JALOQZ010000022.1 GCA_025459245.1 Pirellula sp.
AAGATTCGCTCGGATAAGTCCTTTCGAATTCGAATGGTTAGGACCGTTGTCGACGGCAAGGTAACTTGGACCGAGCGATCTCCTCTCGACGAGACTTCTACGCTTGCAAAAGTCCATAACTTGCAAGGGCCGATCGACGATGCGTTCATGTCCTCCTTCGTGTTTGTAAAACCCACTGTATCAGGGCAACATCCCGAATTGGATCGTTGGGTCCAGTCCGAGTTCGATCGAGCGGTTAAAGAATGGCACCGTCAAATGCGAGGCGACATTCGTGTCGTCACCCCTGAGGATTTGAAGGAGATCGACATCGAGCAGAACAACATCGTTCTATGGGGAGATCCCAAGAGCAATCCCAAGATTGCCGCGATCCTCGGAAAACTGCCACTGCAGTGGAACGAGAGCAAGCTTTCGATCGGGGCGAATTCCTACGATTCGGCTCACCATGTCCCCGCGATGGTTTATCCGAATCCACAGAATCCAACCCGTTATGTCGTTCTCAACAGCGGGCTTACCTATCGCGAGTACGACTATCTGAACAACGCACGGCAAGTTCCCAAGCTTCCAGATTGGGCTGTCATCGATATTCGGACCGCACCAGACGCTCGCTGGCCGGGGAAGGTTGCCGCAGCGGGGTTCTTTGACGAGTCTTGGCAAGTTCGCTAGTGACGGATGGACCGGCGTTTTCATGCGCTGACGACAATCCGTCCTCTTTCGGCTACGATTTGGAAGAGTAAACCCCTTTTCCAAATCGATCGATCGCATCTGAAGTGACGTTAGCCGAAGTAAACTCCGATTCGTTGTCCGTAGATGAGCTTCCAGCCCCCAACCGAGAAGCTGTTCGATCCGCCCTTTTGCCGAGCGAAAGGATTTTGGCTTGGTTCGAACCCAACCTGGACGAACGCCTTCACTTTGGCGTCGGGCTGGTCGTGCTCACCGACCAGGCTGTGTTGGGCTACCAACCCATCTCAACGGATGCGAAGCTACCGCCGCTATCGCGCTACCCACTTAAGGAAATTGATGAGATCAAGAAACTAGATCGCTCCGGTTTAGCAGTCCTAGAGTTGCTCGGTCCCAAACACCGTGTCGAGGCTTGGCGGTTCACTACCAGCCAAAGCAGTGCAGCCGCGGTTCTCGTCAATGAATTCAAGAGTTTGCGTCAAGGCACAGCCTCAGAGGAGCGCGCTCCTTCGATCTGTCCATCCTGCGGTGGCACAATGGCGCGAGGTCAGTCGGTTTGCGCCAACTGCGCCCCGACCGCGGCTCCGGACACGGGAAGATCACTGCTGCGATTGAATCGATTCGCCAAGCCCCATTTGGCGCAGATCACACTCGGATTCTTTTTGACGCTCCTCAGCACAAGCGTCGGATTATTGCCACCACTGTTGACGGTACCTCTGGTGGATCGAGTTCTCTATCCGGCCCAAAAACGTCATGATTTGGTCCAAGAGGTCATCGACAACCCGACTTCGAAAATCGATCTCAACACGTTGCCCGAAGCCGAATTCGGCTTGGTTCCGTGGTTGATTCTCGGGATGTTCGGCGCCGCAATCCTCAGTTGGCTATTGAGTTGGTGCAAGACCTATGTTTTAGCCAAAGCGAGCGAACAGATAGCCGCGGATCTTCGGAACGCTACCTATGCCCATTTGCAAAAACTGTCGCTTGAGTTCTTTGGTGGAAAGCGTACGGGCGATCTGATCTCGCGGATCAGCAATGACACGCAGCGCATTTGTGACTTTCTATCGATTCACGTGCTCGATTTCGCGACCGATGTCCTCATGATCTTGATGACCGGCATCGCCTTGTTCTGGATCCATCCAACATTGGCGATTGTTGGTCTGCTCCCTTTCCCCTTTATCGCTTGGATGGTTGCCAGCGTTCAAAGCAAGATGCGAGCGGGTTTCGCGCGCGGCAGTGCGGCTTGGGCGGAAATGGTAAACGTTCTCGCCGATACCATCCCGGGCATTCGAGTCGTCAAGGCATTCGCACAGGAGAAGCGAGAAGTTCAGCGATTCCGAGACAGCAATGATCACGTGCTCGGTGCCAACCATCGAGTCAATCGGGTTTGGGCAGCTTTCTCGCCTGTGATCACGCTGCTAACCGATATTGGATTATTGGTTGTATGGGGATTCGGCGCTTATCAAGTCTTTCACGGTACGATCACCTATGGCGTGGTCGCGGCGTTTATCGCTTGTATCGGTCGACTTTATATACGTTTGGATGATATGAGCCGTCTATTAGCAAATGCGCAGCGCACGGCAGCTGCGACGCATCGCATTTTTGAAATCTTGGACCGTGTACCAAGCGTTTCGGAGCCGGAGAAACCGATTCATCCGGGCCGGGTCGCAGGTCGTATCGAGATTCGCGACATCACCTTCCGTTATGGCACTAGGCAAGTCATTCACAACGTCAACCTAACCGTTGAACCGGGTGAGATGATCGGATTGGTGGGACCGAGCGGTGCTGGGAAAAGTACTCTCGTCAACTTGGTTTGCCGTTTCTATGACGTCTCGAGCGGAGCCATCTTGGTCGATGGCAACGACATTCGTTCTTACCCGATCAACGAATATCGCAGCAACATCGGGATCGTGCTCCAAGAGCCCTTTCTCTTTTTTGGTTCGATTGCGGACAACATCGCTTATGGAAAACCTGGAGCGACACGTGAAGAAGTTGTGGCCGCGGCACGGGCCGCAAAAGCACACGACTTCATCCTGCGGCTGACTGATGGCTACGACTCGCTCGTTGGCGAGCGAGGCCAAGCCCTTTCTGGGGGGGAGCGGCAGCGGATCTCGATCGCCAGAGCGCTGCTGACCGATCCACGCATTCTCATCTTGGACGAAGCCACCTCCGCCGTCGATACCGAGACGGAACGGCAAATTCAGGAGGCGCTCGATGTGTTGGTGCAAGGGAGAACGACCATTGCGATCGCCCACCGCATCAGCACATTGCGAAAAGCAAACCGCATCGTTGTGCTCGAGAAAGGTCGCATTACGGAAATTGGCTCGCACGAAGAGCTGATTGCACTCGGCGGAACGTATTCGCGATTGAACCAAGCTCAGCATCAAATGAATCTGCACGAAGAGCTTTGATCCGGCGGCGATCGCACCCTATGCCAGGGGATCGATAATCTCTTCGGATTGCTCCGTCGATTCGGCTCGATTCTTTTTTCCGTGCTCGGCCATGACACGGTCCGGAGTTTCTATCCGCTGGATCACAATATCTTTGGCGGATAGGAAGAGGTTGAGCAGGAAGATCGGCAAGGTGACCACACCCAGACAAAATACTGCGAGCTCCTCGAGATTGTTCGTATTCCGATATCGATAAGGAATGATTTCCGCGAGAGTCCACCAAGGGTTCGGAAAGCAAAACCATTCATAGTCCATACGACTGTAGTTGCTGCTCATCAAACTGAGAGTGCATGTTGCGAGGATAGCCAAAGCGTTGAGTACAACGATAAAGACGGCGGTGGTAAACATCCTGCCGCTTTTCATACGTCGAAAAAAGAGCCAAGCTCCGAGGCGTCCGATTCCAAGATAAAAGGCAATATATAGATTGATCGCGATCGCGAACCACACCATCGCAAACCAGTAATCCCATAGCCGTTCCGATGTCATCAACGGGCTGATCATTAAGGCAATCGATCCACCCAAGCAACTGAGAACGACGAAAACATAACCTGTCCCGGGCCCGGGGATGAACCAACTACCGAACAGTCTCGAAAAGATTCCGTCGGGTAATGTCCGCTTCGCACGGGTGGAAATGAAACCTCGTTCGCCCACAATAAATGCGCCTGCGATCGCCCAGTGAACGCCTAACAGCATCAAAAAGAATCCAGCTGCCTCGATATCGACCCAAATTGCCATGGCCACACCCACCATCGCGATCAACCATCCTGCAACCATCAAAGGAATGCGGATCGGCGTGGATGTGTTGGCACTCGATACTCCGATAAGCGCGGCAGAACAAGCGAATAACACCCACATATATAGGCCGACAAAGAACGCCGAAACACCCAACGCAATCCAGCTTGCTCGGTTGTCTTCAAAGGATCCGAAGCCGACGCCTTGCCAAGCCACCGCGGTCAACAGACTGCAAAGCGTAAAAGTGGTGATCAACTGCAAAAGAATAAGGACGAGTGAAAAGACAATTTGGAGCGCCCGGCTTCTGGAAAATGAAGCGAAGGCGATAGCGATCATTGAAAGGGCCAAAGTCGTTATCACCACCACGATCAACTCAAAGAGTATCGTTTCAAGGGTCACGCCACGAAGCAAATATGTCAATGCGATGCAGGGCGCTATCACCGACATGTAGATGATCAACTGTAAGGCAGCAACATTTAACTTGCCCAAAATGATATGTCGCGGCCGAAGCATCGAGAGAGATAACGTCTCAAAGGTGCCATCGTCCAGTTCCGATGCCATCGAGCGAAACGAGGCTTGCGGAATAATTAACCAAGCAGGGACAACGAGGATGAGCAAATAGCCATTCAGCAGTCCCCGACCGTCGGAAGCGTAGTAAATGTTCGGTATCGAACTGAGCAATCCAAGCAGTGACCATGCAAGCACGATCACAATCAACAACCCGAACGTCCAAACAAACTGCTTGCTCTTTAATGCCTGACGCGTTTCTTTAACGAGAATCGGATTGAGCCAATTGCTCCAGTGAATCAAACGCTTGTCCCAAGCGCTTTGACCGTCGAGCAGTTGCTCTACGGTTTGAGCATGGGGATCGATCGTCGATGCTGCAGGCTTGGATGGGAGTTCACCCAATGTCGAATCGGCAGCACTCATTGGACCGCTCCCGTGGTGATTTTCATGAATACATCCTCGAGCGATTCGGTATGGGCAGCAAATTCCAATATGGGAAATCCTGACTGAATCATAGAGGTGAGGAGTTGCGATTGTTCCGCCTCTCCCCCTTGCAATGAGAAATGGATCGCATTCCCCTCTTGCGCTAACTCGCTAACACCTTCGCGTTGGGATAACCAAACCGCGATCTCCGCTTGTTGATTCAGGGGAATAACTCGAACTCGCAGATGGCCTCGCATGGTTCGACGGATTTCTTCGACGCTTCCGACGGCTAGCAGCTTCCCTCGTTCAATGATGCCGACTTGGTCGCACATCTCGGCCAGCTCCGTAAGAATGTGAGAGGAGACTAGCACCGTCGTTCCTTCAGCGGCTAGTTGCTGGATCATTTGTCGAAGCTCGATGCGGGCTCGAGGATCTAATCCGTTAGCAGGTTCATCGAGGACGAGGACCGTGGGTTGATGGATCATGGCGCGACCCAGGCACAATCGTTGCCTCATCCCTTTGGAAAGGCCAGTGATCGGTTTCGCTGCGATCTTGTCGAGGCCAGTGAACCCAAGGGTCCGCTTGATCGCTTGGATACGATCCTTTCCCATCATTCCGTAGGACCTTGCGAAGAAATCGAGATACTCGATGCAGTTCATGTTCGGGTAGACGGAAAAACCATCTGGCATGAAGCCAAGGCGGCGGCGAACCAAATCGGGATCATTTACCGCGGAGAATCCATCGATGAATGCATCTCCGTAGCTCGGTAGCTCCAGAGTCGATAAGATCCGCATGCTGGTTGTTTTCCCAGCACCATTGGGACCGATGTAGCCGAAGACTTGGCCACGGTAGACTTCAAACGAAACGTCATGCACCGCTTTGGTTGCACCGAAGAAACGATGCAAGCGGCGCAGTTCTATCATCGGAGCCGATGATGTATGCACGGCATCAACCATATACGTGCCTTCGAGCGTGCTCGGCTGGGGACAAGGTGCGCCGGTGGGCCGGCGTTGGAAGTGCCCCATTCTAAACGATGCCGCACCTTTGTCGCATTTCGCTCTCGCGAAATTTGGGCAGACTCGTAATTCGCTCCTGCGAAATCAACGAATCTTCATGATCTTCGTATCGATCAGCGCAAAATCGGCATGCTATGCAAGCGAGGGTCATCGCTTACGGGGATCGAGATCACGCCATGGGCCGGTCTTGGAAGTTCGGCGATCTTGAGAACATCGCGGCAGTGAGTATGGCAACTGACACACGAACCAATGACTTGCGTGTAAACAAATGCGGCCCCTTCCAAGTTGTGCTGTTGGGCTAATTCAGAAAGCTTGCCAGCCTGACGCCCCAGTTCCTCTTTATAAGCGACATACACAGGGTCTGGATTGGTTTCCCACTCTGTTGCTTTGCAAATTTGCTGCATATTCTCAGCAGCTCGCTCGATCGCTCCAAAGTCTTTCGAAACCAGTCCTGTGAGCATTTGTTGAGTGCTCCCAAGCTTGGCTAGCATTAGGCTCGGCAACGGGACTTCGCGACGATTCTGTAGCACGGGTGGATCCCCCGATGCCACGGAAAAGCACCAGGCGCACAGCGACAAACTTACGACCGATGTGATGGCAATCGACTTCTTCATGGCCTGGGTCCCCCTACAACCCGAATCTCAATTCTTTTTCCAAAGTTGGTATCGGACGAAAGGATCCGAAAAATCGAGTAGCGGACGCCGATTCGTGCGAATATTGGTCGATCGCGAATCACATTGATTGCGCTCCCTCTAGGTCTCCGGGTTCTTCTGATTGCCGATCAATGGCGAAAAGCGACAATTTCTTGATCGCATGCTTTCATGACGGAGACAGAACGCCCCCAAAACCCTGGGTTTTCACTCTTTAGTCCCAAAAGAGCTCTTGTCGACTCGCACCGCGATCACGAGAGGAATCTCCGTGGTACACCGATTGCTCTATGTAGGGGGATGAACCGAATGAAGTTAGAGTCTTTCCGAAAACCCGTTGATCGTTGAACGTTACCCATGGTTTCCGGTGGTTAGCGGAAAGGCGTTTGGAATCTCCTCCTCCAGATTGCGAGAATGTTTATCATGAGACCGTTTGCTGCATCCATTCTACGAAAACGACTTTTGCTCGCTTCGATGATCGCGACGGCTGGATTGGGGTCGAGTGGAACTCTTCGAGCACAGCTCCTTTTAGATCCACCTCCAGAAGCGTTGCCCACCCCATCCTCAGTGATCGGTGGGTCCTCGCAAACCGAGGCAACTTTGAGCTCAGGAGAGCAGAGCTTGGAGGTCCCTCCGGAGGAAGTGGATGGCGTTACCCCCTTGCTACGAGGTCCTCTGCATGAGGCGTATGCAGAGCGATTTGATATGGATCAAGAAGAGCCGATTATCGTTGGCAAAGAGCCTCCGGCTTGGGTCGATGAGCAGCCCCCTGAGTATAGGCCCGAGGGTGACGACTATGTATGGATACCTGGTTACTGGGGTTGGGATATCATCGAAGAAGATTTCATCTGGGTCTCTGGGATCTGGAGACAAGTTCCCCCCGACACGCAGTGGGTCCCGGGCTACTGGACGGAAGTCGAGGGTGGCTGGCAGTGGGTAAGTGGTTTTTGGACGACAACCGAGCAGGAAGAAATTGTCTATCTACCTCCGCCACCAGAGAATATCGACCATGGCCCTAGCTCCCCAGCACCTGGAGATGATTACTTTTGGATCCCGGGTTACTGGCAATACCGCAGTGGCAACTATGCTTGGCAGTCTGGATATTGGAGCGTTGGACAAAACGATTGGGTATGGGTTCCCACCCGCTACGTTTGGACTCCGAGTGGATATATCTGTCGACGAGGTTATTGGGACTATCGATTGCCGAATCGCGGTGTGCTCTTTACGCCGGTTCGTTTGAGAGCGAATTATGTTGGCCTTTATCGCCCGCGATACATCGTCGATATCAACCCTCTTTGGCTCGCGAACTTGTTCGTCGCCAGAGGCATTCCGCAATACTACTACGGGAATCACTTTGGTTATCGCGGATCGCGGCAAGTCTACCCTTGGGTAACTTATTACCAACACGGGTACGATCCATTGCTCTCGTATTACGCTTATCAAGGTCGCCACTCGACTTGGCTTCGCCAGCTATCGCAATTGGAGCGTGAAATCGCGACCACCCCGCGTCTGCAATCGCAAGCAACTGTTTCTGCACAGCTCCGGGCTCAGCAGCAATTCCGTCGCGAACCTTCCACTGTGGATACCTTGCTTCGTGTAGCATCGGCGAGCGCATTGGCAGCCGGAAATCGGAACGATTTCAAAGCGCCTATTTCGCTGCGTGCCGATAAGAGCACGTCTCTCGGCCCCCAGGCATCGCTGTCTTCACCGATACGCGATCTTTCATCGAAGCGCAAGGAACTGGAGAAAGCAATTACAGATGTGGATAAAAACAGATCGATGCGCCGAAGCGGTAGCGCTGCCGACGCGGAGATTCGAACCAACGCCGATGGTAAGATCGAATTGAAACAGCTGACATTGCAGCGTCCAGAACGAGGTAATGGTTCCAAGCGAGAGTCGCTAGCGATTCCGAAAGATCTAAAAATCGGTAGCAAAGTTGAAGCTCGCGTCGACACCAATCCACTTTCAAGTAATAGACCTACTCCCGACGCAAATGCACAGCGAACGCCACGCGGTAACAACGGCGATCGACGGCCGAGCAATTCGCAGCGAGAGCAGCGCATCAAGCAGCTTGAGCCTGTTTTGGGGGAGTCCTCGGGAGCAAAACCTCTCAACTCGGATCAATTGAAATCGATTCGCGATCAGCTTCTAGGGAACAATCAGAACAACAGTCGAAGTATATCGCCACGCGATTCAAGTAGCCCTGCGCGAGGCACTCCCCCGGCACGTTTGGATCGACCAAGTTTGCCTCAACGGACTCCGCGATCGATTCCAAACGTACAACCGCCTGCATCAGGAACACAACTACCTTCGCTCGGAATCCCCGACCGCTCGGAGCGTTCGGGCAGAACAATTCGCCCCGATGAAGTACTTGGTGGAGCCTTGCGAGGAAACTCCAATCGCGGCGGGGGATCGTCCGTCCCGAACATTCCGAAGCTCAATCCTGGATCGGGGGCGAAAGACTCGATTGTTCCCCGGATAGAAATTCCCCGAAATGGAGGCAACCGGCCCGACCTAGGAGCCTTGGGAGGTGGGGGCGGCAATCGAGGCAAAGCAGAGCGAAGTAAAGGGGAACGGAGCTCGGGTAGAGGTGGAGACAAAGGCAAGAAGGACTAGCAACCAGTTCGCTGCGAAGGGCAGCGCCTTCGAAGGAAGACGCTCAGAGCCGATCCGAAAACCATTAGCCGCTCTGGCGCTAGCCGCGGTTTTCGGATAGGCGCTTTGCCTCACATTGCCTTTGCTTGAGTTCGCTAGTCGAAGAATTCGCTAGTCGATCGGCGACACGAATCCATCTGGTTTGATGGTGAGAACGCTGCAGGGGCTCATCGTTAAGATGCGTTCTGCCGTATTGCCAAGCAATAGGCCAGAGACCCCTCCTCTGCCTACCGTTCCCATCGCAATCAAGTCATACGAAGAATCGGATAATTTTTGTGCGATGACTTTCCAGGGTGTACCCCACTCAAGATGGGTCACGACGTTTAAATCGGCAAGATGCTCCTGATGAATCGATCGGAGTTTCTCGGAGGCAAATCGCTCCATTTCTTTTTGCATCTCGCTTCCCTTGGGGATTTTGCTGAGCAAATCATCGACGACATCGCTGGAATCGACGACATGGAGCAAGTGCAATTCTGCCGAAGCCATGCGGCATACATCAGCTGCTTGCAACATGGCTTTGTGGCTCACAGCAGAGTAGTCGATTGGCACAAGTACTTTCTTCGGTGGAAAGGAACGCTCCGCTTTCACGACCCAAACACTGCTGGGACATTTACGCACCAGCCTCGATGCGGTTCCACCCAAGATTCGGTGGCGCCAATCGGCCGTATTACCAGCCCCGACTACCACCAAGTCGTGCGAGCGTTTCTTTACAGCGCGAATGATTTCGACATAGGGTTCCCCAACCGCCGTCTCTCGAAAAAGCTTGGCGGATGTCTGACCTCTCTCAAAGATGATTTTATCGAGCTTCGCGTCCGAGTCTTTCGAAACCTCGCGAATGAAAATGTCACCTTCGCCCTCGAGCAGATCCATCCTCGCATTGAAGGTCGCCGAGTGAATCATCGTTCGAATGTCGGGCAAAGCATGAAACAGGACAACGCGACCTTGACTCTTTTCACCTAGCCAACAGGCTTGCTCGACCGCTTGCTGGCCGATCGGAGTGAAATCGGTCGGAACGAGAATGTTTTGGTAGATGGCTGTCATGCAAGAATACCTTTCTAGAGTTCTTTGCGATTCTAAACTATATGCACCAATGTGCACACCACGTGACTTTGAAACCGCATCCCGCGTATAATCCCGGTCTGCTTCATGATCTCGTTCATGATCTCGCCCCATACTTCAGTCTTCGCAAAAAGGAGTCCTTTCCATGATTCGTTCCCTCTATCCTTTGGTTATCGCGCTGATGATGGGAGTCGCTAGTATGGCTCAAGACAGCCAAGTCTACGAACTGAGAACCTACACCTCGGAGCCTGGGCGACAAGCGGATACGCTGAAGCTGATGTCGTACGAGGGGCTTCCTTACATGAAGAAGCACAAGATCGATTTAGTGGGAGTCTGGACTCCTATCGAGGTCGCTGACGAACGCGTATTTATGCTCGTTCGACACAAGGATAAACCTACCTCGGAAGCGGCTTGGTCGGCTTTCCAAAATGATGCCGGTTGGAAGGAAGCTGTTGAAAAATCACAGATCGATGGCAAGAAACCGGTTGCTGGGATCGAGAGAGTGTTTCTCACCACAAACGCTTACAGCCCAGTCCTCAACGTAGAAAAAGTAGGAAATCGAATCTTCGAATTGCGGACCTACATCACAACCCCAAACAATCTGCCCAATCTCAATGCTCGATTCCAAAACCATACGCTAGAGCTTTTCAAGAAGCATGGAATGACCAACATTGTTTACTGGTCCGTTCGCAAAGGAGAAGCGACGAACTGCGGTGATTTGTTGAAGGCCCTTTCACCTCTCGGTAAATCGAATGCCTCCGTCGACGCTAGTTTGCCAGCAGCAGGAAATGCCCTGGTCTATTTCCTTGCCCATGCTTCGCCAGACGCTGCGAAGGAGTCGTTTGGCAAGTTTCGAGAAGATCCAAATTGGCAAAAAGCTCTCAAAGAATCCGAGGCTGCCGCTGGCGGTCCACTCACCGTGAAGGATGGAGTTAAGAGTTTGTATCTGAAGCCGGTTGCGTTCTCCCCGTTGCAATAACGGAGCGATCGTGTCGGTGCAAGCGTTTGTTCTAGCGATTATTGGCAGCCCCGGGTACTTGTACTCGGGGCGTTCGCCGGAGAGCTAGGGTTGTTCTGGATTTGCTGCAGTATCGAGAAACCATAGCAATCGTCCGTGCTTCGGCTCAACTAGTTGTGCAGGATACTCGCTCGGATAACGGGGGCCGTGAAGGACGACTTCCAAGGCGGGGCGTTTGGAGATGCCGCACACTAGGAAAGCGACATTTCTCGCGGAATTGATCATCGGCGCGGTGAGGGTGAGGCGGTAGGCCGCGAACTTCGGTACATAGTTCGCTACAAACAATCGACTCGTTTCCTCCAACGCTTCGGTTTCGGGAAACAAGGATGCGGTATGGGCGTCATCCCCCAGCCCTAGCAATACGATATCGATCGGTGGGAAGTCGTTTGCGAACTCGCCCTTGGGGTCGATCGCTCGTCGAATTTGTAGTTCATATTCCGCGGCGGCTCGGTCTGGAGAGTTGACCGATATCTGCACCGGGAAGGCTTGCGGCAACTGATGGCCATTGCGAGGGTCGATTCGATCGAGCCAAGCCTCTCGGACCATTTTGTAATTGCTATCGACGTGATCGTGAGGGACATTTCGCTCATCCCCCCAAATCAAAACAACCTTAGACCAATCCAAATCGTCTAGGGAAGATTCGGCGAGAAGCTGATAGAGCCTCTTGGGGGTCGAACCACCTGATAGTGCGATACTGCAATGACCGCGGGCTGCAATGGATTCTTGAATCGTCTCAATCAGCCATTCCTTGGCTGCCAGCGCGACGTCCTCCGCGTTCGTTTTAACAATCGTTTGGTGGTACATTGGACCCGTTATGGTTGTGTGCGAGGGGGCATTTGAGAGCTGATTGTAAAGGACAGCTCTCGGCAGGGACAGAATCCCCTCTGCGATAGGATTCTAGCAGTTGTCTTGAACGTTGTGCGAGCATGCGTCGAACTTCGCGGCGTTCTCCTTTGACACGAGCGATTTTCATATTGTCATAGGCGGTTGTCTGATGTCGCATCCAAGCGATCACGGCCGCTTCGGCTCGTTCTTCGATGGGGATACGTTCCGTTCTTGCAACGGTTCCACTTCCAACCGGTGTGGCGTGGACCGAGACGGCTCGAGCAAGGCTTCTTGCTGTTGTGGCATGGCTGGGATGGAAATCCAGAAATCGCAAAACGGTGGTTTCAAAGCTTTCCACGTACGCTTCTTGCTTTCGTTCACGTCGGACCTGGTCCGCTTGTTTGCGTTTGGCGTAGGTTTCGGTGGCTCTCTCTTTTTCAAGCTCCGCACGTTTGGCCGTGATTACCTTGGAATCGGCCCAGACGCCTTGCGAGAAGATCTTACGCCCTTTTTTGACTTGGACAGTCCAAGTCGTCGTCGCTGCTTTGACACGACGCGTCAGTCCCGCGTCGCCAGGGGGGAGTAGCTCCCAGCCGGCTGGAACCTTCAGTACCGTACCTTCTGCAGTTAGGACGGTGTCAGGAGTTTTTCCTGGTGAAACGATTAAGGAGACTTTGGAATCCATGCTATTGGATCTTCATGAGGGGGCTGCAAGGCATCGAAGGGACTTGCGGCGGCCGCCCTTTAGCCTTGAGCGAGCGACGCATACTTTTTGGAGAGCAAATTGCGGGGCCAAGCAAATCCGAGCCCCACGCCTCCCAGCAACTCCGTCGGCACGACGCCACCCAAAACTTTGAACATCGGCCTATAAAGGGATTCCCAATCTTTGTTTCCGGCCGGGCAATACTGGCGTCCATTTCCTTCCACGGCGGTCAAGCCAGCAATTCGCGACGCAAGCGAAGCGGAGGTCAAGAACGAGGCGCCGACACAGGTGAGATCCTGGACGTAACACTTCAAGCCATAGTGTTTGGCGGCTGCGGCGAAGAGGAGCGAGTCGCTAAGGCCTTTGCAAGCTTTGATGGCGATTCCCGAGTAACCTTGTTGTTTCGCGAACATGAATGCGTCGAGATCGGTCAACGATTCGTCGATCACCACCGGCTTGAGTCGGCTCACCCGGTGCATGGTCACTTCTTTGCGAGCCCTCAAATCTCGCCCCATAGGCTGCTCGATGTAGTGCAGCTTGCCGATCGCCTCGCGAGCAAGTCGATCGATTCGCTCAAGGAAATCGATGACATAGTCTTCATTCTCGCAGGCTTCGTTGAAGTCCATGGAGTAGGACCAGGTGCGAGTGGGTGCCACGCGCATCGCGATCCGTTCGATTTCCACCAGTCGCCCCACATCGGCGTCGAGATCTTGGCCTGTCAGTTTGATCTTCAAATGCGACAGATGCTGTGCGCGGATCCATTCCTCAAGTGTTTCGGGGAGCCCGTCGCCAATCGGTTTGCTCAAATCAGCGGTGGAGAGGGGATCTAGGGAACCGACGAGGTGATAGAGAGCGAGCGTGGAGGTCGGTTTGCTCAAGATCGCGTCTTGAAAGTGCTTGCCAACGAAATCCTCGCCTAGCCAAGGTGATAAATCGCTGCCGATATGATCCGGGCTCAAGCAATCGAAGGCGTTGGCATTGTTGAGGCGACCATAAGCGTCATGCAGGGCGATATCGGCGGTGGAGGCGGCGAGCGCGATTGCCAAATCGGGAATGGGCTCGGTGAGTTTCATCGCATCGGCCAACTCAGCGGCTTTGGCTTTGGCAATGGCTTTGATTTGCGTCCAAAAGTAAAGCGGATGGGACGCGGGCTCAAGCTCTGGTAGGGCTTGCACGATTCGATCCGCCAAAGTGACGACGGTGCGAAGGGCCATTTCGGGCGATAGTTGCTTGCTCGGCCAAGCCCATGCGGTGCCCATGGTCATTTCCCCCATGCCGACTGCCGTCTTCTTTTTCGCTTTATCTTCAATCGTCAAACTGGTGCGAAAGACCGTAACGTCTTTGACCACTCGTCCCCCGAACTTCAACGGAGTTCGATAGACGAAAGGAAACTTTTCAGATTCTGCTTCAACGACGGTCAGTTTGGTCGACTTGGACATGGCAAAAAACAAGAAAGATCGAGGTCTCGGGCCATAGTTCACAATTCGGTAGCATACGGCCCGGAGAGTCCGTTTCGATACCCCTAACCCAGAATTTTCTTTCCTGATTCTGTCTGGAATTGCTCAAGATTTGGCGCACTGAGATTGACGCTCAGGATTGATTTTTTGAATAATCGCGAACAAATAGCGCCGATGCAGAAGTGAAGGAATACGGTGAAGGAATACCATGGTTACTGTCGTTTGCACCCGCTGGCTCGATGCCTTTCCCGTATCGTATGTCCGGCTGCTGAAGAATGCGGTTGCGGCGAATTTGCAGCAGGAGCACCGTTTCGTTTGCGTAACCGACAACCCGGAGGGACTGGATTCGGACATCGAAGGGATTCGGATGCCTGACATGGGGCTCCCTCTGCACCATCAGAAGCTTGGATGCTGGCCGAAGTTGTCTATTTTCGCACCAGGCGTATTGCCTCCCGACGAGCCAGCCCTTTATTTAGATCTCGATGTACTCGTTCGCTCGAGTTTGGAGCCTTTCTTTGAACAGATTCGCTCCAAGCCAGGTTTGCACGTTCTGCGCGAATGGAATCCGACGCTCTGGAATATGCTCCCTCATCAACTGCGGCCCGATCGAGGTGTACAAGGCTCGATCCTTGGTTTCATTCCCCGAGACCACGCATATATCTACGAGCAGTTCATGGCTGACAAATCGATCCCGCTACGCTATCCGCTCGATCAAGATTTCTTGACGGAGCATATCACCAACCGAACCTATTGGCCGATTTCTTGGACTGCGAGTTTCAAGTGGCACTGTACGAAGTATTACCCACTGAATCTTCTTTTCCCGAAAATCCGAGAACCAAAGCGAGCCAAGATCGTTGTATTCCATGGAAAGCCACGGCCGGTGGATGTCGTTCCGCTAGGAAATTATCGCTGGGGGGCAAAACGCAAGTTCGGATTTGGGCCCGTTAGCTGGGTGCGAGATTATTGGCTCCGCTACGATCCGTCTTGGACAGAGCCTTCCCAGACGGAAGCAAGCCTCCCCGCATCGCACGCGGTTGCTGCGGCTGCATGACGGAGTCGGCCACCTTTTGTCTTCGGATTGGGCAGAAAAACCGGCACTCTGACTAGGTTCTTCGCTTTCTCGCCTGAATCACTACAATATCGAGGAATCGCGAAGCGAATATCCTTCGCGTCGCGTGTAATAAGCCGATCGAATACCAAGTTCGTTCGCTTCCTCTTACCCCTCGGTATGGCATGGCCAATGAAATACCTCCGGTTCTGATTCGACTGGAACAAAACATCGAATCTGTCGTTCTCGGCAAAAAAGAAGTGGTTCGCCGAATCTTAATTGCCTTGCTTGCCGGAGAGCATCTCTTACTCGAAGATGTGCCGGGCGTTGGCAAAACGCTTCTTGCGAAGTCCATCGCCAAAAGCATCGATGGCAAATTCACTCGCGTTCAGTTCACCCCTGACCTGCTACCCTCCGACATCATCGGTAGCAGTATCTACCACGATGGGGAATTCAAATTCAACCCGGGCCCGATCTTCGCAAATGTCGTGCTGGGAGACGAAATCAACCGTGCTCCTCCTCGGACTCAAAGCGCTCTGCTTGAAGCGATGAGCGAGCATCAAGCGAGCGTAGATGGAAAGACCTATCCGCTCCCCGATCCCTTCCTAGTCATCGCGACTCAGAACCCATTTGAATTCGAAGGGACTTATATTCTCCCCGAAAGCCAGTTGGATCGATTCATCATGCGAATCGACGTCGGCTATCCGGGGCGAGAAGCGGAAAAGAATGTTTTGAAATCGCACCAGAGCGGTGAACCGGTCGACACGCTTCAACCCGTTGCTTCCATTGAAGAGATCAAAGGTCTTCAGCAACAGTCGCGAGCAATTGCCGTCGACGACACCGTGATTGATTACTTGCTCGAGATTGTCGAGCAAACTCGCAGAAGCAACGAGATTCAAGTTGGTGTGAGCACGCGTGGGGCTATTGCGTTCTATCGTGCTGCTCAAGCCCACGCGTTGATTTCAGGCCGCAAATACGTCGTGCCCGATGACGTCAAGTCGCTTGCGATTCCCGTCTTGGCTCACCGCATCATGCCTCGGGGCTTCACCGCGGGTAGCGAACGATCGACTGCTGAGGCGATCATCGAACGCTGTTTGCGAAACGTCGACGTCCCACTTTGATCAAGCGTGTGCGCTCCATGATGTTCACGGAAAAGAAAGTGGATGATTCTGCAATCACCCCTCCAGCGACCAATCCACTTTCTCCTGAACGCGCATTCCAATCGGTCGAGAATGCTTCTGCAAACGTCGATCGTTTGCGAGGCTGGGGAGCTTGGCTCCTCTCTCCGTGGCGTGCCTTTCGTATCGCACGCCGCTTTGCAACGCCGGTCACCACACGCTTAACCCGCGAAGGCTGGCAATTCGCGTTCATGATCTGCTTCGTCGTGCTCGGTGCAGTGCTGCGCGATGTTAATCTACTGGTGATTCTCGCTGGAACACTTCTTGCTTTGATGCTGGTGCAATGGCGAGTTTGCGCTAAAACGCTTTATGGATTGCATCCCTTTCGAAGGCTACCGAAGTCGATCCAAGCTCGAAAAGAATTTGAAGTAGAACTTGAGGTGACGAACCCCAAGCGATGGTTGGGGGCTTGGTTGGTCCAAGTCCAAGAGCGAATCGTATACGCGCCAGGCGCTTCGACAGCCAAACAAGTGTCGCAGACGATTGGCCTTTTATTCCCTCTGCTGCCGCCCCAATCGTGTCGCGCGCAAAAGTATCGATGTTTGGTCCAACGAAGGGGCAATTATCAGTTTTTGGACACGGAAATTTCAACTCGCTTTCCTTTGGGGCTCATGCGATCTTTTTTGCAAAGTTCCGCTACCGCATCGTTCATCGCACAGCCCGCGATCGGTCGTCTGCTTCCGGGCTGGTTGGAACTCTTTGAAGGAAAAATCACTGGCGTGCAACAACGCAAATCCAGATCGATCTCCGACGAAGGTGAATTTTTTGGTTTGCGAGCGTATCAACCCGGAGATAGCCCTCGCTGGATCCATTGGCGTTCATCCGCTCGTTTGAATGAGTTGATGGTCAAGCAGTTTCAGAGATCCGATAGCCGAGAATTCATTCTCGTGCTCGATCTTTGCCTGCCACCTACTTCGTCGCGAATGACCCGTGAAGAATTCGATCGCACAGAAGATCTCGCAATCGAGTTTGCGGCCACTATTGCCAACCATATGGCAACCTCCAACAACGCCGTCTTGACATTGGCTATCGCAGACAGCCAGCCTACGATTGCGGTGCGAGTGCAAACACGTGCCCAAAATACTGCCCTGCTCGATCGACTCGGTACGGCCCATGCAGGTGAAGTCGATGGGCTACCTGCCGCCTTGGAGCTGCTGGAACGGGAATATCGACGAGTCGAAAACTTACTCGTCGTAAGCACCCGTCCCAAACACCAAGCGATCGCCCCGAACATTCGCTCTACGAGCCAAGATCGCAATATTCAGTTTTGGAAAAATTTGATCTGGCTGAACGTGGCCAACGACGAAATCGCCCCTTACTTTCAACCCACCCAACCCTTCCCGCCTGGATAGGCCGGCCGCGAAACTTTTCGACCGACGCTTCACTTGCCCTCAAGGTATCCACGCATGCTATCGCTGATTCTCAGAACGATTGCACACTTTCGAAATCTACTGATACCTGTCATCGCAGGGGTCGCTGTTGCTGGTGCCGTCATTGTCGGTGCGTTCATCGTCGGCGATAGCGTTCGCGGATCGCTACGGCATATCGCGCTCGATCGCATTGGCAAGATTGATCGGATTCTATTGGCGCCGCGATGGTTCTCTCCTGCCTTACTGGACAAAACCCAGGTGCAATCGGATGTTCACGAACTAATCTACTTGCAGCAATCCACCGCTCAATTCGAAGTGCGCGGTGAGGACGGTAAAAAGGTCTATCGCGCGAACGAGCTGACATTGTTGGGGGTTGACCCCACGTTCTGGGACTTGGGTGAACAAAGACCAACCAAGCTCCCGAGCGGAGAACAAGTGGTATTGAATCAGTCTGCGGCCGATACGCTGCGTGTTCGAGTCGGCGATCTTATCACGCTTCGTGTCGCAGCCAGCGCCCTCGTCCCTGCCGAAAGCGCTCTTGGGAAACGCGAGCAAGACACGTATGTGATGCCGCGATGGGAAGTCGTCGCTATCATGCCCGAC
Source organism: Pirellula sp. (assembly GCA_025459245.1). Taxonomy (GTDB): domain Bacteria; phylum Planctomycetota; class Planctomycetia; order Pirellulales; family Pirellulaceae; genus JBKCUI01. Next base: position 18,367 of record JALOQZ010000022.1, read on the forward strand.
GAGGGATTGGCTCGCTTTTCACTTCGGAGCGATCAACGACCGCCGGTCAACGCGTTCGTCGATAAGAAATCACTTCAAGATGCCATCGAGATCGGCGATCAAGTCAATGCGATGGCGACGGCTCTACCTGCGGTGGAACGTTCTGCAGAAAGGACGAAAGCGACACTCTTAGACCATTTCCAGCCCAGCTTGAGCGATCTCGGAATTCAATTCGATCGCGTGCAGGTCTCGGATCCGAAGGATCAGTCGGTCGTCATCGACTATGACCACGTGACGACAGATCAAATGCTGCTTCCTGACGCTATTGCCGATGCGATTTTAGAAGGGACGGAATCACTTCACCCGAGCCCGATCCTTACCTATTTGGCAAACAACGTCCAGAAGAAGAATGCTGACAGCAATCCCACATCGGTGCGGCAAAGTGTTCCGTATTCTACGATCAGCGCGGTCGATTGGGAGCGGCTGGCTAGCCTGCTTGAGAGCGCAGCTTTCGAGAAGGATTCCATTGCGAAGCCAGATGGAACGGACTGGATCGTGATCAACCAATGGTTAGCTGAGGAATTGAAACTGGCGGTGGGGGATCGACTCGTGATCGACTATTTCCTGCCGGAGACGGTCGAAGGAGAGGAAATAGAAAAGCAATTCGAAGCCACCGTCGTAGCCATCGCTCCGTTGACCGAACCTAAGAACCCTTACATGCGGAATCGCCCGGCGGTCTTTGATCAGACGCCCACTCCGTTCAACGATCCACAGTGGACTCCTACCGTTCCCGGAATCACCGATCAAGATTCAATCAGTAAATGGGACACACCATTCCCACTCAAGCGAACGATCGATTCTCGCGACGATGACTATTGGAATGCCCACCGCCTTACCCCAAAACTATTTATTCCCTTGGAGCGAGGCAAAGAACTCTTTGGATCTCGATTCGGGAAACTCACCAGCATCCGATTCGATGGTCTCGACGACTCAACCAGATCCTCTACAAAGGAGAAGGTGCAGTCGATTGTTCGCAATGACTTGAGCGTGCTAGGCTGGCGAGAACTCCCCTTGCGAGATCAGCAGCTGACTCGATCCAGTGGCACTACTCCGTTTGACGCCCTTTTCCTGTCGCTCAGTTTCTTTTTGATCGCCGCAGCGCTTCTTTTGGTGGCATTGTTGTTTCGCCTGTCGATTGAAAGACGAGCGAATCACTGGGGCCTACTCGCAGCTACAGGTTGGACCAGAGCCTCCATTCGTAAACTGCTCCTTGCGGAGGGGGCCATTCTCGCAGCGATCGGCGCCACCATCGGTATTGGATTGGGGATGCTCTACGCCTACGCCATGATCGCTTTGCTGAAGACTTGGTGGGTAGGGGCTATTACCGTTTCGTTTTTGGACTACTACGTCCAGCCGATCAGTCTGATGACAGGTTGGTTTGCGAGCTGGCTTACTGCTTTGATCGCAATTTATTTCGCGTCTCGCCGCATCGCCAAATCGCCGATCACGCTCTTGCTGCGTGGAAAATTTGAAGAGACCGGAGTCGTCGTTCGCAAATCGAAGTGGTCGTCGATCGCTCTCGTTGCATCGTTGGTTTCGGGAATAGGACTTCTTGGAATCGGCGTCGGTTTGCAAGGTCAAGCGCAAGCAGGGGCGTTCGTCGGGGCTGGGATGCTGTTTATGATTTGCGGGCTGGTCTGGGTTTGGGGCCGATTGCGCCAAGTTCGCCATCGAGCTGATAGTATCCCCAACGAATTCGCACTCGCCAGTAGCAGCGCAAGCCGAGCACCCTCGAGAAGCATCCTTGCGATAGCTTTGGTTGCGATTGCTTCATTTCTGATCCTGTCGATGAGTCTCTTTCAAGCGACTCCCACCGAGCCCGGCATGGGGGGCTTTGTTTGGATGGGCAAGAGCAGCAGTCCTCTCTACATCGAGATTGGAAACCCCGAGGCGCGTCGCGAGAACTTGGCCGCCGCCGGAGATGCTTGGTCTGACATCGAAATCGTTTCGATGCGTGTTCGAGGTGGTGATGATGCCAGCTGCAATAACCTCTATCAAGCCAGCGAGCCCCAAGTCTTTGGGGTGAGTCCTCGCATTGTCGAAATCGATCGCGACGAACGGGGCGCGTCGCGATTCGCTTGGTTCCAATCGGCTGCCAAACCAGATCAATCCCCTTGGGCGATGTTGGAAGAGGAAGGGAATGGTACGAAGGAATCACCGATCCCCGTGGTGATCGATCAGAACACCGCGCTCTGGGCCCTCCATCTCGGTGGGTATGTCGGAGAAGTCTTCTCGTTCGAGTTCGATGGAGCTCCGATCTACTTCAAAACGGTAGGAGTCCTTCAAAATACAATCCTGCAAGGAAGTTTGCTTATCGGTGAAGAGAGCTTTAAGCGGATGTTCCCAACCATTGCAGGATACAAATCGTTTTTGGTCGAAGTACCTGAATCGAAAATGGGCGAGTTGCCGGCGTTGAAGAGCCTGCTAGAAAACGGTTGGGAGGAGCAAGGTTTGGACTTGGTGGAAAGTTCGAAAATCCTCTCGCAGCTGTTGGCAGTCCAGAACACCTATTTGTCCGCATTTCAACTCCTCGGTGCATTGGGTTTGTTATTGGGGACCGTCGGTTTAGGTGTCACACAAATACGAGGAGCGCTGGAACGAAAAGCGGAACTCGCTTCCATGCGTGCTCTGGGATTCACCAAGCGAAGGCTTGTTTGGATCCTCGCGCTCGAGAATGGATGGCAATTGTTCCGAGGGCTTGCGATCGGCGGCGTCGCAGCTTCATTGGCAACGGTCCCAGCATTACTGGCGGGACAGCCATTCGGAGGTTTGGTAACACCTCTCATGATGTTGGGGCTGATCCTGCTGGTCGGAGGATTGACGAGCTGGTTTGCGGCATCTTTTGCGATGCGCTGGCCCTTGTTGGCGGCGCTGCGCTCGGAGACGTAATTCGCAAATTTCGTATGAGCGAAATGCGACGCAAGCAACTGACTGCATCAGCCGGTGTCGCGCTAGCGTCCGGTTAACAGCGATCCATCGCAACTAGCGTTTTGGTGTTGGGAGTGGAAACCGGGGGCTAGCGCCCTGCGGCTGATGGATTCGTCAGTATCAGCCGGAACGCGCTAGCGTCCGGTTAACAGCAGTGATTCAACTTTGCTTTGATTCATCATCTAGTTCTTCCAAACCGCTCAATTCACTCCGTAGCCGATGAAGAACACGCGAACGCGCTTTATAAACAGCCCAGCGAGATAACGAGAGCTCTTCGGCAACGGCATCGGGTGGCTGGCCATCGACGACGGTCCGCCAAAACGCTTGCCAAGTCGTCGGTTCAAAACTGCTCCGAATCAACGCGATCGCACGTCCAATCACCCCCTTCCGATCCGCAAGGCGTTCAGATTCCGCATTCGACGCTTCATACGATTCGGAACCGGTTTCCGCTTCGACAATCTGATTCAAATGCGCCAAATTGGTACTGCCTCC
>JALOQZ010000239.1 GCA_025459245.1 Pirellula sp.
AATCGTGAATTCTAATTCGATCGAAGTGAGGCCTACGGGAGCGGATCGATCCACCCCCAGCGTTCCTCGAAAGTCCATGGTCGCGTGGGCACGGATCTGACAAGACTCGACGTTGAGCTCCATATTGGTCGCAACGGCAGAGAGTGTTACTCCCGCGCATGCGACCAAGGCATCGAGGAGAACCTCGACGCTGCAAGCATCTTTGCCGTTCCCGCCAGCGGCACGATGGAGTCCTGCGATTAAAGTCCCGTTAGGTGCTTCAATAACGCACTGCTGATCGCCAAGCCTAACGTTCCCGGTGCTCGACATGCGAACGATCGCGCTAGCAGGGTCTGCTCGATAAGCATCTTTGATTGGGGCTTGCACCGCTTTCAGTTCTTCTAGTTTCATGTCGACGATTGATGATCAAAGAGTGAAAAGAGGAATGGGGGGCTGGACTAGGTTGCTTCGGGCGTTGCGTTGCTGTCGGGAAGAATTTCCGTCGAACTCTTGCTTGCTTTGGCTTTCAACTTCGGCTTTCGAATCATGCCGCTCAAGTCCCGGATGTCGGCGTCCGTCACATCAGACCCTTCATCATGCTTTTTGAATTTCCCCAATTCTTGCCGAAGAATCCCAAGCAATGTTTGGAGCAAGACAACCACCATCGGACCCACCAAAATACCGATGGGACCTAGCGCTTGTATTCCCCCCAGGACACTTAGCAATGCCAACAGAGGGTGCAGCTGACTTTGACCATGGAGCACAAGCATCTTCACCACATTATCAATGCTCGCAACAACTAGCGATCCCCAAATAGCAAGCCCGATGGCTGCAGTGAGATTCTCTTGATAAATCGCCAAATAACAGCAAACAGGAACCCAAACGATCGCGGGGCCTACAAAAGGAACCAACGCGCAGGTGCAAGTAAGAGCGGTCAACAGAATGAGCGATGGCATTCCGACGAAGTAGTAACCGATTCCAGCCGTAAGCCCTTGCAACAATGCCGAGAGAACCGTCGCCAGAACAATAGCTCGCGAGATCCGATCGAATTCCGCTAACAGTTCGAGTTCGTATCGGTCGTCGAGCGGACTGAGCTCCATGATGCTTCGAATCATGGCCGGGCCATCGCATAGAAAAAAGTAGAGAGACAAAAGCAAGATCGCCGCGCCAATGCCGAGCCTCACCAAGAAAGCCGCCGAATCACCGGTGACCGACAGTAGCTTTGGCTGCAGGTACTCGATGGTGGATTGCGTCACCAATCGCACTTGCTCAGGCGTTGGATTTGCAAGCTCCTTGAGCAACCCTAGCCATTCGCCTCCATACAATGTCTCTTTCGCAGAAGACCATTCCTGCGAAAGACTTAGCGACTCTCGCTGCAATTCCACCATATCCTCCGCATCACCGGACGCGAGCCGATCCAACGCAGCGAGCATCCGCTCTTTGGACTCCATCCATTTGATAGCCGTATCCATGTACTTTGCACGGGATTGTGTGATGACATCCAATTCCGTCGTACTGAATCCCTGCAGTTCTGGGAGTTTGCTGGAGCGAACCAAAGTAAAGCTGTCGTCTTGGATCGGCTTTGTCGGCACCGTACCCTCAACTTTTGGCACACCCTCTTCGGTCGGCTGCGACGAGTGATTACGACTTTGAATCACCCCCTCCAGCAATTGATTTGCATCCTGGAATACCTTTGTCAGCTCGGAATGGATTCCCGTCTCGGCGGGGCTACTCGATCGCGCATCCAATATCTGACGTTCCAGTTCACGCAGCGAGAACTCATTGAGGCGAGGCACCAATTCATCCAGCTGCCTTCGAATAACCTTGATGTCCCCTTGAACTAACCCAGACGGGTCCATCAACTCTTTAAAGGAACGCTGTGTCGTTACTTCATTCTGAATATCGTCAATCTTACTTTGAATCTCGCGAACGATATCGGCGTGGGGATATTCCAGGTTCACCCACTTGTTCTTACGCAACTGTGCCAATCCAACTTGAATACTCGATGGAATGCGAGCGACATCGGCCACCAGCCCCGCTCCTTGAATGGCAGCCATGGTCAATACGAGCCCAGCGGGAATAAGAACGATAAGCAAAATCAGGGTGGTCGTGATCCCGGCGCTAATGTGGTCGCGTTCTCCCACCTTGGAGCAAACCCAACGATGCAGGGGGCGAAAGACAACAACCAAAACCGCGGCCAAAAAAACAGGGATAAAAAACCCGATCATGACCTTGTAGAACAAGGCACCAATGACCACGATGATGCCCAAAAGAACAGCAAACGATATGTAGCGAGCCATTGTTAGCACTTCAGTGGATTAGGTGTTCGAAAAAGGGGGCCCCAGGGCCTTTCAAAGTCTATCGAAAGCCATTGCATGTCTCTACCTCAACCCTCAATCTGCCTACGCTTTCGAGCGATTTGGAGAAATCTTGACATCCAATCCACCTTTAGAAACGGATCCTCAGCCAACTCCTGCAGATTCTAAGCCTGCACCGAGCAAGTCCGCTCCATCGACATGGTGGAAACGCGTACTTCAACTGGTCATTGTTGCGGTAGTCGGTGCATTTCTCTATTGGACGGTTCAGAAAGCTATTGCCGAGATACGACTGCAAGAGGACAAAATCTCTTGGAGCGATTTCGATTGGCGTTTGTTAGCCGTTTCGATTCCGGTTTACTGCTTGGGCCTATTTCCCGGTGCCATTGCATGGATACAGACGCTTCGTTCCTTTGGTCAGAATCTGCCGAGATTAGCTACGCTCAACGCCTATTTCCTTGGGCATCTGGGAAAATATGTACCAGGCAAAGCGATGGTGCTCATTCTGCGAGTTGGAAAACTCCAACCGCATGGCTTGGCCATTCGTCCCGGGATTGTTAGCGTCTTCGTCGAGACCCTGACCGGAGTCGCGACAGGTGCGATCTTGGGGGCCGTTCTTCTATTAACTCTCGACGTTCCATGGTGGCTGAAGATCGCAGCCGCATGCGGACTCCCTTTCGCCGCAATCGCCTTGACTCCCCACTTCTTCAAGATGGGGATAGGTATTGTCGCGAAGAGCAAAATTGGCAAGATGCCAAAGAAGATTCCCTCCGCCTTCACGGCCCCATTTATGATCCGGAACTCTCTCTGGATGGCGTTGGGGTGGGTGATTCAAGGGACGGCGGGCTGGCTGATCTTGCTCGCGATGAGTCAGCAACCAGAACTGCGATCGTGGATGGGCTGGTCGGCTGTCGTCAGCGCGGTCTGCCTTGGTGCTGTCGCGGGATTCGCTTCCATGCTCCCAGGGGGGGCGGTCGTCCGTGAAGTGGTGATCACTTGGCTTCTTGCTCCATTGGTGGGGCAACCGATTGCTTTGCTTGCGGCGGTGATCATCCGTCTGGCAAATCTCGCAGGTGAGTGCTTGATCATCTCTGCGGTCATGGCTTTTCCATCAAAGCCCTTCTCTCGGAAAGAGCCCCAAAAAGACTAATGAGAACGCATCTCTTTCGTAGAAATCGTTCGCAACTCCCCGGTAGGATCGTTACAACTTGCCCCAACATCCATGATCGCAAAGCTCAGAGGAGTTCTTCGCCAGCTTTGTTCAATCGGGATACACCGGTCGGCCGAACGAGCCCCTAGGAGCGTCGGTTCTTGGGATTCGACCGACCTGTTTTGGTGGCTAACGGCTTCCTGCACTCGAGAACCATGTTTCCAATTCGAAAACGAACACTTGCTATCACGGCATTGGTCGGTGCGTTGGCCTATGGTTCCCAGCACTACACGCTCACTGGATGGCAACATATCCGAGTAAAGAAAGTCGGTGATGAAAAAGCCACGCCCGAAGCGGTGGAAATGGGCTGGCGATCGTCGAATCCAGTCCCCTGGACTCCTAACGCTTCCTCGACCGAATCGACAGCAGGACACGAGGCGGGTAGAAACGCAACCGCGAGCAACGCTGCGAACTCTTGGGCCAGCTGGAGCGCTCTCGTGTCCAAGACATCGACATCCGCTCCTTCGAACCCCCAGGCCGCCCGAGGAGAAGATCCGCGAATCCGCATTGCGACTTTCAATCTCCATTCCTTCGGCGAATCTAAACTTCAAAAGCAGCCAGTGGTGGAAACACTTGCTCGTATCATCCGACAATTTGACGTAGTCGCTCTCCAGCATATCCATTCGCGACAAACGGACATACTCCCGATGCTCTTGGACCGCATCAACATGAGCGATCGTCGTTACGACTATTGCATCGGTCCACGCGTTGGTCCTGAAAATGCAAAACAGCAATTTGCCTTTGTTTTCGATACAGCTCGAATCGAGACCGACCGGGAGCAACTCTACACCGTCGAAGATCCTCAAAACCTGATGGATTACGAGCCCTTGGTAGGTTGGTTTCGAGTGAAGCGACTTCACCCTGAAGCCTCGTTCACCTTTTCCTTGGTCAACGTGCGAATCGACCCAGCTTCCGCAGACCGAGAACGAGATCTGTTGCCAGCGTTGCTTCGCAGTGTTCGACAAGACGGGCGTGCCGAAGACGACGTCATTCTCCTCGGTGATTTCTCAAGCTCCTCAACTCAAATTCAATCGGTGCCGACCCTTGGGCTGCACACAGCCATCGATGAGGTTGCAACCACCGTCTCGGGTGAATGGATGCTGGACAACATTCTGTTTCCAACGCGATCCACCGATGAGTTTACTGGACGATCCGGAGTGATCGATTTTTTACGTCAACTCAACTTGTCCTACGATCAAGCGATGCAGGTCAGTGCCCATCTGCCTGTTTGGGCTGAATTCTCTGCGTTTGAAGGTGGCGTTGCTCGCTAGCATTTGTTTGTGTTTTTCGGCTATCATGACGCAAACCGGTCTTGGTAGTACGAAGAGGCGTGGCACGGTTGCTTCTTCCGCCACCTCCTCGCGAACTTGACGAACAACATGCTGAAATCGAACATCCAACCTCTCAGCCTCGAGCGAGCAGATAGATCCTGTTTGGGCAGGGCTTCTCACACGACCGCTTCCATGGGCCTCGCATTGGCCGCCTCTCTTTTCGCATGGCTTGCTCCCATCGCTGACAATTCGTACGTACGTGGGCAAGATGCGATTACATCTGAACAAGTCGCTGGCCCTCGATCGAATCTCCCCTGGATCGAAAAGTGGCTCAGTGACAACATCGAACCACTCGTTTCCGACTATTGGTGGCTTCACCAGAATCCGGAGGTTTCGTTCGAAGAGGCCGAGACAGCTGCTTACCTAGCAGATGCTTGGCAAAGAGCGGGATTCGAGGTCACCAAAAATGTTGGTGGACATGGAGTCGTGGCTGTCCTGAAGAACGGGAATGGCCCCACCATCATGCTGAGGACGGACCTTGACGCGTTGCCCGTAACCGAAGCGACGGGGCTGCCTCGAGCTTCCACGAAAAAGATCGTCACCGCGTCAGGCGTTTCCACTGGCGTGATGCACGCGTGTGGTCATGATGTTCACATGACCAACTTGATCGGTATCGCTAGATTGTTTTCGGCTCACAGAAATCAATGGAATGGCACCCTCATGCTTATCGGCCAACCGGCAGAGGAACGCGGTGGAGGCGCACAAGCGATGCTCAATGATGGCCTGTTCACTAGGTTCCCACGCCCAGATGCGGTGGTGGCTCTCCACTGCGAGGCCTCGGCGGTCGAGCAAGTTGCCTTTCGTGCTGGCTATATGATGGCAAATGTGGATAGCGTCGATATTCGTGTGCACGGACGAGGGGGCCATGGTGCGGCCCCTCACACCGCCATCGATCCAATCGTGCAAGCGTCTGAATTGGTAATGAGCCTGCAAACGATCGTAAGCCGAGAGCTCAAGCCGACGGAACCAGCGGTCATCACGGTTGGCTCCATCCATGCAGGTACCAAGCATAACATCATCAGCGAGTTCTGCGATCTTCAGTTGACCGTTCGCAGCTACTCCCCTGAAGTACGAGATCAATTGATCGAAGCGATCAAGCGAAAAGCAAAAGGAGTCGCCGTCACGTACGGTGCCCCCGAGCCGACGGTCTCTCTATCGGACGGCACACCTTCTCTCTTTAACCATGAAAAATTGACGCAACAACTGAAAAAGAGAGTCGCGGAGTCGATCGGCCCGAATTACGTCGCAGAGGCAGAACAAGTCATGGGAGGCGAAGACTTTTCTCAGTACGGGCTCGCCGGAGTTCCGGTTTGCATGTACCGCCTTGGGGTGATCGATGCAGGGCGGCTGGCTGCGATGAAAAGACGAGGACAGAACATGAGCCTCCACTCTCCCGAGTTCTATCCGGACATCGATCGAGCCTTGCCAATGGCTGTCCGCAGCATGGCGTTATGCGCACTAGAACTTTTCGCGTCGCCTCTTGAAAAGAAATAGCCAAGGCATGGAAGGGAAGCCACCAAACGAATCCAAGGTTCGGCTATCGGCGATAGGTGATGTAATCCTCGGTGTCCCTGTTCTATGCGCACTGAGGAAAGCTTTCCCCGAGGCGGAAATCGGCTGGATTGTTCAAGGCCCCGGTGCTCAGATCCTCAAAGGACATCCAGACTTGAACACGTTGATTACGATCCCGAAGCTTTCGTTTCGAACCCCTTCTAAGTTTTTGGAAGCGGCTGCCCAAGCGAGATCGTTCCGCCCAGATCTCACAATCGACTTGCAAGGTCTTATGAAGAGTTCGTTGTTGGCTTACCTTTCAGGAGCAAGACATCGGATCGGTTTTTCATCGGGCGAGTACGATGGACGCGAGTGCAGCTATTGGTTGAACAATCGGCTGGTCACTCCCAAACATCGACATATGGTCCATCGAGGCCTTGAGCTTTTACAACCGCTCGGCGTTGACGCGAGCGAGATCGAGTATCGGTTGCCGGAGCATGAACCCGATAAATTGGTCGCGAAGAAGATTGCTTCCGAACTCTTTCTAGCCTCCCCATTCGCAGTCATTAACGTGGGGGCGGGCTGGGTGAGCAAGCTTTGGCCGAACGACCGCTACGCTCAAGTAGCGCAGCATTTGTGGAGAAGATGGCATCTTCCTTCTCTGATCGTTTGGGGGGGCGAAACCGAGAAGCAACGCGCTTTAGAAATTCATTCTCTAGCGTCGGAGGCTTGCAAGCTTGCACCGCCTACGAGCCTCACCGAATTGCGCAGCGTGCTCCGCTTAGCCAAGCTTTTCATAGGTTCAGACACTGGACCAATGC
>JALOQZ010000023.1 GCA_025459245.1 Pirellula sp.
GAGCTCTGCGCTGCGAGCCAAAATTCTTCGGTCGTTAACTCCGGAGCGTGAAGTTCTGTCGTCTTCGCAATGAATTCCCGAACGATTCCCGTCAGCCGGACATAGAATTCTTCCACCCTTCCTTGCTCCGGAAGCTTTTCATCCGAGAGACATTGAAGCAATCGATTAGCTATTTCCTCAGGCGTTTCGGGCTTGGAGTGACTCTTTAGATACCAAAGCCTCACAACAAAACCGACGAGCCCGAGCAACGTTGTTCCAGCAAGCCCGAGTATGAGCAGTCCCCAGGTTTGCCAAAAGTTTGCATCTCCGGGAAGTGCTTCGATGTCGCTCGAACGAATCGCAGCAAGGTTGCCATCGTCCGAACTGGAAAGGATTTCTATTTTCATACGAGGGCTTGCCATAATGCCCTGCGAGGACGCTTGATCCCGACTTTCTAAACTTGGGCTTCTTGCATAAGAAATAGCCAATCGCGGCAGGACTATCTCGCCCGCTTGAACAGGAGCGACGACCGCTCGAAACACTCTTCGATTGCCAGAGGAAGTCTCTATCTGCTCGAGCGGTTGCCGTATCGTGAAATCATTCGGTGCAACGAGTAGTTCTGGATCTTTAAGCGAGAGGGCTGGATCCCATTCGACAACGAACTCCAGGGAAATGGAATCCGAAAGCCGCGGTGTCTTCGGAGAAACAGTTGTCTCAATGCTCCATCCAGGCTTGCTCGATCGATCGCTTACAGACTCCGCCCCATCCTTGTCTTGCGCATACGTCGCACAAGTCGACAAAGCTGTTAAAAATACGATTATCCAACTCGCGATGTTCATCAACGTGCCCTTTCCCTCGCGAGAAAGAACAATTGCAAATCGTGCGAATAGGGTCGGTCGGTACGAAGCGTCAATCGCTCTACCTGCGCGCGGCGAAGCACTTCGTTCAATTGCTCGTCCCGCACTCGCGCTTGTTCGGCATACCAATTCCGAACCGAAGAGCGCGACGAATCCAACTCGACAACTCTTCCTGTTTCCGCGTCTTGAAATGCGATCCAACCAACATTGGGAAGTATCTCCTCGCGAGGATCCCGGAGCACGAAGGCGATGCAATCGTGGCGTTGATTGGCGATCGATAGCTCGCGCGAAAAATCGTGGCTCATAAAGTCGCTCAAAACAAACAGAATACAGCGACGATGGTGAACTCGCCCCAAGTACTGCAACGCTTTGGCGATGTCCGTCGTTTTGTGAATCGGTTCGACGGAGAGCAGCTCGCGTATCAAGCGAAGAACGCTACCTCTCCCCTTGCAAGGAGGAACATAACGAACGACGTCATCGGCGAACAGCAAAAGCCCCACTTTATCGTTGTTGCGAATAGCGGTGAACATCAGCACCGCGGCCACCTCGATCGCAAGATCGAGTTTGGAACGAATCGCGGTCCCAAACGCGCTGGACGCGGAGACGTCAACGGCGATGACAATCGTCGACTCACGCTCTTCGCGAAACGTCTTGATAAACGGAACATCGGATCGAGCGGTGACATTCCAATCGATGGTTCTGATGTCATCGCCCGGCACGTACTCGCGAACGGACTCGAATTCCATTCCTCGGCCCTTGAATGCACTTGCGTATTCACCGGCCAATAGATCGTTGACTTGCCGTCGCGCTTGAATTTGCACGCGGCGAACTTCTCGCAAAATTTCGTCGAGTTCGCGTGCTGCCATGTTGGCTCTCAAGGAACGGGGACTGCTTCCAGAATCTGATGAACAATATCATCGGCCGTCTTCTCCTCAGCCTCCGCTTCGTAAGTCAGCAGGATCCGATGTCGCATGACCTCTAGGGCAATCTCTTTGACATCTTGAGGGGTGACAAAAGCTCGACCAGACAAAAAGGCGTTCGCTCGGGCCGCGACGCACAGACTGATCGATGCTCGCGGCGATGCTCCGCACTGGATCAAGGGCTTGAGTTTCGGCAGCCTAAACCGTTCTGGTTCGCGTGTCGCAGCGACCAAATCGAGAACGTAGTCTTTGATTTTGTCATCTAGATAAACAAGGTGGACAGCCGACTTCATCTCCAACAGCCTGCTCGGCTGAAGCACCGGCAACACTTTCGGTTGCGTTGAATCCATCGCTGCATTGATGACTTTTTTCTCTTCATCCTTATTTGGGTACCCTACCACAACCTTTAGCATGAATCGATCGACCTGCGCCTCAGGCAGTGGATATGTCCCCTCCTGCTCGATCGGGTTTTGAGTGGCGAGGACCAGAAAGGGCTCTTCCAGCGGGTATGTAGTGTCGCCGATGGTTACTTGGTGCTCTTGCATGGCTTCCAGCAAAGCAGACTGCACCTTGGAAGGAGCCCGATTGATTTCATCCGCGAGGATCAAATTGGCGAAGATGGGACCTTTCCGGGTTCCGAACGCCCCATCCTTTGGGTTGTAAATCATCGTGCCGATCAAATCCGCAGGAAGAAGATCGGGCGTGAACTGAATGCGTTGAAAATCGCACTGAATCGCGCCTGCCAAAGCTTTGATCGCCGTGGTCTTCGCCAGCCCCGGGAGCCCTTCGAGCAGGACATGTCCGCCGGTGAGAAGGGCGATCAGAAGCCGCGACAGCATCGCATCCTGTCCGACCAAAACCTTTCGGACCTCAAAGCGAACTTGTTCCAAATCCCCAATGAATGGGGTAATCGTATCTCGGATGCGTTGGATATCGACTGTCATAGCATTCGTGGGTTAGGGGCGAGGTGTACTTTACCTTTGCACGGCCAACTGGACAGCGCCAGGTTGGGGATTTTGTGCCGAAACACCGCACCCGTTTGCGAACAGACATGAAACGGATAGGAAGCAAGCATGCCAGGAGAGGGCGAGCCATAGCGGATTCGTCCCCTCAATTCGTCGGCTCAATAGTCGCCCAGTGCCTGAGGAGACCTGAGAGGTTTTTACGAACATTTAAACGCTTGCCTGGAATCCATGGAACCGCATGGGATAAAATGAAGGAGCCCGTTTGCCCCCGTACCATCCCGCCTTCCGCCACTATGATCATCCGTTACGCAGTCCTGGCGTTTTGGTTTTCAACCATCCTCCTTTCCAACGCAAGCTTCGGAGAGAATCCTCCAGATTCGGAGTCCGCTCGCACATCGGTCGTGGACTTCAAGCGAGAAGTGCGCCCGATTTTGTCCAACCGTTGCTTTGCCTGCCATGGCCCAGACGAGGAGAAGATCGAGTCTGGCTTGCGGCTGGATTCGCTGGAAAGCGCGCAGTCCCCTGCGGATTCAGGCATCGCCGCGATCGTTCCTGGAAAATCCTCCGAATCGGAGATGATTCGAAGGGTATTGAGTCATGACGAAAGCGAACGAATGCCACCTCCGGAATTCGGCGCCCGACTGACAGTAGAGGAGGTGGCGACGCTGAAAAAATGGATCGACTCGGGAGCTACCTATTCTAAGCATTGGTCGTTTGACAATGTCCAAGTGACCAGCCCGCCTCTTCCATCAAAAGCGTCGAATGAGTGGAGCCAATGGCCGGCTTCTCCCATCGACTCCTACGTCCTAGATCGATTAGCGGAACGAAAATGGACTCCTTCTCAACAAGCAGATCGCGCAACGCTTCTTCGACGAGTCTACCTGGATCTTATCGGGCTCCCTCCCAGTCTTGATGAACTCCATTCGTTCGTAACGGATCTCGAACCAGATGCCTTCGAAAAACGAGTCGATGCACTTTTGGCTTCGCCAGCTTTCGGCGAACATTGGGGCCGCAAGTGGCTTGATCTAGCCCGATATGCTGACTCCGCTGGTTACGCAGATGACCCGCAGCGAACCATCTGGGGCTATCGCGACTGGGTGATCCGAGCCATCAATCATGGCATGCCATTTGATCAATTCACAATCGAGCAAATAGCAGGTGATCTGCTCGACAATCCCACCGAAGATCAATTGGTAGCGACCGCATTTCATCGCAACACCCTTACCAATAACGAAGGTGGAACGAACGACGAAGAGTTTCGAAACGTCGCCATCGTCGATCGCGTCAATACAACGATGTCGGTCTGGATGGGGGTCACAATGGCTTGCGCGCAATGCCATAGCCACAAGTACGATCCAATCTCGCAAAAGGAGTACTTTGAAGTTTTTTCCATTTTCAATCAGTCGCAGGATGCCGACAGAACAGATGAAAGCCCGACGCTCGCTTGGTACACCCCCGAGCAGAGAGAACAGATGGACAGCTGGAAACAGCAAATCGAAAGACTTCATCGCGAACTGGACAAGCCCGAACCACAATGGGTCGACTCGCAGAGAAACTGGGAGGCTCGTCTCCAACCCAGCATCCAGTGGAACGTTTACAAGCCGGATCGCCTTGCCAAGGACGCATCCAAAGATCTGACCATTCAAGATGATGGAGCCATCGCGTGGAACAAAGGCCCCGATACGAACCAAATCGAAATCGACTGGACGATTGCAAACCAAGAGGAATTGAAGCAATTGCAAGGCCTCGCGTTGGAAATGAAAGGACTCGCCGGGCTCAAGATTAGCGAAGTGCAAGGTGTCGTGCGAAGCGAACAAGCCACCTCACAACTGGCTCGCTTCGTCCGAATCGAATTGCCGGGAGAGGAGAAGATCCTTTCGCTCGCGGAGGTTCAAGTCTTTCGTGGTGCCGAGAACATCGCCAAGCTTGGAAAAGCGAGCCAATCGAGTGAAGGGTTTGGCGGAGTTGCCTCAAGAGCCATCGATGGCAAAACCGACGGCGACTACAACAAGAATTCAGTGACCCATACCGAGAAGTCTGCCGCCCCATGGTGGGAAGTAGAGCTCGCAGAGCCAGCCCCGGTCGACAAAGTCGTGATATGGAATCGAACAGACAACAAGCTTGAGGATCGATTGAGCGGCGCGATCGTCAAGGTGCTCACGAATGACCGAGATGTCATCAGCGAGTATCGCATTGAGAAAGGTGCCGCTTCCCATGAGATACAAACTTTCCCGTCGCTGGTTCTACCTTGGTCGCTCGCTATCGTCCAAGGAGAGAATGGAACGACCGAAGCTGCCAAAGTCATCGATGGAAAGCCACAGACCAGCTGGACTGTCGGTGCGGAATCCGATGGTAAGAACCGACTGGTCTTGGCTGTCGCCAACGACAAGGCGGGCAAAGCGAGCGAGAAGATTTCCTTTCCGGCAACGCTTTCCCTCCAAATGAAACTTCAGCAAGCGAAGGAGCAAGCGGCGACCGGAGCGATCGTCGTTAGGAGGAGTGAGGACTCGCGACTGATGGAGTGGCTGCAGCTGCCTGAAAAAGTGCAATCACTTGTTCAAAAATCGGCAGAAAATCGAACTGCGGAAGAAGCATCGCACCTTCACAGCTACTATGCTCGCGAGATCGCACCGGAGCGGGAACCAGAACGAAGAGAATTGGCTCGGCTACAAAAGCTGCTTGAACAGACCAAACCGGAGACAACAGTCCCTGTCATGCGGGACTTGGAGACCAGCAAGCAACGAGAGACATTTGTCCAGTTACGAGGCAATTACCGAGTTCATGGCGACAAAGTCGGACCTGGACTCCCCGTTGCATTTCATCCGTACAAAGGAGTCCGCAAAGAACAAGCTACTCCGCTGACCCGTTTGGATTTAGCAAAGTGGCTGGTGCAAGAGGACAATCCTCTGACCCCTCGAGTGATCGCCAATCGCTATTGGGAGTACCTTTTTGGCACGGGAATTGTGCGGACAAGCGAAGAGTTCGGATCGCAGGGAGATTTGCCAACCCACCCGGAACTGCTGGATCACTTGGCTCTCAAACTGATCGAGCTGAATTGGGATACGAAGAAATTCCTCCGTTATCTGGTTTTGTCCAGGACTTATCAACAATCATCGACGGTGTCGGCCGAACGGTTCGAAGAGGATCCAGAGAACGTCTACCTTTCTCGTGGCCCTCGGTTCCGCGCCAGTGCGGAACAGATTCGCGACATGGCGTTAGAAGCCGCTGGTTTACTGTCCCATCGTATGTTCGGCCCGCCGGTTCGTCCGATGCAGCCGAGCATGGGGCTGAATGCAGCGTTCGGCAGCAAGACCGACTGGGAAACGAGCAAAGGTGAGAATCGATTTCGACGAGCGCTCTACACCCAATGGAGGCGATCGAATCCCTATCCTTCCATGGCAACGTTCGATGCCCCTAATCGGGAAGTATGTGTGTTGAAACGAGACCGAACGAACACGCCCCTACAAGCCTTGGTAACACTCAACGATCCCGTCTTTATCGAGGCAGCGCAGGGTTTGGCGCGACGCGCTGTTCTTTGGGATTCCCCCGATCAAAGCTTCGAATCTCGGCTAGGGAAAGTATTCGAATGGACGCTCGCGCGAGAGCCTCGGGCCTCCGAAATCAATGCCTTGCGAGAGCTGCTAAACGACGCCCTTTCCGAACTAGACAATGCACCGGAGCTCGCAACGAAGCTTGCTACGGAGCCACTGGGGCCGCTACCTTCGGGTGCATCTCCAAACGAACTTGCCGCTTGGACAGCCCTGTGTAATGTCGTTCTGAACCTCGACGAATTTTTGATGAAGCCATGACCTCACCAGCACTTCGAAATCTTTCATTGCAAACGCGTCGATACTTCCTCGGAGCCGCTTCGGGAGGAATGGGGGCATTGGCACTACAAGGTCTCTTGGGAGACAAAGCCTTCGGCAACACAGCCGAGAGCATGACCCGTGCGCCCCATTTTCCGGCTAAAGCCAAGCATGTTATTTACTTGCACATGACCGGTTCCCCCCCGAATCTCGATCTGTTCGATTACAAGCCTAAGCTGATTGAGCTCGACGGGCAGGATGCGCCCGAGTCGGTGCTGGCTGGCAAGGAATTTGCCTTCACGAAGGGGACCCCTAAGCTGTTGGGGACTCGCCACAAATTCATTCCTTCAGGAAAAAGTGGTATGCTCCTTAGCGATTGCCTACCTCATTTGCAGGGAGTCGCGGACGAGTTGTGCATGGTCCACAGCATGCACACCGACCAGTTCAATCATGCGCCAGCGGAACTGTTGGTCTACACAGGTTCGCCGCGGAGTGGCCGCCCTTCCTTTGGATCTTGGGTAACCTATGGCTTGGGGAGCGAAAACGAGAATTTACCCGCGTTCGTCGTGTTGATCAGCAGCGGCGTTCAACCCAACGGTGGTAAGAGTTCGTTTGGTAGCGGGTTCTTGCCGAGCGTTTATCAAGGGGTTCAGTGCCGATCGCAAGGAGACCCAGTGTTGTTCGCATCCGATCCCCCGGGGATGAGCCGCGCGCTGCGACGCAAAACGCTGGATGCTTTGAACCAACTCAACCAATTTCAAATGGAGGAGATGGGGCATCCCGAGACACAAACACGCATAGCGCAATATGAGTTAGCGTTTCGGATGCAGACCAGCGTCCCAGAAGTTATGGACATTTCCCGCGAATCGCGGCAAACGCTGGATGACTACGGTGCAAAAGTGGGAGCATCGAGTTTGGCCAATAACTGCTTGCTAGCGCGTCGACTGGTCGAGTCGGGGGTTCGGTACGTCCAATTGTTCGATTGGGGATGGGATTTTCACGGCACAGGCCCGGCTGAAGACATTCGCGATGGATTGACGAAGAAGTGCGAAACGATGGACCGACCGGTTGCTGCACTTATCCGCGATCTAAAGCAACGAGGCTTGCTCGACGAAACCTTGATCATCTGGGGTGGCGAGTTTGGTCGCACCCCCTTTCGCGAAGGTCGAACAGCGAAAGGAGACATATTGGGTCGAGATCACTATCCCGATTGCTTTACCATGTTCATGGCGGGCGGAGGTACCAAGGGTGGTTTCGAGTACGGTGCGACCGATGAACTTGGTTTTGGTGTTATCGAGAACCCCGTGCATGTTCACGACATGCAAGCGACATGGCTGCATCTGCTAGGGTTCGATCACACCAAACTGACCTATCGATTCCAAGGCCGAGACTATCGTCTCACCGACGTCCACGGCAACGTCATCAAACCCCTCTTAGCCTAAGTCCCCCGCAAACAGCAGTGCGCCAGAACTCCCGTGCCCCATGAACGGCAGTGCGCAAGCACTCCGGTGTCCCATGAACGGAAGTGCGCAAGCACTCCGGTGTCCCATGAACGGAAGTGCGCAAGCACTCCGGTGTCCCATGAACGGAAGTGCGCAAGCACTCCGGTGTCTCACCGAAACGCCGACACCCCCGCTTCGTACGCTTTCTCAAAAAGCAGCCCGTGCTCAACGGATCGAAATCCAAGCCGATGCAGCAAAGACACGATACGTTGCTGATTTGCTGATGCGACGACTCGCACCAAACGTTTCCGTTCTTGCTGAAGTTGGCGAAGGGATTCGGCGAGCAAGTAGGTGTACTGCTCCTGGGCTTCGACGGTTTCCGGCAGATCCATGAGAACCATACGAACGACACTCGAATCAAGACCGACGATGCTGGGATCCGGATGCCAGCACGAGACAACGCCCGCCAAGCTCGGTGGTGATTTGATCATCAAATGAAAACGCGTTTGCTCGCAGTGTCCCAGAACCGTGCTGGTCCACCAATGGTCGTAGTCTTCATCCAACATCCGACCGATCGTACACGTTCTTCTTGCCTGAATCTGCATGCGGTCCATGGGAGGACGAAACAACGACAAATCCAACTCCCAGCACTCCGTAGGACGCACCGGCGCAAACCCCGCATCAGTGAGCCACCGTTGTGTTTTGAAGTCGTTTGCAAACAGGCCCATCAAGTTATCGCCATCGGCGATTCCCAGATAGAAACCGCTCCGATCTCCGCCCCCAAGAGCCGAACAAGTCTTTGCACCTAACGATCGCAAATCTTGGTCGGCATGCTGAAGCAACTGCGATGCGATGGCATCTTCGCCGGGGCCAGGTGTGACACAGATTCGATGTACAGCCGCATGATCTTTGCTTTGTGATTGAAGATCCCGGTCGCCGACGAATCCGTAATGAACAAACCCGACGGGGTTGCGGAGCTCATCGATCGCCAGAACAAGTTGCTCGGCGTTGAAATACGGCTTCGATAAAACACACGTGTCCCAGATATGGACCGGACAAGCAGCCAAGGAATGAATCGAGGCGTGGTGCAGCCCCCAAAGCTTGGCCAGGGCGGGAGTGTCTGTATTGAGAAACGCCCTAAGCGACCACACACATCACCCCAGAACTGCCGGAACGCGGAAGCATTCGTCGTCGGCGGAGGGAGCGTTTTTGATTGCTTCGGCCCGGGAAAGCGAGGCTTTTGGAGTGTCCGCTGCCAAGATATTTGCGAGCTCAATCGCGTGCACCATTGGATCGACACCATCCGTATTGGCCGTCGCTAGCTCATCAACGAGCGTAACCACCTTGGAGAGCTGCGCAGTAATCTCGGCAAGCTCGGCTTCGTTGAACTCCAGCCGTGCCAAGTTGGCGACTCGCCGAACATCATCGATCGTGAGAGACATTGCGTCACCTTGCTCAGAACAGGGGTAGGGGGGTTTAGAACATGGACAGGGTGCGAATCAGGTGGGTTGGGAGACGTGTCGTTCGCAGGATCACAGTATACACTATTCTTCTGAACCCATAAAAAAACCTGCTTTCGCAATCGCGGAGCAGGTATTGATTCTGTCTCTAGCAACTAACCGCAGGGAATTGACTGCCCTGTTGCAACATGTCCCGAGCGCCTGTTCGCCGCACCCATTGCGGGTCCGATGCTCATGACGAAAAAATCGGGACACAAATCATTTAGCGGGTTAGCTAGCTAGGCAAAGCAAATGGCTTGTTTCGAACGGCTTTGCGGATACGGCCGCTGCGAATGCACTGAACGCAAACACGCATCGAACGAACTTCACCGCTTGGGAGCGACGCTTTGATGTTTTGCAAATTGGGGGTGAAGCGACGCTTGGTGATCCCGGTGATCTTGGTACCAACACCGCCCAAGTACTTTGCTTTACCGCGTGTTTCTACTTGGTTGCCAACCGATGCTGACTTGCCACAAACCTCACAGGCCTTGGACATGATCCACCTAAAATTCAACGAAATAAACGGACAGGTTCGAACCGAGGGTTCCAAAGCATTATCGGCAGAGGGATCGGTCCATCCACAGGGGAAGGGGAGTATATCCACGACGTTGCGGGTGGCAATGTCAAATTTGGAGGTGGTCGCCCCGATTGATGAAAAAACGCTGGGAAATTACACTAGCAGGATGGTCGACATGGGTCGCGGAGAGCGGTCTTCCGACAATTTTTACTCCTTCTGCGCCCCGGGATTGGCATGACCCTCCAAAAGTTTACGCGGGAATTTGCTAGTGTTACGGAAGCGGCTGGCAACTTGGCTTGCGCGGTCAAAGCCGACGCGATCCTGTTTTTGCTCGATGCGGCTACGGACTGGGAACGCCTCCGCGAGTTGATTCCTCCCGAAATTAAAAGGGTCCTGGTCGCGACCGACCGACAAGAGGATTTGGCCGGTGCGGACAAATATGGCCTCATCCCGCTCGTCCTCAACAAAGAGGATTCCCCTCTTCTCGAACGGCTTCAACACGCTTTGATCGAAGCCGTCGCGGACGAACTCTTGGCAAGTCATTGCGATGTGATCGCTGTCTACTGCGGGTTTGAGGTGAATCGGGTCGATTCCATCTCCATTATCCGGCTTGATGAACGGATGCGACGCTTTACCAGCCGGGACCTACAGCGTCTGGAAAGCTCGGTTCCTCTCAACAACTTAAAAATTGTGATCGATCTGGCCGTGGCCATCGGCCGAGAAGGCCGCGAAGGCAAGAAGGTCGGGACGATGTTTATCGTCGGCGATACGCGCAAAGTTCTTCAGCACTGCAAAGACAGCGGCTTTGATCCTCTCAAAGGCTACGGCCGAAAGTCTCGCAATCTTCATGACCCACGCGTTCGTGAAGACATCAAAGAGATTGCCCAAATGGACGGCGCCTTTGTCGTCTCTCCGGATGCGGTGGTCGAACGCTCCAGGCAGATCATCGAGGTGCTTCACGAGAATTTGCAACTCTCGAAAGGGCTTGGATCGCGGCACTGGGCTGGCGCCGCCATTTCGCAACGCACCAAAGCCATCGCTATCGTGGTAAGCCAATCGAGCGGAACCGTTCGCGTATTTCAAAACGGTGCGCTGGTACTGCGAATCGAGCCAATGGACCAAGCGGTGAAGTGGCAAGAATTCAACTACGAGTCGCCGGCCATCGAAGGTGACGATTGACCAGCGAGCCCATTCCAATCGAAAAGCCATCCGTCGGAGAGGAACAAGCTCAAGGATCTGTGTTGCAATCCAACGCGAACTCGTCTCCCTACGTGGTTGTCGTCACGGGCTCATCCTCTGGTATCGGCCGAGCAACTGCCCTCGCATTTGCGAACGCCTCCGCGCATGTCGTTCTCCATGGCCGATCGAATTGGCTGGGGGCGCAGCAAACTTCACTTACAGTTCGAAACCAAGCCGGCTCGAATTGCAAAGTCATCATGGCGGATGTATGCCGCGAGCCGTCGCGTCAAGCGTTTGTCGATGCGGCTTTTGGATGGTTTGGCTACGTCGACGCTTGGGTCCACTGCGCAGGTGCCGATGTGCTTACCGGAGACGCTCGCGATTGGAGCTTTAACGAAAAGCTTGAGCGGCTCTGGAGAACCGATGTCGAGGCGACCATTCAACTGAGCCGTCAAGTCGGTGCGCGGATGATAGCGCAACCCCCGAGGACCTTCCCCCCCTCCATCGTCCATATCGGATGGGATCAATCGTCGAAGGGCTTTGAAGGGGATAGCGGCCAATATTTTTGCGCTACCAAAGCAGCCGTGGAGGCCTTCTCGAAAAGCTTAGCGCTGACCCTGGCTCCGCGCGTTCGCGTGAACTGCGTCTCTCCCGGTTGGATTCGAACGGAATGGGGCGAGCAGACGGAATCGGGATGGAATGACCGGGCCATTGGAGAATCGCAAATGGCGCGATGGGGGAGCCCGGAAGATGTTGCCGATGTCATTGTCGCGCTATGCAGCCCAGCATTCCGATTCGTGAACGGTCAATCGATTCCAGTAAACGGTGGCTGGAAAAGCATGTTCATTGCACCTCGATGCACCGATAGTTCTGCGAATCGCGTCTGACGATAGGAGGCTTCTGGAACCTGCCGAAACGTTTGGCACTTCAGAGCGGTCGAGGACGACCGCACGACGATGCGTGGCTTAACTGGCTACGTTAGGGGTGAGGAAGGTCTTCCAAGACTCGTAGCGAGGATCCTTGAGGGTGATACCTATTCCTGGATTGGATTGGGGGCGAACCGGAACGGTAAGCAGCTTCATACTAGCTTGACTGGGGGTCCTACCACCTTTCTTGCTATTGCAGTTCAAACAGGAGCAAACAACATTTTCCCAAGTTGTTTTACCTCCTTGCGATCGCGGGACCACGTGATCCAAACTGAGTTGGCTCATCGGTCGGGTCTGGCCGCAGTACTGGCATCGATAGCCGTCGCGTGCGAAGAGAGTCTTTCGATTGAATCGAACGGTCGACTTCGGGATCCGATCGTAAAGGACCAAACGCACGATGCGTGGGACCTTTAACTCGCGCGTCGGAGTCCTAAGGAAGTCTTCGTCCGATTGCTTTTCAAGCGCTTGCAATTCCGATAATTCGCACCAACTCTCGAAATCGTAATTCGAGTATTGGTCTTCGTCGATCGTAATGACTTCGGCACAACCACGATACAGAAGCGTCATCGCTCGGCGCACGTCGATAACGCGAACCGCCATGTAGAATCGGTTCAAAACCAAAACGCTACAATCCAATGAAGAGCTATCGCCCATCCTGACTTCTCCCGGTAAGGAAATTCTGCCGAATGCCAAACCTCGTGCCACGATGTCCCCAAGCACGAAGCGCTAAAGAATCTGCACGATTCTGTGGCGCTAGACGCCTAGGGTTGCGATCGAAAA
The DNA here is from genome assembly GCA_025459245.1 of Pirellula sp. Lineage (GTDB taxonomy): Bacteria > Planctomycetota > Planctomycetia > Pirellulales > Pirellulaceae > JBKCUI01. The sequence continues at coordinate 12,871 of JALOQZ010000023.1, forward strand.
CTTCGCCTCAATAATACCGAATTTGTGACTCGAGTTCCAAACATAGACCCAAGAACCGTCTGAATTGTTCGAATTTTCACTAACCCATTCGCCCCTATCTTCCAGCCTTGCAGATCTCCTTGTCCGATTTGTAAACACGTTGGAGCACCCCATCGGAGACCGCAAGTGATTTGGTTGCTTATCCTTTTTTTATCATTGCTCGCCGCAAGCCTTTGGATACTCACCTTGCTGGGAATGCCAGGCAATTGGGGTTTGCTAGCCTTGGCAGCAGGGGTCGCCTACTTCTCCCCGGACGAACACTCTATGGGAGTCGAGGTCATCGCGTTGGGGAGTATCTTCCTGCTTGCCGTTGCGGGAGAAGTCGTCGAGTTCTTTGCGGGAGCAGCGGGTGTTAACCAATTGGGTGGCTCTCGCAAGGGAAGCGTGCTCGCGCTGCTCGGTTCGGTAGTCGGAGCCGTCGTCGGGCTTTTCGTTGGTATGCCGATTCCCATCATCGGAAGCTTGCTCGCCGCTCTTTTCTTTGGAGGCTTGGGGGCTTTCAGCGGCGCGGTCGCGGGTGAGCGATGGGATGGTAAAGAATGGGATCTCGCGATCCGGATCGGTTGGGGAGCCTTATGGGGGAAACTCCTCGGTACATTGCTCAAAGCGATTTGCGGTACGATCGCGTTGGTTATTCTCCTGGTCGCTCTTTGGACTTAAAGGTCAGCAACGCGGTAGCTGGGACTAACTCCACGAGGACTGGGTCGCTAGGCTTTGTAACCATAGCGTTCGGCGTAGGAACTCCAGCGAGACATCACGAGTTCTTCGATTTCGGGCTCAAGCCCAAATCGGTTCGTTTGATATTCCTTTTCCGAATCGGACCGCGCCATCAAGGCCCCTCGAACGGACTCGAAGTCGCCGATATTGAGCTGTCGATAAATCCTTCCGATGACTTCGACCGGGTTTGCGACTAGCTCCTCATACCGAACGTCGATAATTTGCGATTCGGGCAAATCCCTGCGTCCCGCTTCGAACGATCGATACATCGACTCAAGCGATCGCAAGACGAACTCCGAAAGTCTTTGTGGATCGGTCGGACGCTGCAAACCTTGCACCGCCTCCAGTGACTTCCAGAGCTTCATCGTCGAAGGATAGAGTTTGCGAGGGTCTCTCGCGATATGAATGAATTTGGCATCTGGGTACATATCCCGCAAAATCTGAATGCGCCCCGTGTGAGGCGGACTCTTTAAGATGAGGGGCTTGCTACTTTTATAAGTGAGAGCTCTTAGGAACCAATCGAACAATCGCTTCCACTGATGCAGTTGTTCAGGCGTGAATTCCTCGCTGCTAAGCGTGTTCTCGTCGACGAAATCATGCTGTGGAAACATGATGTGCGCGTAAGGAGTCGGCGCTCCGAGGTTCATCAATGCGAATTCGTCTTCCTGCGGCAGAGCCCACCCCGCCTTCATGTTGTCCATCGGGCGTTTATTTGGGAGCAACCATCCTCCGAATCGCGTCACGAGCCCTTCGGTAAGGAGAAAGTGGGAGGGCGCGAAGCATTCAAACGTGGTCGGCGAAGCGAATTTCGTATCGAGCGTCAAAAGCTCGTGTAGCAAGGTCGTTCCGCTTCGCCAATGTCCCAAAACAAAAAGGGGAGGAGCGGCAAGCTGCGCCTTGGCGATCGCTTTACCGAACAGAAGATGTTGCAGCAGCGAAAGGAGATCCGATCCAGGCATGAAGCAACTCACGCCCAAAACGATATGAAGTCGGTTCCAATCAAATTGGAAACGATTGCGAGCCAGATGACGGAACCAAACCTTCGACGGCATTCCGTGCCAAAATCTGGGAGCCCATGAGGGGTATGCGTTGATTGCGGGATCGGCCGAGGACATTCCTAGTGGTGTAAATCGCGTTTGCTAGCAGTCAAATGGTCCAGCTTCGATCCGAGGAAGCGACCTGTCGGCTCTACATTACAAATCCAATGCCGAAACCGATATAGACATCCCGCAAGAATCCCAGCTACTTTCCGAATTCTTGCGGGAATTCTTCAAGTCTCAATGGGATGGATCGTCATGGGCAATTGGTTGCGAGGTCTAGAACGCTACACAGATGCGATCGTACCCATCGGTATCATCGCTTGTCTGGTCGTCATTCTCGTCCCCTTACCCCCGACGCTCCTCGACGTTCTCCTCTCTGCCAATATTGCGATCGGGGTGATCGTACTCCTCACGACCATCTACATCCAATCCCCGCTTGAGTTCAACATATTTCCAGCCATGCTCGTCGCGACAACCCTTTCGCGCTTGGTTCTGAACTTGGCAACGACACGACTGATTCTGACCAAAGCCGGTGACGAAGAACTGGATGCCGCAGGAGACGTCATCCGCGCGTTCGGAGAGTTTGTTTCGGGCGATTCGATCGAGGTTGGGATCATTCTCTTTGTAATCATCTTCTTGATCAACTTTATCGTGATCACCAAGGGAGCATCGCGGATCGGTGAAGTTGCCGCGCGATTCGCCTTGGACGGGATGCCGGGGAGACAGATGGCGATCGACGCGGATTTGAGCGCTGGAGCTATCGATGAAAAGGAAGCGCAACGTCGCCGAGAAGAAATCACCAAACAAGCCGATTTCTATGGAGCGATGGACGGTGCATCCAAGTTCGTACGAGGCGATGCGATCGCAGGTATCGTCATCACCATGATCAACTTGTTCGGCGGGCTGTACATGGGCTATGCGTATTCGGGTATGACGCTTGCTCAAGCAGCATCCGTTTACTCCAAACTCACGATTGGCGATGGACTGGTCAGCCAAGTCCCTGCGTTTCTGATCTCCTTGGCCGCAGCCTTGTTAACAACTCGTAGCACACAGAAGTCAAACTTCTCGAATGACTTTCTCAAGCAGATCTTTTCACGTCCAGAAGCTCTGATCATCTCCGGCGTCTTTCTGATCATGCTGATCTTCACCGCGCTTCCAACGCTACCGATGCTATCGATGGGCATCGGATGTATCGGTCTGGCGGTGATGATGAAGAAGCAAGTGAAAAGGGAATCGATCAAGGAAGAGGCCAAGAAACAAGCAGAGAACGCATCGAAGAAAGAAGCCCCCCCTGAAAAGAAGGCGGAGGACTATCTTGAAGTCGATCCAATGCGACTGGAACTCGGCGCCAAACTGATTCCATTGGCCGATCCGAATCGCGGCGGTGATTTGATGAAGCGAATCTCGACGGTCCGCGCAACCTTAGCGAGCGAGATGGGGATTTTGCTGCCGATGGTTCGTATCAAAGACAGAATGAGCCTACCGGAGTACTCCTACGAGCTTTCCATGAACGGAAACCGCATCGCCACAGGCATGTTGCGACCGGACCGTCTGCTGGCAATCGATAGCGGATTGACGCTGGGAGCCATTCAAGGGGATGAGACGACCGACCCTGCATTCGGCAAGCGCGCCTTTTGGATCGAACCAAGGCAACGTCAACAAGCGGAGATCTACGGCTATCAAGTCGCTGAGTGCGCTGCAGTGCTAGCAACGCATGTTCAAGAAACCGCTCGTCGCCACGCCGAAGAACTGCTGACTCGCGAGGTCACCAAGCAACTGATCGATCAGCTCAAGAAAGGGGCACCTACCGTTGTCGAAGAATTGATCCCGAACTTGATGAAACTATCCGACGTTCAACAAGTTCTTCAAAACCTGCTTCGCGAGGATGTTCCGATTCGTCAGCTTGGATTAATCCTCGAAACGCTTGGAGACTTTGCTCATCGCGTCAAGGATCCGATTTGGTTGACCGAGTATGTGCGCCACCGACTGGCACGAACGATTTCTCATCGCTACCGCGACAATGCGGGTGTCCTTAAAGTGGTAACGTTGGATCCGGCGATGGAAGACCGTATCGCAGCTGGTGCAGAACAGACCGATCGCGGGATCTTCATTCGCATGGCGCCTGAAACCATCCAGAAGACATGCCAGAAGATTGCAGAAGGACTCAAAAAACTGGAGCAGCAAGGTCGTACGTTATGCGTCTTGGTCAGCCCCAAGATTCGGGTCCCTTTGCGGCAAATCACACAAGACACACTCCCCAACATCAGGATCCTCAGCTACAACGAGGTCTCGCGCGATACGACCGTTGAGTCGGTTGCTATGGTGAGCGACTGATGGCCAAGGTTGAAAGCCAAGCCATTTGCACCTCTTGCAGTTCCCCGAATCCCTTGCACAGAACCACACCTTGCACATCCTGCAAAATAACAGTTTCAGCGCAGCGTTGTGTCTCACGTGTGCTATGGTGTCACATACAAGGTGAACCAAGAGACACATTGGCTAACAAACGAAATGAAGGAAATCGCTTTAATGAAACTCACCATTTTCTCTGCTTGATAAGCGGAGTCATAGCAGATCACTTCAAGAGTACCTTTCCCTCTTCTTTGCTTTGCGCTTTGCCGCATAAAGTGTGCAAAGTCCCCTGCGCATTTTTGACAGGTCACAAAAGCGGTGAATAGTTCCGCTAGTACGGTGATCTGAACCTTGATCGCATCTTATGCGCGGTCCTCTGACTCATGACACCGATTGATTGAAAAGTGTTCGTTTGAAATGAGTCCATCATGGGGTTTCTAAGAAGATTCAATGACCTGGGCATCCGTCCAAAGTTGGTTACCATCGTAGCCTTGATGCTACTAGGTGTGGGAGTAGGGTTCATGTCCCTATTCCGAAGCGAAGTTAGGACGGCCGCACAGGAAGACACGATCTCCCAAGCGCGACGGGTGGTCGATATGGCGGAGTCGGTCCGTCACGGTATGGAGGAGAAATGGAAGCTCGGCGTCTTTGATCAAAAGGTAGTCAGCGATTGGGCCAAAGAGGGCAAGGTCGAGCGAATTTTGGGAGCGGTCCCCATCGTCGCGGCTTGGGAAGCAGTCATGCTAAGAGCCAAAGAAGGTGGATATCGATTTAAGACCCCACGCCGAGGTGCACGCAATCCTGACAATGAACCTGATGAAGTGGAGATGCGAGCTCTCGATCAATTGGCGCTTGGCAAAAACGAGTACTTTGAGCTCGACCATAGCAAGAACGAAATTCGTTACTTCCGCCCCATCAAGCTCTCGCAAGAGTGCATTATGTGCCACGGTAGCCCCAAGCTTTCCGAAGAGCTCTGGGGAAACAAAGATGGATTGGATCCGACCGGTCACCGAATGGAAAACCTGGCCTCCGGCGATCTGCACGGAGCATTTGAGATTATCCAATCTCTCGACCAAGCTGATCAACGCGCCTACGCTGCGACTCTGAAAGGATTCGCCTTGGTTGGACTTGCAAGCGTTGCCGCATGTGTCGTCCTTGTGTTCGTACTCAATCGCTCGGTGATCAATCCGATTCAAGAAGTAACACGAGCCTTCTCCAAGCTTCTGCAAGGAGACTTGCGGCAAGACATTGCAGTGACGAGCAAGGATGAGATAGGAAAGCTGCAAATCGGGATCAATACGATCGCGAAACAAACCAAAGCTTTGATCGGTAACATGCGACGCAGCTCTAAAGAGTTGGAATCGGTGTCGAGCGAGTTGGGAACAACCGCCGCAAGAATGCAAAACGCTGCCACCGAAACCACCTCGCGCAGCCGAACCGTTTCCGCTGCTTCGGAACAGATGAGCCAAGCGCTCGAGTCTATGCGATCCTCGCTTCGCGACGTGAGCTCGACGGTCCAAGCAGTGGCTGGTGCGGCAAGCGAAATCATCGAAAGTACCGATCGAGTAACTTCGAGCACGCAAGAATCCGCAAACGTTGCCCAGCATGCTCGTCAGCTCGCTGGAAATGGAACAAAACAAATCCGTGAACTGGAGCAAGCGGCCAACGGAATCGGTGAAATCATCGGTGTCATTCGCGACATTGCAGACCAAACCAACTTGCTCGCACTCAACGCAACCATTGAAGCGAGCCGTGCAGGCGAGGCAGGTAAAGGTTTCGCTGTGGTCGCGACCGAAGTCAAACAGCTTGCCAATCAAACAGCCAATGCGACTAATGAGATTCGACGCCGTATTGAATCGATCCAGAACATCTCGTCCGTTGTGGTAGACGCAATGACCGAGATCGAGACGGTGATCGACAGGATCAATTCGGGGATGAACTTGGCCTCGGAAGCTGTAGAGCATCAACGCAGCACCATTCACATCGTGACGCATCAATTGGCCGAAGCCGCTGAGCGAACGTCCTCTGTCGCGAACAGCGTCGAAGAGACAGTGGTCGCAGCGCGCGAAGTCAGCAAGAGTATCCACGACGTGAATTTGATCGCCGAAGAGACGAGCCGCGAAGTCGAATCGACGAAGGTGGCCGGCGCTGGACTTCGACGTGTCACCGACATGTTCGACTCGCAGCTCTCGGAAATGGCATCCGCATTTCAGACTTAACTCTCCGACGACACCACGAATTCCTAGAAATAGTATTTCTTCGAATAACTGATCGCGTTTTAAAGAGACAGAATTCAGGACCTCGAATCGGAGATTGCATCCGGTTCGAGGTCTTTTCGTTGCGGAAGCAATTCAGGAGAGTTTGACTATACTGGTGCACTTGGACGGGGGCGCGAGATCTCTAGTTGTGCATCTAGCCGCAGTGGAAATCGTCGAAGTGCATCGCGAGAATCAGCCCCGAATAGTCTGACCTTTCCTCGTTTGCACTCACCCTCATGGTATCGAACCCTTTCGCATTCTCCGCCTCCCGACAGCGAAGAGCATTCATCGCCCTATGCAGTTTGGTTTGGCTCGCCCCCCTCTCGTTTTTGAGTGAGATCGCAACTTACAGAGTTGCTGTTGCTAAAGAATCCATCGCTCATGACTCCTCCGTCGAAGAGGAAGACATCGCGATTCAAGGCGAGTATGCAGGCACAAATTCCGCCATGCAAGTGATCGCGTTGGGTGATGGCGAGTTTGAAATCGTCCTGTTTGGTGGTGGACTACCCGGAACTGGGTGGGATCGGCAGGCCCCAGAAAGGTTGGATGGGGATGGGGACACGGTACGACGAATCTCGGAAGTACGGGGCCTTAAAAAAGTAGAACGCTCCAGCCCAACGCTTGGAGCCGCCCCCCCTAAAGAGGCGATCGTCTTGTTCGACGGCACCGCAGACTCGATCGCAAAGCACTGGCGGGAAGGTGCGAAGCAAAGCGGTCTATCCTCGGGCTACGAAGGCGCGTTGATGGCAGGAGCGACAACGCGACAGGGGTTCCAAGATTACACCCTGCACTTGGAATTTCGAGTTCCATTCGAACCCAATGCAGAGGGACAATCGAGAGGAAATAGTGGCGTTTACCATCAAGGTCGATACGAAACCCAAATCCTCGATTCATTCGGTCTCAACCCCACCAGTCGGGATGCAGGTGGTATCTATGAAGTGAGCGATCCGATACTCAACGCTTGCTTGCCCCCGATGGCTTGGCAAACCTACGACATCGATTTCACCGCAGCTCGATTTGATACTGCGGGAAAAAAGATCAGCGATGCGAGATTGAGTGTCCGGCTCAATGGGCAATGGGTGCAGCAAGATGTTCCGGTCCCAATGGCGACACGAGCGGCCATACAAGCAGAGAGTGCTGAACCAGGACCTCTTCATTTGCAAGACCATGGCAGCCCAGTGTTGTATCGAAACATTTGGTTGGTTCCTCGCGATGCCCAACTCGATTCCATGCGACCTTGGGTGGCCGGATTTGAACGATTCCAATCAGATGAGCTTGCATCAGGGATGGCGTTACTAACTCAGCTCCGATGCAATTCGTGCCATGCCACCGGAGCGTCCGCTCCCGTGCAGCAATCTGCTCCAAACTTGAACTCGGTCGGAAAGAGAATCCGACTAGACCATTTGCTCGCGATCGCAACCCACCCATCGAAGACAAAAGCGGGTACGACGATGCCCGACATGCTTCATGGATTGTCGGATGACGAGCGGGGTCGGATCGGCCGTGCCCTGGCAAGCTATCTTGCATCGACCGGGCGCGTCGTGGATCGCCCTGGAGATGCCGCAGCAGCACAGCGAGGATCCACTCTGTATCACTCGATTGGATGCGTCGCATGCCATGCCCCCCGAAACAATGCCGAATCAGCGAAGCTAACCGGTGTGCCCCTCGGGAATTTGACCGAGAAATACACCCTTGGAGGATTATCCGATTTCCTCTTGGATCCACATGCAATCCGATCGGGCGGTTCGATGCCTAAATTGGTTCAGAATCGAACCGAAGCGAGAGATATCGCTTGCTATCTCCTCGGAGAACGGATTCAAGCACCGACGTCTGAACAGTTCCAAGCGACGGTTTATCACGGCCAATGGGACCGGCTACCAGACTTCAAGGATTTGAAGCCGGTCAAAAGTGGTACAGTCTCTGGATTGGATCTGGCATTCGCAGGCCGATCGGATCAATTTGCGATGGTATTTGAAGCGTATCTACCTGTCGCGAATGCTGGGCAAGTACGTTTCTTTCTCGGGTCCGACGATGGAAGCCGACTGCTCATCGATGATCGCGAGATCATACGCCACGACGGGATCCATCCTCACTCGGAGAAGTCGGGTAGAGTCCGTCTGGAACCAGGGATGCATCGACTGCGACTTGAATACTTCGAGGGAGGAGGTCAAGAGTCTCTATCGCTGGAAATGGAGTCCCCCGAAACCGGTCGCGTCCCCGTCGCGATGCTGGTTACCTTGGATCCTCAAAATCATGTCCAAAAGGAATTGATCCCTTCGCATTTTCAAGCAGACGTATCCTTGGTGGCTGAAGGGAAGCGGATTTTCGCCGAGCGCGGCTGCGTGAATTGCCATGCGATGGAAGAGCAGCCTGTCGAATCCATCCGCATTCAAGCGAAAGCAATTGAGCAATTGAATGGCGATCAAGGTTGTTTG
>JALOQZ010000240.1 GCA_025459245.1 Pirellula sp.
AGGTAAAGCAGGACTTCAGGCGAACGACTTGATCACCAAGTTCGATGGAAGTGACGCGAAGTCTTGGGAAGAAATTGTTGGCACTATTTCATCTAAGAAGGCTGGCGACAAGATCAAGGTGTCATATGAACGAAGCGGTGAGACAAAGGAGCTGGAGTTAGTACTCGAAGACCGCCCAGCGCCAGTCGGCGCACCGGCTCCGCAACCCACTTCTCGAGTTTATCTCGGTATTCAGGGGCAAACGGCAAGTGCGGGTGGTGCACAACTGACTGAGATTACCAAAGACGGTCCTGCCGAGAAAGCAGGCTTGGTAAAGGGGGACGTGATTAAGTCCTTGAACGGCAAGCCCGTCGAAAGTTATCGCGCTGTGACTGAAATGCTGCGTGACGCCAAAGTAGGCGACAAAGTAAAGTTGCAAGTCGCGCGAGCAACGGAAGTGAAAGAGTTCGAGATCGAGTTGGTTGATCGGCCCGGTCCAACGCGACCTTACTCCGCGAATCTTGGAGGTCAGGCTGCTAACGTACAAGACCAGCAGGGAGCTAAAGGATTCGAGTACGGTGGTGTATACAAATCCACAGATGGTGGAGAATCTTGGATGCGAGTGAACAGTATTCACCAGCGTCCCATGTACTTTAGCGTGATTCGTGTCGATCCAAACGACGACAAAAAGGTCTATCTGTTAGGAGTGTCTCAATCTCAATCGATGGATGGCGGGCTCACGTTCGATTCCAATCTGGGACGAGGAGTTCACGCGGATGGTCATGCTCTATGGATTGATCCAAAGGATGGCAAGCACATGATCATCGGTGTGGATGGTGGAGTTTATACGACTTATGATCGTGGAAATCGATGGGATCATTTGAATACGATGGCCCTCGGTCAGTTCTATCACGTAGCCATTTCACCCAAGTACCCTTACTATGTTTACGGCGGTCTACAAGACAATGGTACCTGGGGTGGCCCTTCGATGAGCTTGAGCGGTGGCGGGCCTGTCAATGAAGATTGGTTGTCCGTAGGAGGCGGTGACGGCTTCATGTGCCGCGTTGACCAAAACGACCCAGACTTGGTTTATTGGACTAGCCAAAATGGCGCGATGGGGCGACGCAACATGAAGACGGGCGAGCGTGGATCAATTCGACCTCGTACGGTTGAAGGACAGCCCGCCTATCGATTCAATTGGAATACCCCTTTCATCCTCTCGAACGCTAATTCGCGCGTCTTTTACGCCGCGGGTAATTACGTGTTTCGATCATTGGACCGGGGTAACAATTTGGAAAAGATCTCGCCGGAGATCACATTAACCAAGCGAGGATCGGCAACAGCTCTGTCCGAATCGCCACTCGATTCCAATGTACTTTACGTTGGAACCGACGATGGTGCTCTTTGGGTTACCAAAGATGGTGGCAAGTCTTGGAATGAGATCGGCAAGGGATTGAATCTGCCGGCACCTCGTTGGGTGGCGACAGTCGAAGCATCTCGATTCGCTGCAGGTCGAGTTTATATCTCGCTCGATGGGCACCGATCGAACGACGATGAGCCTTATGCTTTCGTTTCGGAAGATTACGGAACAACTTGGAAGTCGATACGTTCGAATCTTCCTTGGGGCTCAACCCGTTGCTTGAGGGAGTCCCCGTTCAACGAGAACGTGTTGTTGGTTGGAACCGAGTTTGCGGTCTTTGCGTCCGCGGATCGCGGAGCGACTTGGAATTCACTGAATACGAATTTGCCAACGGTCCCGGTATTCGATTTTGCGTTCCATCCAAACAATGGCGAAGTGGTCGCGGCAACGCATGGTCGCAGTCTCTGGATTGCCGACATCACTCCGCTTCATCAGTTCTCGGCACAACAAATGGAAGCGGCAGCTCATTTGTACAAGCCAACGACCGCTATTCGCTGGCGTCGTGAGCCATCGCGAGGTGGCACCAATCGTTCCTACGCAGGTGAGAATCCACCAAGTGGTGCGATTCTTTACTATTCCCTTTCGAAGAAGGCGAAAGAAGCGGTCGTTCGAATCGCGAATGCCGAAGGTGCAACGATTCGCGAGATTCGCGGACCGATTGAACCTGGTTTGCATCGCGTCGCTTGGGATTTAATCTCTTCTCCGCCGCAGCGGGGAGGCCGAGGTGAAGGTGCAGCGGGCGGACGTGGTGAAGGAACCGCTCGAAGGGGAGCTGGTGGAGGCGGAGGTTTCGGTGGACGCGCCACCGCCGCTCCATCGGGCACCTACAAAGTGACTTTGTCCGTCGATGGCAAAGACTTGTCCCAAGAGTTGCGACTCGTGTCCGATCCAAATGTAACCGCTCTCGGCGATCTATTAGGAGCCGAAGCGGATTATGATGTTTGGTTCGGCGACGTCGAAGAAGAAGAAGAAGAAGAAGAAGAAGAAAACGAGGGAGTGCAGTCAGGATTGCGCGAACGCATCCGCGATTAACTCGTTCGGCGAAGTGAAAGATGCGTGAGCAAGGTCGCGTTTGTTCCTTGCTCACGCATCGATTTATCTTTCGAGGGAATGAAAAAAGCTTAAGAGCCTATCCGAAAACCGTTAGCCGCTCTGGCGCTAGCCGCGGTTTTCGATGGTTTTCGGATAGGCTCATAATCGTATGGAGTTAGCGAGTATTAGCCTCGCAGTAAATCCTCGATGTGGTCGAATGAAAACGCTAGGTCGTTTGCAATTTCATCCGATGTTCTGAATTCTTCCGCTTCGTCGCGGTTCATTTTGGCAGCAAGATTTCCAGGCTCATCGATTGGCACTGTGGGGGCTTGATCGGGGGTAACCCAGCTGTGCAGCCCGATCGATTCGAGGCCTTCCTCGTAAATCATGCTATCATCCTCCGGCCCAGAGACTTCGGTATCGATCCCCACTGGCTCGAAGTAAACAGGTGTCATCACGACGGTCGTCCAGTTGCCAACGAAAGCCTCTGATATCGAGCTACGTACGCTCAGGGTGCTAATCCCCGTTGTTCCTGAGGAATCCGTTACGGCGTAGAAGTCACAATTGGCTTGAATTTGACTCCATGTGAGAGCGCCAGGGTGCGTGTTACCCCAAGGATTGAACAGATCGAAGGTTCCGGTTCCTGCGTTATAGCCGGTTACGATATAGGCATGTGATCCAACCAGTCCGTTCGCAGCGTTTGGCTTCGTTCCAATCGTAACTGCGCGACCACCGCCGAGTTGACTTGCAAGGTGCGACGCGTTGGAAGTCGAGACAGCGTAGTTGCTCGATGCGTAACCGAGCACTTGTCGATTTACATTGGACATCCACCCCCCTTCGATCCCAGCGTAGGTGTTGGTCCCATCTCGGCCGCTTTGCCCTGTCTCATTCCACTGAGCATAGGCTTTCTCTGCTAATGCAACCCAGAGCGAGGTTGAGCCGCTGCTTACCGAGAGACCGAGGCCCGCGTAGGCGAGTGAACCGTTGGCGAGAGCCGGTAATTGTCGATTCACAGTAACGTAGTCTGTGGCCGTCGGGCCAAAAAAGCGAACCGTGAACGTTCCATCGCCGTTATCAAGGAACATATTTTGGATGGCTGCTGGCGTTTGATCCGCGATCGACGTGACGGATGCGATGAAATAACAGTCGCCGAGATATCCTTGTCGTGCGTCATTGCGAGACGGAGTTCCGGAGAAGAGGACACCGTTCGCTGTTTGGTAGGTGATCCCACCTCCTGTGATAATCGGAAGATCGGCTCCAAGGAACCACTTGTCTACGAGATTGTTGAGTAGAGTAGCCGAGCTACCTGCGGATAGGTTGCCAGCGGATTGGCCCCGAAATCGTGCATTGGCTGGATTGTTATTGACGACATCCTTGGCCAATTCTCGAACATAAGCTGGCATCAAGAATCCAGAGTTGCTGGAAACAAGTAATCGAAGGTCCGCTAGTTCATCGGATCCGACCACACCATCGGTCCCCACACTTCGAAGAATTTGGATCATCTCAAGCCGTGATATCGAGTTGTCCGCATGGAGTGAACTTACTAGACCACGAAGGGCACTATTCGTCAGTGCAGAGTGGACACCTGCGGCGGCGATGGTCCCGGAAACGGACGCCGAGATTTGTCCCGATCTTGCTGTTACCTGAAATGCGCCTCCTTGATTGCCCGCTTGGAACATACCCGACGATGAAATCGTTCCTCCTGTAGCAGACCAGGAAACAGAACCAAGATTGGAAACGGCATTTCCGAACTGATCTAATCCGGTCGCTCGAAACTGTAGACGTCCTCCCGCATCCAGGGAAGCCGTTCCCGGTGTGAGGCTCAGCGAGGCAACTCGCTGCGCGACTTGGACGGTGAACGTGAAGCTGCTGTTGCCTGCAACGGCGCTAAGGACGTAGGTGCCGGCACGATTGAAATTGATGGTGGTCATCCCACGGGTTGTCGAAAACTGCGTGGAATTCCCGTCAGGCCCCGAGACCACGCTCCAGGTGGCATTAGGAGCTTCGGTAAAGGCTCTCCCAAACTGATCAACGCCTCGAAGAGTTAAGTTGATCGATGTGCCTGTGGTTGTTACGGGAATGCGTGGATTGATTACCGCGTTCGCGGTGCTGAGAGCTTCCAGGGTACTGAATGTTCTTGCCACGTTCACTTGGAAAGAGGCCGACGCGTTGCCCCCTGCAACCTTCAAAGAGTAAGTTCCTGCAGCAGTGAAGGTGAGAGTTGCATCCGATCGAACCAATGTTCCAGTCGCTCGGCCACCCGTTGGGGCTTTCGTTGTTGTCCAAGTCAGCGACGGTAGCGCAGCGATGGGCTGATCGAATTGGTCAAAGCCGCGAATCGTGAATTGTTGGGTTCGTGTTGTCGTCGTGGTCAAAGCATTAGGAGTGAGGACATTACCACTGGAGTCAAGCAGCTCGATACGAGAAAGAGTGACACCTTGCGAAACGCTTACTTGGCTGCGAATACTCCCTGAGGAAACTTGAAAAACGTACGAGCCAACTCGATCCAATTGAATGTCAGCGCGATTGGATGACGTTTGAGCAGTGGGATTCGATCCATTGGGTTTGGTCGGGAATGACCACTCGAATTGAGGTTGCGTCTTGAGTGGAATTCCGAATTGGTCCAATCCAACGGCATGAAATCGGGCTTTGTTATTCGCTAATTGAAGAGCTGCACCACTTCGTAATGATGCTTTATTGGAGTCTTGCATCGAGATCGAACTCAACGTTGGAATCACATTGAGCTGAATGCTTAAACTCGCGTTGCCACTCGTTGCTTTTAATGTGTAAGAGCCAGAATTGGTAAAGGCAAGGTTGGTTCCGGCATTGCCGTTCATCGCCGTCACTTTTCCTGCGCTCGGTTGTTTGACGGAGGACCATGTCAAGTTACTAAGGCGGCTTATCGGTTGTCCAAATTGGTCCGTTCCTCGGATAACGACTGTTTGCGATGTCGAGGTGACATCAATCGCTTCGGTCAAGGCAGTCCCTTGGGAAGAGAATGCCTGCAGGGTGGTAGGCACCTGTGCGACTTGAACCCGCAAGGTGGATTGCGTCGACAAGCCTGCTTGATCGGTGATGACGACGCGGAATTGATATTGCCCGGCGCGAGTGAACGAGGCGGTCGCTCCCTTCGCCTTGTTGGTCCCATTTACATCAAAGGAAGCAGTGCCGCCGGTCGGAGCTGAGATGACCGACCATGTGTAGATAAGTTTCGATTCGCCTTGATCATCCGCACCTTGAACCACGAGTCGCGCCGAAGTACCACGGACTTCCGAACCCGTTTGCAATTTTGGAGCCGCTTGTACGCGAGGGGCAGCGTTTGTATTTCGTAGATTACTGCTCGATACAAGCTGTGTATTGCCAACGGAATCGGGGGCAACGAGAGGTGCCATTAAGCTTTCTATTCCGTCAATGGCATTCAGCAATCGCGATTCCAGCTGCTCGACCCCCAGACGGGTTGTCTTGAATTTGCGATTCTTCTTATGCGACGCGGAATGAGAAAAAGGGAACATGGTTTTGACCTAGCTTGGAAAACAGCACGCGATAGGCAACAAGTGCAATGCGTGGGAACGCTAGGTCAAAAAGCTTCACGTCGCCAGGAAATGGCGAAAACATTCCAGCTAGGTAAGCCCTATCAGCGGGACAGGCGTTAAACCCGGTAAAACCGGTAGGGATTATTGAACCACAGAACACGCGGAAGACACGGAAAGGAAGACAGAGGGGAGTTGGAAGGGAGGGGATCTTGGTGGTGTGTATCTGGAATGGCAGGTCCGTGGTTTCCCATTCATGAATCAATTTGGAAAGCGATTCCCATTCCGTGTGTTCAGTGTATTCCGTGGTTCTGATTCTTAAGAACCGATGTATCGCGAGTAGAGCTTGCGAGCGAGTTCGATGTCTTCGGT
>JALOQZ010000241.1 GCA_025459245.1 Pirellula sp.
TTCCATGTCGGTCCATTGCTTGGACCTGGAGACCGGGAAGGTTGTTTGGGAACGCATATTATTTAAGAACGAAACAGTCCAAAAAGACTTCCACGTTTTCAACTCGTACGCGTCACCGACACCCGTTGTCGATGGAAAGTATCTATACGTCAGTTTTGGAGCATACGGGACAGCATGTTTGGATAAAGGGACTGGGGCTTCCGTTTGGGAGCGTCGCGATTTGCCTTGTAATCATTATCGTGGTGCGGGCTCTTCCCCAATCTTGTTCGAGAACTTATTGATCTTTCACATGGATGGCTTCGACTTTCAATACATCGTCGCGCTCGATCGCGCTACGGGATCTACTGTTTGGAAAACCGATCGAAGCATCGATTACGGGACAGACAATGGGGATTACAAGAAGGCCTATGGAACGCCTCACGTCGTCGAAGTGAAGAGTGGGGATGGAAACGAACTGCAACTCATAAGTCCAGCGGCCAAAGCGATTGTTGCTTACGAACCCCGAACAGGCCAAGAACTATGGAAAGTTCGATATGAAGAGCACTCAGCGTCGCTAAGGCCCTTGTTCGATGGGAAAGTTATTTTCACAAGCACTGGATTCAGCAAGGGAAAGCTTCTGGCCATCAACCCATTGGGGCGTGGTGATCTGACGGACAAGGGGGTACTTTGGCAGGCATCTAAATCGATTGGAGCGAAGCCTTCACCGCTTTTGATCGAGGATCAGATCATCACGCTGGAAGATCGTGGGGTTTTGTCTGCCATGAAGAAAGGGTCAGGGGAAGTGGTATGGCAAAAGCGTCTTGGAGGGGACTTTAGTAGCTCGCCTATCTTTGCACGTGGAAACATTTATTGCTTGGACGAGCAAGGCAAGGGGCATGTCGTTACCCCTGGTGGTGAGATCTTGGCCGAGAATACATTGCCTGCCGGTTGTCTTGCATCCCCGGCCGCTGTTGGAAATACATTGCTCATTCGAACACGAAATACCATTTACGCATTCCGAGAATAATCCCTATCCCATTCTCCCTTTGGCTCCTCTGACATCAGAGCTGCGAAAACAAGGAAGATGAGTTGAGACACGTAATCTCTCCACTGTCTGGTACGGCAAGCGATCGTAACGCTGGCTCGCCAACACATTGCCTTCGCGGTTGCCTGATATCGTTTGTGGCTGCTCTTTGGTTTCTAGCCACTTCCGATTTCGGGCAGGCGCAAGTTCGAGAATGGACGTATTTAGAAAACGAGTCAATCAAATTGGGAGTCTTGCGATCCCATGGGGGAGCACTGGCTTATCTGTCGACAAGAGGTTCCGATGCAAACGTGTTGAACCATTACGACCATGGCCGATTGGTTCAGCAGTCCTATTATGGCGATGAAGATGGATCGAAGTGGGCTGAAAAGCCATGGAGATACAATCCCGTTCAAGGGGGCGATTACCGGGGAAAAGCCGCCGAAGTCATCGACTTCCAAGCTAGTGACAAAGAGATCTATTCCAAAACCATACCTCGACATTGGGCGAACGGCGCGTTACTTGAGGAATGCATTATGGAACAAACTATCGACTTGATCGGGCCTCTTGTGCGGATTCGTTACTCCTTCGAGTACAAAGGAGAGAAAGTCCATGCCGCTCGTCATCAAGAGACTCCTGCGGTCTTCGTGAATCCAAAGTACAGTCGCTTGTTTTTCTACGCTGGTAAAGAGGCTTGGACGAACGCCAATCTCACGAATCACATTCCGGGATGGCCGAACGAGTCGGTCCAATTGTCGGAGTCGTGGGCTGCTTACGTAAACGAGGAGGGAGACGGTGTCGGCATTTATGTTCCAGGCTGCACGGAAGCAACTTGCTACCGATACCTCGGCGGCTCCGGCTCCGATTGCTCGTATATCGCCCCTTTGAGGACATTCTCATTACATCCAGGCCTGCGATTCACCTACACCGCTTACCTAGCCCTCGGCTCGCCGGAGGCATTGAGAAAGCGTTTTCAAGAGTTGGAGCGGTCGAGACAATCGGATGACAATTGATGTTTGCCAAAGGCGAATCTCCTTCTCTGTCCAACTCGTGTTGCCACCCGTTCGCAAAAACTACTTGCGATCGTAAACGGGTAGCACAAAGTCTTGATCGCGTTGGTAGCGAGGACGTCCATTGACGATCGCGGTTTCGACATAGGTGCGATAGTCGAGTGGATTGCCGTTAAGAATCAGCAAATCGGCATCTCGGCCAACATCGAGCGATCCGATGCGATCTCCCAATCCGAGCATTGTTGCCGGTACGAGAGTAATCGATGCGAGCGCTTTCGCTTCGCTCGCCCCTCCGCGTACAGCGAACGCCGCCTCCAGTGGCAGGCTCATCAGATCGCGGCCCGCTAATCCCACCATGCTCACCGCGCCTTCTAATGGTTCGACCGCAAATGGGATCCCGGAGGATTCGAGGACGCGAGGCAATTCAATCCAGCTACCGGATCTGTCTTCTTCACCGAATCGAGGTTCGCGTCGCACGCGCGGAGTGATTGTCAAACCGACATTCGCCTCTGCCAAATCCTTTGGTATCACCCATCCCTCAAGTCCACCTTTGATAACCATCCGATAGTCCAATTCCCTTGAAAGCTGCGTTAATTCACGCATCTCAGAGACGCGGCTTGCCGGAATACGGAGAGCAATTTCCTTCTTCACCAAACTGATGATCTCGTCGCTAACTGGCTTGCGAGGCGGGTTCTCTTTCTTTCCCTCACGCGTTGCTTGCTCGTGGGCTGCCTGATCCTTCAAGTATTGTTTCGCTTTCTGAATCTGATCGCGCCAAGCCAGCTGGTTTGACGCTCCGGTTAAGGCACCGGGAGTCAAATCTAGGAAAGCGACTTCCTTTACAAGCATTCCTTCAAGCTGCCCGAAGGACATTTTGATCACCGAACTCTTTTGCGGAACAATTGGAGAAGGTGGTGTCGGTGTAATTGGCTCGGTAGGAAGGATGGGAAGGCTGCAGCATGGGCAGAGTTGCACCAACTCCCCAAACGCTCTTCGCTCGAGTTCAGGAGCAGAGTTTTCCAACTCGCTCGCATCGGGATCGAATCCTGGAAACCTTTCGGTTACTTCATAAAACTCGTCGTTGGGGCGAACCATCGCAGGGACTGCTTCTGCACCTCGCCTCCCTCGACCAGGTCCGCCTGCGCGAACTTGAACTGCACCGGAAGTAATGCCGACCGAGAGTGAAAACTGGATGTTTCGATCAAAGGGATTGAACTCGTCTGAAAGTTTTCCGTCACCTCCACCCGCAACTCCAACGCTTGACATATTCAGAGCAATGAATCCAGGTGTAATCCACTTCCCTGTCGCATCAATTCTTTTCGCCTTGTCCGGGATTTCGATATCCTTCCCGATCGCCTTGATCTTTCCGTCTTCGATGAGAATGGTACCGCGACGGATCACTTCCCGAGAGACAGTGTGAATATCACCACCCACAATCGCCAGCCACTGCGGCTCTGGCTTCGGTGCAGTTGATTGCTTCTTCTCTTCCTCGGTTGGAGCAGGTTTTTGCCGATTCTCGTCTCTTGGCATGCCTCGACCAGGCCCCCGACCACCTGGTGGCTGCCAAGCATATACATCGGAAGCCGCAATGGAAAAGGGGAGGCATCCAAGCAACCAAAGTCGCAGAATCGATCGATTAGTTTTCATAAACGACTTTACCTTCCAATAACAAGGTTTCGATTTCGGTCGCAACGTCAAACGGCGGTCCGTCGAACAGGAGCAAATCGGCTTGCAACCCAGGTGCAATCGAACCGAGAGATTTTTCCATTCCCAGAAGCTTTGCAGGTACCGCCGTGACGGCCGACAACGCATCGTATTCTGTGAGTCCAGTCTTGATCAAAATGCTCATCGCGAATGTGGGAGAGACCTGCGAATCGCTCAGATCGGTAGGCCTTTGACCGAGGGATATCGCGAATGGAATCTTCTCAGACGCAGCCAAGGCAGGAACGTTTATGCGCAGTCTTGAATTTGGAATGAGATCGATACGAGGGGAGAGTAACACGGTCGAGTTCTCTTTGCGGATACTGCTTCGCGCGGAGTAGACGTCAGAACCATTAACGATCCAATGCACCTTTACCTTTGGGAACTCTTTTAGAATCGACTCTACGTGCAAGATGGTGGCAGCATTATTGCAATTGATGACAAGCGGCTTGGTCCCTTCGCGAACTTCCGCCCAAAGCTTTTGCTCTTCCGAAAGCTCTGGTGGTGGGGTCGGTCCGCCGGTTTGACTGCTCGAGGCTCCCGACTGGTTCGACGACCCGCTTGGAGCCGTGGGACCACCCGTCCCCGCTGGACCGCGTGAGCCTCGCGATGATGAGGCTGGTCGCAGGCTGGTGCGCAGTAGGTCTAGGCTTCTCTCGTTGTTGGTGATCGTTGCTGCGAGGAAGCCGTCTTTCTTGACCACTTTCAATTGCGACGGGTTTTCTTCCGAAAAGTTGGCCGGGGCAACTACGGCGGTGTATGCGTAGCCGGGGGCAACCACATGTGCGGTGGTGATGCCCGATCGGAGCAGCGGACGCCAATCAATTGCATCCTCTCGTACCAATTCCGATACCTTCTGGAGAGGGCCTCGCGTTGAGGGAGCTCTACCACCCAACGTAAATGTTCTACCACCGACGACGACGGTACGTGTTTCCTCCGAGGTCGATTCGCGCTGCAGCGTCAGAGGATAAAAGACGGAAACAAAACCTGGAGTGACATGTTTGTTCGTACCATCCAACAGCTTGGCGTCGATCGGAATGGCAACTTCTTTACCGACTTCCTTGATTTTGCCATCCTCGATAAGAACCGTCGCATTTTCGAGGGGGGCTGGTGCGGTCAAGGTGTGAATGGTTGCGTTGCGAATGGCAATCGTTTCCTTGCCGAGCAGCGATGACTCAGCAAAAAAGCTGATCACTGGCAAAAGCAGCCAAGCGGACTTGAAGGGAGAAAATGGTCTTTTCATGAGTCGTTAAAACCTTCTCCTGTCCACCTTGATGTCGTAGACGCTCTTGCCATTAATGAAGACTTGCTGAACATAATTGCGAGGATCGATAATCGAGCCGGTCGAGATCACGATATCCGCGTCCTTTCCCGGTTCGAGGGATCCAACGCGATCTGCGATCATGAGCGCTTTCGCGGCTTCAATGGTCACGCCACGAATCGCCTTTTCTTCATCCCAACCGTAACGCACGGCCATCGTCGCTTGGAAAGACAATTCTTCTTGAGGGATGACAGGGGCGTCCGTGTTCACTCCGAGCAAGGTCGTGCCTCGGTTAGCGTATTCGACGACGATACCTCTTATCTGGCCATTTGCTGGATCCATCCAAAACCCGCGAGGTCCTGCCATGACTGGGATGTCTCGCTTGTTGACTTCTTCCGCAAGCTTAAAGGCGTCGAATGTTCCGTGATCGATAACAATCTTCAGATTCATTTCGTCCACCAGCATCCGAAGCGTCGATTGAACAACTTGATACTGCTGAGTATGGACAACGACCGGGATTTCCTGGTGAAAGAGCGGTTTGAAGTACTCCAAACGCAGATTGAGCTCTGGCTTTACAGTTGTTTTACCCGACTCGTAAGCATCCCACTGCTGTACGTAAAGACGCCCTTCGAGCAGCTGCTGGCGTATGACATGGTTCATCCCGACGCGTCCTGAGCCAACCTCACCGGCGGTCCGCTCCGGGTTGCCCGCTTGAGCGATCTTTAGAACCCCAGGTGCCTTCAAGATGATCTCGGAGAGTTTGCCAGGTCCCGTCTTCATCAACGTCCCCCAACCTCCCATATTCGTTCCGCTGCCGGGTATGAAGCAGACGGTTGTCACCCCGCCCGCGATCGCTACCTTGAGCTGTGGATTGTGAGGGATGATTTGGTCCCAATTTCGCAACTCTGGATTGGTTTGGTAAACCATCTCGTTCAAATCGCCGGTCCCACCGACGTGAGAGTGAGCCTCGATAAGACCAGGCATGGCGAACGAATCGGGATGATGAATGACCGTACATCCCTCCGGCAGCTTTGCATCCGCAAAAGGACCGACAGAGCGTATCTTTCCTTTTTCGATCAAGACAACGCCATCGATGATTGGATCGCCTGCACAAGTGATGACTTTTCCGGCTCGCACCGCAATGAGATCGGATGGTGCCACTGCTTCGTCCGCCCAAGTCGGAGCGGTCGTATTCACGACCGAGCAAGCTAGCGAGCAACTCCAAACCAGCAGGCAGATGAGTTTGCTAAATCGAACGCGATGCGGAATGATCTTCTGTTGCAACATCTTATTCCTTTGCATCTTTCAAATAGACAATGGTTCCATCGATAATCACAGCCAGAACCTCAGT
>JALOQZ010000024.1 GCA_025459245.1 Pirellula sp.
TGGGTGAGGAAGGACGCAAGAAGAGCGTGACCGTCGTTGCGACCAGCGATCAACCTGCTCCCAAACGAATCTTGGCCGCAAAGACAGCGACAGCGATTGCGGAAGCGCTTCGAGATGAAGGAAAGAATGTTTTGCTATTGATGGACTCGGTGACCCGGTTCGCTATGGCGCAGCGGGAAGTCGGGCTTGCGGCTGGCGAAGTACCCACGACGCGCGGCTATCCACCCAGCGTCTTTGCTATGTTGCCACAGTTGGTGGAGAGGTCTGGTATCAATCACCGAGGAAGCATCACGGCGCTCTACACTGTGTTGGTGGAAGGTGACGATACGAACGAACCGATCAGCGACACATTGCGAGGACTCCTCGATGGTCACATTCACCTTTCACGAAGCATTGCGTCCCGAGGCCGATACCCTGCGATCGATGTGCTCCCGAGTCTGAGTCGATTGCAATCCCACCTGATCGATGCCGAGCTGAAGAAAGCGACGGAGTCATTGCGAGCGTTGATGGCGATCTATCGCGAAAACGAGGACTTGATCAATATCGGAGCCTACACGCGAGGAAGCAATCCGCAAATCGATAAGGCCATTCAAATGCGTCCGATGATCGAGGCCCTCCTCTCCCAAGGCCAACGGGAGTTGGTCCCTTGGGAAAAATCGCGTGAAGATGTTTTAAAACTAGCGAGCGCAGCGGCCGCAGCCGTTCCTGCTGCAAACCCAGCCCAAGCAAGTCCAGCGATGTCCCGAGCTGCTTAAGGGATTTCGCGTCCTGAGTCCGTTTTTGACCTATAGTTCTAACGAGAAGAGACGATGGCGAAATTTCGACTTGCGACCCTTCTCAAGATCCGGGAGAGGGAACGAGACCACGCGGCAAAAAATGTTCAAGACGCCCGCATGGCTATTGAAAAGCTGAGTACACAAAAGCAGGAGCTGCTCGCCGAAAACGAGTCGATGAATGCTATTCGAAAGTCGGCCAGTGTCGGCGCGATGAACCTGCAGAGCATCCTCGATACACAGCGATTCCAAATGGTATTGGGAGCTCAGGTGCAGCAGATTGAAAATCACCTAGGGACCTTGAACCAGGAGCTTCAGCGACGCGAGGCCCAGTTGCTGAAGTGCCAGCAGGCGGTGAAGTCGCTGGAGAAGCTTCGGGATCAGCGGGCTGAGGCGGCGGAAACGCTGATTCTCCAAAAGCAACAAGAACGAACCGACGAATGGGCGAGCGTTCGGTTCGCGATGGATATTCAATCCCAATCGGATGATTCGTAGCCTTTTGCAGTGAGGTTGACATGTCAAAGTTGATCCAATTCTTTCTGTGGACCTGCACGGCCATGTTCCTAGGGTTGCTGGCAATCGTGGCAATGGCGACAGTTAAAGGGAACTTTGATCGAAGTACTTTGGTAAAGATTGTCGCCCTGCTGAGCGGGATCGACATCCAAGGGGACAAGCTGGCTGCAGCGATCCAAAGCGGAAAGGAAGCGCCCGTTCCCACGTACGACGAAGTGCTCGATGCCAAAGTGAAAGCGATCCTTCAATCCGATTCGCGCACTGATGCGTTGGATCGATACAAGAGGGAGCTCGATGACCGCGCCAAGCGGTTGCAAGAAGACTTCGAGCGACATAACAAGCTGGTTGCTGAGTTCCAGAAGGCGCAGGCACAAGCCAAAGAAGCAAAGCAAACAGAAAGTCAGCAGCAGATCCGAGAGATCCTAGAAGCCTTGGACCCAGCAGCGGCGAAACAACAGCTCATCGCCATGCTGGAAAAGGAACAGAAAGCCGAGGTTATCTCGATTATGAAGGCCATGGATGCCGATAAGCTGAAGAAGATCTTGGCAGAGTTTAGCGATCTTGCGGATCAGCAAAAGATTTCGGACGTTCTCGAAGAAATTCGATTGCGAGGATTGGGAGGTGCGAGCAGTCCTCCCGCGAATCCCTAGCTTGCATTCCTCTGCCAAATGAGCCCGGATAACTGGAGGTTTACCAAATGGCAGAATCGGAACGCATCCAAGGCTCCACTCCAAACTTTACAGTCGCTTCTACCTCTCGCAAACGGT
Organism: Pirellula sp.; assembly: GCA_025459245.1. Taxonomy (GTDB): domain Bacteria; phylum Planctomycetota; class Planctomycetia; order Pirellulales; family Pirellulaceae; genus JBKCUI01. The sequence continues at coordinate 2,054 of JALOQZ010000024.1, forward strand.
TCGGCTCGGATGCGAATGCCAAGCGATTTCAAGAAACGCTTCTTAGCTTGGACTTGTTTCCAGCGCGCTCTGCCGAGATAGCAAGCGAACTTGATGCGAACGCTAGCACTTCTCTTCCCGTCGAACCTGTCGCTGATTCTCGACCGGTTTCCAACGATGAAAAGGCGGAGTTATCTGATGATAAGGAGCGTGAGGAAGGCGCGAACGATCGCTCTTCGGTCACCGATTCTTATCCACTGCTATGCAACTCGACGGGATGTCGGGCTCCTGAGAAAGAAGTAGTAGATCAAGAAGAGGCGGTGGACGAGAAATCGATTGTGCCTCGCTCGCAGGACAAAGACAATGGTCGTACAAAAAACAAGGGAAATGCGGACGAGAGAGCTGCCGTCTCAGAGCCTATCGCGACGCCGGAAGCGACTCAGCAACAGCCCATTCCTACAGATGCAGCGGAGGCCGATGAATCGCAACTAGTACTGGCCGATTCGGAAGCGCCGACGACAAAGCCCCAAGAGATTGCTTCTGAGGATGCAATGGAACAGGAACAGGCGAAGCCTGTCATATCGGAACTCCAATCGACACAGAGCGGCGAAGAGGATCGTGGACGCGAGCGATCGAAACGAAGCGAGAATGCGAAGGCAACTAACGAATTTCGTAATCCAGCATCGGTGCAGCCGATAGAAAATAGCACGACTTCGGAGACAAGCGGCAAGGTTGCAATACCCGATGGTTTAGAAAGCTCGCCAAACGACAACTTGTTGCCGAATGGGTCGTTGGACGATTCCGAGTTGCTGCCGAGAAGCCGACGGGCGGATCGGTTGGATCGCGACCGAAAGTCGGGTAGTGACAAAGCTGAGTCGATCGAATCGCAATCCGACGAACCAACCGCTCAGTTCCTTTCTGGGAGTATCGATGCAGCCGAAGCATCGCTTAGCAGCACGCAATCCTTAGATGCGGTTGTGGGTGCCGAAGCAGCTAGTTCCGGTGAAATGACGACAGCAGGCTTCACCGAGACAACCGATTCGGTGGTGGCTGCAGTGAGTTCCAACAACGCTCTTCCCGCGATAACGATCAGCACGACACCAAACGAACCTCGAATGGCTAGTGCAGCGGGGAGTATTGCCTCGATCAATACGGAAGGTACCGCGCCATTAGGTGCGGCTTTTGGTTCAGATAGTGGGGCACCGCGAAGTGGGGCTGCAACAGGTTCTGCCTCGGGAGCCTCTTCGGTTCGAGGCTCCTTGACTCCTTTTCAAGAAAACAAATTGGTGCAGCGAGTCCTTAAGGGATTCGAACAATTGCAAGATGGGGGTGGGCAAGTTCGATTGCGATTACACCCACCTGAGCTGGGTACGCTGCAAATGACGCTGAGAATCGAGTCCATGCAAGTCTCGGCGCGATTGGAAGTTGAGAATACAGTCGCTCGCGATGCTTTGATTCAAAACGCGCAGACGCTTAAGGATCAGTTGGCTGCGCAAGGGTTTGAGGTGGAGCGATTCGAAGTCGAGATTCGATCTGAAGTGGGGGGGGACTCCGCTGGGGCTGAAGATCGCTCGGACCGCGGAGGAGACGAATCTCGCTACCAAAGTTTGGAAAGTCGCTATGCAGCCATGCAAGCTAACCGAGTTGGGGTAGATAGTCGCGAGCCGCAGCAGCCCGCTTCGCGAGCCACTTGGTTTCGCAATGGAAACAATTTGGATTTGACGGTTTAGAAGGATGAAAATTTAGATCGGTGGCAATCCGTTCCACTGCATCCAATTCCAAATCCATGTCTGAGACCAAGGGTTCCAGTGGGGGTAGGTCGCTGCCACCGCGGACATGAATCCGAGCACGCCGATCAGTACGATGCCCCAGGTCCGCTGGAGCATTCGATTTGCGATGGGTATCGAGGCGATCAGCCATAGGGGATGAAGCCAAAGGAGTTGTCGAAAAGCGGAGGTCGTCCCGCCGTAGTTCCTTTGCCGAGTGTCCAACAAGAACAGATAAAAGACGACGCACGCGACGCTCACGGCCAGCAGAGACCAACCCCAAAGTTGTTGATCCCGCCGAGAGCTGAAACAAGTCGCCAAGATCCCCGGAACAGCAAGAACGAGAAGCGGGGTCAAAGAGAGGATACCGTGGTGGCCCACCGTCGCGTGGAACACATAGGTAGCAAGGTTTTGTTCGCCCAGATCCAGCGGATTGTCGGGGCGCCGCCAATAGCTGTCGACTTTCTTGCCATCGAATACTCGAATGAAGTCGTAGTCGTACCAATTCTCCTTTTTCTTGCTATCGGCGGTATTCACATCTCCTGCGCCAAAAGAATAGGGAGGACTCCACTTGCCATGCGCGATGTAGTTGGTCCCGAAGTAAGCCAGTAGTACCAAGAGCACTGCTGGTGTTCCAACGAGAAGTGTTTGTCGTGGTGCACGCCAAAGCAGGAGCAGGCCAAACATTCCCACCATGCTGGCTGCCGGTAGTTCACACGTGAAAGTAAAGGCGCTCCAAAATCCAACCCATGCGAAATCGCTCCAAGCTTGGCTTCCCCGCCAGCACTTCGACGCATACCAGCTCGCAGCTGCTGCACTGATAGCTCCCCATGTGTGATTGTTGATTGCAACATTGAAGGTCGATAGGAGGGTAGCGAAACAGATCGAAGCAAGCAGGACAACAAACGTTAAATCCTCTTCGCACCACTCGTCCAAGAGCCTGGCGCAACACCACCAGCCGAGTCCGAGTGGAACGATGTTCACAATAAACAAAAGGATGCGCCCGATCTCAAAAGGGTGGTCTCCCAGTGTCCAGCCGGTCGCCTTATGGAGGACCCAATAGGGGATCGCGATCAAGGTAGCTTGCAAGGGAGGTTTGCTCGAATAGAGTTTTTGCTCCCCTTTTGCATTCATGTGACTGACAATATCCACCGAATCCCAAGCTGGCTCGTATTCCAAGATCGAATTCACTTCAAAGGTGCCGTGTTCGACAAGGGATCTCACAGTTAGCCATCGGCTTCGATCGTTGCCGCTGAGGAAGGGTCGCTGCTTATTCGTTTCCTTCAACACCATGTCGACAATCGCTCGCGTGCTGTAGAGCTCTTCGATTCTCTGGGAGTCTCGTTTGCGAAGCTCGATAGGCCAATGGTGCTTTGCCTCTCGCTTTGCAGCCCGAATCGATTCGATGACTTCGGGCTCGCGCAGCTGCTCTTCGGTGAGTTGGGGTGTGGTTGCCCCCTCGTTGCTGTCCGGGTTAGTGCTTGCCAGTCCCGTGAGGGTTTGAAGGTAGACTTGCAAGTCGTCGGTCTTATTGGCTTCGAACGCTTCCAGAGCTAGCCACCGGAGTTCGGCCACGAGATCCTCTTTTCGATACTTCGTCTCGGCGATCACTTTTCGTAGGAGAGCATCCGTTGCCAATGGTTTTCTGCGAGCATCCCAGTTCTCGCGTCTGGCCTGGATCGGCCATTTGCGAGTTGCCTTTTCCTTGGCGGTTTTCGCTGCGGCAGCGAGAGCAGGGTTGGTTCGAAGAGGTTCTGGATCAAACCGAAATTCTCGGCGCAGCGTCTCCTCGTAGATAGCAAGATCTTCGGTGTTCGAAGATTCGTGGGCCGTGACAACCAAATACTTCAGTTCGTCGAGTAGATCGTTCCGAAACATCTGCTCAACACTAAGCATGTTGATCGCGTTGATCGAGAAAATTCTTCCGCTGATCTGCCCCAATCCGAGCAGGATCAAAAGGATGGTTATTCCTGCGCGAAGCGGAGTTCGAAACTTGGGTGGCTGCGAGGCCTCGGATTCCGTGCTTGTCGTCGAACTCGACATGGATTTACTTCCCCGGGCTAAGAGTTGGATGAAGTCGACTCGCCGATACTGTCCCGAATCGAGAAGGGTGGGTTGCGATGCGCTGCGTTCGCCACGACCAGCTCCGCCAGCAATCCAGTACTTAGAAACTGCAATCCAGCGATGAACAAAATCATCGACAGATAAAAGAGCGGTGTCTGCGTGAGATGAAATGGACTGGAGTCACTAAAGGCTCGCGTCAGAATCCAAAGTGAGCAGAGCATTAGAAAGATGAGAACGGCCAGTCCGCAGGCGAACAATCCGATGCCCCCGAGTACGTGCTGCGGTCGATAGCGAAAGCGAGTTAGAAAAACGACGGTGAAGAGGTCGAGGAAGCCTTTGAGGATGCGCGACACACCGTACTTCGATACGCCATGAATGCGAGGGTGGTGTTGGACAGCGAGCTCGGCGACGCGGTATCCTCGCGAGTTGGCCAGGACAGGAATGAATCGATGCATTTCCCCGTACATTTGGACTTCGGAGAGAACCTCGCGGCGATAGGCTTTGAGGCCGCAATTGAAATCGTGCAAATGGAGCTTGGTCGCGGCTCTCAAAATCCCGTTGAAGACGAGGGATGGATAACGTTTGTGCCAAGGGTCGTAGCGAGTCTGTTTCCAGCCGCTGACGACGTCATAACCGTCGTCGAGCTTCTTGAGGAGGCGAGGGATTTCTGCCGGGTCATCCTGGAGATCGGCGTCCATGGTGATGACGAATTCACCTTGGGCACGTTGAAATCCGGCGTTCAGGGCGGCTGCTTTTCCAAAGTTACGCCGGAAGCGGATCGCTCGGACGGCTGGATTTTGTAGAGCAATTTCGCGGATGACATCCCACGACCGGTCCGTGGATCCATCGTCCACGAAGAGGACTTCGTAGGCTCCGAGTTGATTGCTTTGGATCGAAGCATCGATACGCTCGACAAGTTCGACGAGCGAGTCTTGCTCGTTTAGCAGGGGGACAACGATCGAGATCATGGACCAGCGTGGTGTGGGGGGAAAACCATCATTCTAAACAATTCCAGGGGTTCGGGGCAGTTGCCACTCCAGTGTCTCACGCTCTTCGGGGCTTCCCTGGGAAGTTCTGCCTTGCTTTCGGCATTTTCGTTGTAGAATGGACATTGGCGAATTCGATCGAAACACTCGTGAGATCGATCCCTCCCCACCCAGCCTCCCTGTCCCTCAATAGCTTTGATTTTCCGCCGCCGATCCTTGCGAGAAAACGGTCGGGATTGCATTGCTTCATCTAGATCCATCGACGACGTCTTATGCTGCATTTCTTCGCTTCATCCAAGTCATCGAGTTGGGCACTTGGATTGTTATTGATCCCGCTCCTTTCCACGGCCGCGTTTGCCGAGGGGATGATCCAATACAATCGCGATATCCGACCGATTCTGACGGAGAATTGTTTCGCTTGCCACGGCCCCGATGCCAACAAAAGAGCTGCCGATTTGCGGCTTGATGTCCGGGACCAGGCCATCGCTGGCGGTGCAATCGTCCCACAATCCGCCGACGAGAGCGAGATTTGGAAGCGAATCATCTCTACCGATGCCGACGCGGTGATGCCCCCACCCGAATCGCACAAATCACTGACGGAGAAGCAAAAAGAACTGATTCGCCAGTGGATTTCGGAAGGGGCCGAGTATCAAGGGCATTGGGCCTTTCTGCCCCCAAAGAAGCCGGAGCTCCCGCACGTGCGAAACGGCGGGTGGGTTCGCAATCCAATCGATCGATTCGTGCTGGCCGAGTTGGAACGACGCGGAATGGAGCCCTCTCCGGAAGCGGATATTCGGTCCCTCATTCGGCGGGTTTGCTTTGACTTGACCGGGCTTCCCCCAACGCCCGAGGAAATCAAGACGGTGCTGGAGGATCCTAGCCCCGACCGTTACGAGAACTATGTCGACCAGTTGCTCAAGCGACCGGAGTGGGGGGAGCATCGCGGACGTTATTGGCTCGATTACGCTCGCTACGCCGATACCCACGGGATCCATTTCGATAACTTTCGAGAAATGTGGTCGTATCGTGAATGGGTCATCAACGCCTTCAACCGGAATCTCCCATTTGACCAATTCACTATTGAACAACTCGCGGGGGACCTGCTCCCAAACCCCGATTTGGACCAGCGAATCGCGACGGGTTTCAACCGCTGTAACATCACGACCAACGAGGGAGGCATTATCGATGAGGAGTACCGTGTTCTCTACACCCGGGACCGAGTCGAAACGACCGGACAAGTTTGGTTGGGGCTCACGGTGGGATGCGCGGTCTGCCACGATCACAAGTTCGATCCGATCAGCCAAGCCGAGTTTTATCAAATGGCTGCTTTCTTCAATAACACCACGCAAGCGGTTCGCGATGGCAATATCAAAGATACGCCACCCATCGTGCCGGTACCCTTGGCGGAAGATCGCCCCCGATTCACCGAGCTGGAAGGCTTGATCGCGAAAACCAGTCAAGGTATCGAGGCAAGGAAAGAAGCGGCAAAAGAGCCTTTTGAAAAGTATCTCGTCGATCCCGTCACCATTGCTGATTTGGCTTGGCCGTCTACTGGTGCTCTCGGCGCTCCCGAGACACATATACCGCTCGTGGCGACGGAGCCTCGATGGTTGGAAAGTGTCCATCAGGGAGTTTACCGACGTATTCCCTTGGCAAAAGAGGCTGCCGTCACGGGAGGGCATATCGGTCCCAAGGCTTGGGAGGTGCGCGATCTGTTTCCGACGCTCCCCGTAGGAGACTTGGAGCGAGACCAAGCCTTTACGGTTGCTCTTTGGGTCAAACCTACGAAGAACCAGAATGGCTCTCTGATCGCCCGCATGGACGAAGCCAATGCGCATCGCGGCTGGGATATCTGGACCGAAAACGGCAGTGTCGGTATGCACTTGATCCACAAATGGCCTGACGATGCACTCAAGGCGGTTTCCAAACCGAAACTAGAGGCGAATCGTTGGAGCCATGTCGCGGTTACCTATGATGGATCATCGAAGATCGAAGGGCTCAAGATTTACATCAACGGTCGCGAAGTCGATCGCACGATTCAATCCAAGACATTGACTGCGACAACGCGAACCGAAGTTCCGCTAACCATCGGGCGTCGACATACGACCTCCCCGGCTGACAAAGCGGTCTTGCAAGATATCCGTATCTATCGATCTGCGGTCCCCGCAGAAGCCATTGCTGAAATTGGGGCGAAGACCCGTCGCGATTTCTTGCTCGCCAAGTCCGATCGCTCTGATGCTGAAAAGCAGGAGCTCTTCGCCCACTACTTGAGCACACGCGATGAAGAATCGATTCGACTGAATGCTGAACTCAGCCAACTCACTGCAGAGCAATCCGCTATTCGCCAGCGAGGGACCATCGCCCACGTGATGCATGAGGCAGAATCGCAGCCCATGGCTTACATTCTCACTCGTGGTGACTATGACAAACGTGGTGCGGAGGTCAAAGCTGCGGTCCCAGCAGTACTGCCGCCCATGGCGGAGGGGCTTCCAAAGAATCGATTGGGGTTCGCCAAGTGGCTGCTCCAACCGGACCATCCATTGACGGCGCGGGTAACGGTGAACCGCTTTTGGCAAGAAGTCTTCGGCAGCGGGTTGGTTCCTTCCGCGGGTGACTTCGGAATCACAGGTCAATTGCCAACTCATCCCGAGCTATTGGATTACTTAGCGGTTCACTTCCAAGAAGACGGCTGGAACATCAAGAACTACTTTCGGTTGATTGTGACCAGTTCGACTTATCGACAAACAGCGAGTGTTTCCCCTGAGAAGTTGGCGCAAGACCCTTCCAACAAACTGCTTGCTCGGGGCCCTCGTTTTCGAATGGATGCGGAGATGATTCGCGACACGGCCTTGGCGACCAGCGGACTGCTGGTCTCCAAGATCGGCGGCCCAAGCGTGAAGCCTTATCAGCCCCCTGGGGTTTGGGAAGCGGTTGCCATGCCGGAGAGCAACACTCGCAACTATGTGGCAGATAAAGGCGAGGGGCTTTATCGACGCAGTATCTATACGTTCCTTAAACGCGCGGCTCCGCCGGCCAACATGGAAGTGTTTAATGCGACGGCCCGTGAGGTTTGCACGATCCGACGGGAGAGGACCAACACGCCGTTGCAGGCGCTGGTGACTTTGAACGATACCCAGTTTGTAGAAGCGGCTCGCGTCCTCGCAAATAAAGTTTTGAAAGAGCCCGGCGCAGGGGCTGAGGTCTCGTCTCGTGTTCAGTGGATTTCAGAACGGTTGGTAGGTCGTCCGCTGCGAGCCGAAGAGGTGCAAGTCGTTCAAGGAAGCTATGCAGAGCTTCTAGCCTTTTATCAAGCCAATCCTGAATTGGTTAAAGAGCTGCTGCAGGTTGGAGAATCGAAGAACGACGAATCTCTTCCGCCAGCTGAGCTGGCGGCTTGGACCATGTTGTGCAATGAGCTGATGAATTTAGACGAAGTCATCACCAAGTAGCCGGCGGCTTGGGGCGCATTCGCGTTCAAGAGCTGGAAACGAATTCAACCATTTAAGATCGAAACAAAATCATGATTCATCCATTGTTTGAAGAATACGTTCGCAATGAGACGCGACGACAGTTTTTTCGACGTGGTGGAAACGCATTGGGGTTGGCTGCCCTCGCCTCGCTAGGGCTGCCGACGGCGCAAACCCTCGGAGAGGACACTCAGGTCCTAGGCGGATTACCGACCTTGCCCCATTTCGCCCCCAAGGCGAAGAGGGTTATCTATTTGCACATGGTCGGTGGTCCTTCGCAGATGGACCTCTATGACTACAAACCGCAAATGAACGACTGGTTCGATAAGGATCTCCCTGAGTCCATTCGAAACGGACAGCGGCTAACGACCATGACGAGCGGGCAATCTCGTTTTCCCATCGCGCCGTCCAAGTACAAATTTGCTCAGCACGGCCAATCGGGGATGTGGGTATCGGAGTTGCTGCCCGAGACGGCCAAGGTGGTCGACGACATGTGCTTTGTCCGGTCGATGCACACCGAGGCTATCAATCATGAGCCTGCGATCACGTACATGCAGACCGGAAACATGGTTACCGGCCGCCCTTGCATGGGAGCTTGGGTCTCCTACGGCTTGGGGTCCATGAACAGCAATTTACCCACCTTCGTTGTCTTGGTCGCGCAGCCGAGCAACACCGAGCAGATCCAAGCTATTTCGGCTCGGCTTTGGTCGTCAGGCGTTCTCCCCGGGGAGCACGCTGGGGTTAGCTTCCGATCGTCCGGTGACCCAATTCTGTACATCAATAATCCAGCTGGTGTGCCAATGGAGGTTCGTCGTAAAACTCTCGATGGACTGAAGCAGCTCAATGAAATGAATTTCCGAGCTGTCGGCGATCCAGAAATCCATACGCGGATTCAACAATACGAACTGGCGTTTCGCATGCAGTCGAGCGTCCCTGAATTGACGAGCATCGCTAATGAGCCTGAGAGCACGTTTGAGCTCTACGGCGAAGAAGCGAAAAAGCCTGGTTCCTATGCCAACACGGTTCTACTAGCTCGCCGTATGGTGGAACGGGATGTGCGATTCGTTCAGGTCTATTTGAACAACTGGGATCACCATGGAAACGTCGCAAAGCGGCTACCCTCGCAGTGCAAAGACATTGACCGCGCGACGTACGGTCTTATCACGGACTTGAAATCGCGAGGTCTCCTCGACTCCACCTTGATCATTTGGGGCGGTGAGTTCGGCCGAACGATTTATTCCCAAGGTGGTCTTACCAAAGACAACTACGGTCGCGATCACCATCCGCGTTGCTTCACCATGTGGATGGCGGGTGGAGGAATCAAGCCGGGAACGATTTATGGCGAGACCGACGATTTCTCGTACAACATCGTGAAGGATCCGGTGCACATCCGTGACTTCCATGCTACGGTGCTCCATCTGCTGGGCATCGATCACGAGCGGTTTTCGTTCAAGAGCCAAGGCTTGGATCTGAAGCTAACCGGTGTGGAACCAGCTCGGATCGTGAAAGAGATCCTCGCCTAAAGATTTGCAGCGGCCAGTGTTTTGACACTAGCCGCACGTTCTCATAATCGCTTGAAAGGCTCTTGCGGCACTAGCTAACGGCAAGTTCACCAGGCGATTTGCTTTGCCGACGTCGATCGCTCTCTCGCAAGTGGATTTTGCGCAGTCGAATAACGTTCGGTGTGACTTCGACGAGCTCGTCGTCTTCGACGTACTCCAGAGCCGCTTCCAAGAACAATTGGCGAGGTGGCTTCAAGATGATGTTCTCGTCGCTGCCCGAGGCGCGGATGTTTGTAAGCTTCTTTTCCTTGGTCGGGTTCACGACCAAGTCGTTGTCGCGTGCATTTTCACCCACGATCATCCCTTCGTAGACGTCGTCGCCCGGTGCAACGAAAAGTTCCGATCGCTCTTGGAGTGCGAAAAGGGCATAAGGAATGGCTTTGCCCGGAACCATGGAGATCAGTACACCGTTCGCGCGTCGGGGGAGATCGGCTTCGAGTGGCTGGTAGCCTGAGAAACGGTGGTGGATGATCGCCGTGCCTTGTGTGGCATTGAGCATTCGGGTTCGCAGACCGATCAGACCGCGAGCGGGGATCGAGAAGCGGAGCAAGGTATACTCGCCGCGAGGAGTCATCTCCTCGATCTTGCCTCGTCGATTACCGACCATTTCCATGACCGGGCCCATCTTGTCAGTAGGAACCTCCACGTTGAGAACTTCGTAGGGCTCATGTAGCGACCCGTTGATTTCCTTGAGAACGACGCGAGGTTTGCTGATGCTCATCTCGTACCCTTCGCGTCGCATCGTTTCGATCAGGACGGAGAGGTGGAGAACCCCGCGTCCACGGACTGCGAAGGCTTCGCTCCCCTCCACTGGTCGAACTCGCAGAGCTACGTTTCGTTCCAGCTCCTTTTCGAGTCGAGCTTTGAGCTGCCGAGTCGTCACATACTTGCCATCCTTGCCAGCGAGCGGGGATGTGTTGATGCTGAAAATCATCTCGAGCGTTGGTTCGTCAACGCGGAGTCGAGGCAGCGGATTGACTTCGCCACGATTGCAGATCGTGTCGCCGATCTCGATGTTCTCTAAGCCGACGACAGCGACAATATCGCCCGCTTTTGCGTCTTCGACGTCGACGCGGCCGAGCTTGTCGAACATCTGCAAATTCTGGACTTGCGACGGAACAACCTTGTCTTCTTTGGCGATATCGACGTTCTGGTTTTTGCGAAGCGTGCCGGATTGAATTCGGCCGATGGCGATTCGACCGACGTAATCGGACCAGTCGAGGTTGGTGACGAGGAGTTGCAGAGGGGCGTCCGGTTCGACGTCTGGGCCGGGGATTTTTTCCAGCATCATGTCGAGCAACGGAACCATGTTCTCGCCCGGTGTCTTCCAGTCGAGCGTCGCGTATCCACTGCGGCCGGAAGCGAAAATGACGTCGAAGTGATCCATGTAATGTTCGCCGCCGAGATCGCAGAGAAGCATTAAGGCTTCTTCGATCACTTCGTCGCAACGAGCGTCTGGGCGGTCGATTTTGTTGATCACCACGATCGGCTTGACGCCCACTTCCAACGCTTTGGAGAGAACGAACCGCGTTTGCGGCATCGGGCCTTCAGCGGCATCCATCAACACCAAAGCACCGTCGGCCATCCGAACGACCCGTTCGACTTCTCCGCCGAAGTCGGCGTGGCCAGGGGTGTCGATCAAGTTGATTTTGACACCTTTGTATTCGATAGCGATGTTCTTCGAGAGAATCGTAATCCCTCGTTCCCGCTCCAGATCGTTGCTATCGAGGATTCGTTCACCCTGCAATTGCGAATCGCGGAACTGGCCGCTTTGTTTCAGAAGGCAATCAACCATGGTGGTCTTGCCGTGGTCAACGTGGGCGATAATGACAATATTGCGGATGTCGTTGCGACGCATGGATCACTGCCGGGATAATGGCCAAACTCCCGAGAGTGATTCCCGGGAGTCGTTCATAAATCAGAAAGAAGGTGGATGAAAAAAGAACTAGGTTTCATCGCTAGCTCGGAAGCTACCGACGAGGGTTGGTGTGTAAGAACAGATTTCCGAAGTTTGGAAGTAGAGAGCCAATTCTCGGGCTGCCGACTCTTCGCTATCGGACGCGTGTACCAAATTCATTTGACGGGAGCTGGAGAAGTCACCGCGGATCGTTCCCGCTGCGGCTTTTAGTCCATTAGTTGCCCCGAGCATGTCGCGTACGACTCGGATCGCTTCCAAGCCTTCGATGGCCATTGCAACAATTGGGGAGGAGGTGATGAAATCCTCGAGATTCTTGTAAAAAGGCTTCGACACGTGCTCTGCATAATGTTGCTTCGAAAGTTCAGGAGTCACCTGAAGCATCTTCATCGCGATGATGTTGAGACCCTTTTTTTCAAAGCGGGAGATGATCTCTCCGATCAGACGGCGTTGTACACAGTCGGGTTTCAGCAGTACTAAGGTCTTTTGCATAGCGAACAATGGTTGAAAAGGAGAGGTGCCCAAACAGACGAACAGCGGCCAGTTTTCCCGCCCTTGGAATCCAAATCCTTCGGCCACTGTAAACTCAAGTATTGTTTCGATTTCCGGGGAGATGGCTAGTTCAAAACCCTTGACATTTGCAGTGAATTCGCAGATGGACTAGGTTGAGCAACCCATTGAAAGCACTCCGCTGCAAGGGTGGGCCAGTCCGATCCAGCTGCTCTTTCGGGGGTTTAAGGCGCCCTTGGACTCCGGTTTAGGAAGGCTCAAATAGACTGACAGCAGAAGGGGTGGGTTGGTAGGATCTACCCCGCGTGTGATGAAAGCACATTCTCCTTTTTTGTATCCCCTTTCGCTGTTGACCCGCTACCCGACAAAGCCATGGAAGATCGTAAGCAACTGTTAATCGACGCGGAAACTTGGATTGTGAAAGTGGGGTCGAGGTCTCTGACGGGCGACGATGGGCGTCTGGATCGCGCGCAGGTCGCGAATTTGGCGAGGCAATTGATCCGGCTGGCGGATGCCGGCAAACGGGTCGTTCTCGTCTCTAGCGGGGCCGTCGCGAGCGGGGTCGGGCGACTTGGGTTGCCAGGCCGACCTGCCGACTTGGCGACGTTGCAGGCTGTGGCTGCGATCGGTCAAACTCATTTGATTCAAGTCTACGAACAAACCTTTGCCGAGCACGGTCGAGTGGCGGCACAAGTCCTGTTGACCGCTTCGGAGCTCGACGATCGAGTCGCTTACCTCAACACTCGCAATACCCTGCGGCGATTGCTGGAGTTGGGCGCCATTCCAATCATCAACGAGAATGACACGGTCGCGGTCGATGAGTTGAAAACGACCTTCGGAGACAACGATCGCCTCGCGGGCATGGTGGCCGGACTCCTCGAAGGGAGTTTGCTGGTGATCCTCTCGGATGTGCGAGGACTTTACGATCGGGACCCCAGCGATCCCTCTGCAAGCGTGCTCCCTGTTGTGGAACAAATCGATGAGTCGATCGATGATCTGGTTCGCGATCGAAAAACCGGGATTAGCAAAGGGGGCATGGCGAGCAAACTGACCACGGCCAAGTTCGTGACGTTGAGCGGGCAAGGTGTCGTGATCGCATGGGGACGCGAGGTCGATGTGCTCGTGCGGCTATCGCATGGGGAGGATTTGGGAACCGTTTTCATGCCCCAATCAAAGACACTCGCGCCTCGCAAGCGATGGATCGGGTTTTCCGCGCAGCCGTCGGGTATCTTGATGGTCGATGATGGTGCAGTTCGCGCTATGAAAGGCGAAGGCAGAAGTTTGCTCGCAATCGGTATTCAATCGGTTGTTGGCGACTTCGGTAAGGGAGATATCGTTTCCGTCCAGTCGAGCGATTCGCATGAAATTGCAAGAGGGCTCGTCAATTACAGCGCTGAACAACTTCGCCGTATCCAAGGTTGCCGATCCGATCGCATTCAACAGATCCTTGGGCAATGCCCATACGAAGAAGTCATTCATCGCGATAACTTGACGGTGACATGATTGCGAGCAAGGTCGCGAAGCAACCAAGTCTTAATCGCTAGCAGATCGCTTTTGGAACAGCATGGCAGGTCAGGCGACAGTGGTATGCGACAAACGGATTCGTAGATCGGCTTGGTGAGATTCGGCACATCGGTTGCTCTATCGCGGTGTGAAAGGTACTGCATCTGGTCAGTATTAAAAACACGTTTGATGGAGTCTCATGATGAAAACCGGTGCAACGAATGGTTATGGATGGGTGCAATTCGGGTCGCGATGGGGAGGCTGTGCCATCGGGCTTTTGCTGGCATGCGTTTCCCTCGAATCGGTTCACGCAGGGAATGTGTCTGCGAAGATCAGCGGCGGCAGTCTATTTCTTTACGGTGATCGAACCGATAACTCGGTTGTGATCGAGTCCAGTGGAAGTGGGCAAGTGCGGGTCGTTGGAGCGGTCGGAAGCAGTGGGGAGATCACAACGATCAATGGGTCCAATGCTCCCGTAGAACTGCAGGGCTGGAACAACGGTATCTACGCCTATCTCTACGAGGGGAATGACTCAGTTACGTTGCTTTCCGGCAACGTGCTCGGCGCGGTACACATAGACCTTGGGGCGGGAGATGACGACCTGGTTTTGGGAACCGGCGCACCTGAGCTGTCCGAAGCCTCGCTCGTCGGGGCGATTCTTTCCGGGTTGATTCCGTTTGATTCCCCTTTGGCTGCAGAGACCGGCGGATTGGAACTGCAGCGATCGTTGGTCGTGCTTGGTGCGCAAGGGAGCGATCAAGTGACGATTTCGAATTGCACGGTACGCGGACGCACCACGCTCGATCTCGGTGGAGAGGCTGACAATGTTTTCGTTGGGACGGTCGCTGAAGTGACGACGACGATCTTTCAAGATTACTTGGTGATTGTTCCCGGTAGCGGCCAAGACGCGGTATTGGTCAATGGAGCATCGGTTGCTCGGGATTTGTTGATCGACGATCCCTCAGATGCCGCAGATATCGGGGTCTTTGAGACCGATGTAGGACAGAATCTTTTTGTGTTCAGCTCTCTCGGGGCTGACAATATTTCGATCAACAATGTGATGGTCGCTTCGCTGGCGAAAGTGATTGCGAAAGAGGGGGACGATTTCGTCTCGATCAGCGGCTTGTTAGCAAACCGTGCTGAGCTTTTTTTAGGCCTCGGCAACGATTCTTTACAAGCTTCAGACGTGTTGCTTGATCGGATGTGGACTTACCTAGAGAGCGGAAACGATCAGATGGAGCTCAGTTCGAGCCAAGTGGGTATACAATTCATTTATGGAGCGGGCGGAAATGATTCTGTAACTCTCTCTGGTTGTACGGGGAGCGAGGCGACGGTGTATGGCGATGGTGGCACCGATACACTGAGCACCCCAGCGAACGGCATACAAAACATTCGCTTCTACAGCATCGAAAACCGTTTGTAGGAACCCGCGAGAAGCGAAGCATCTTCAGAGGCGAGGTCTTTTTCAAAAAGAGACTTCGCTTTCTTTTTTTGGGCGTCAGGACCAGTGGTGTCCCTGCAGGACTTCTAATCGGAATCGTTTGGACCTGCAGGCGAGGGAATGCTAGCATTAACCGATAACAGCCTACAGGATTTATCCGCAGGCAGTTTTTTCACCCAATCGGTTCTATGGCTAGCTTACTTGAAGGCTCAAACTTACTTGCAGGGACGAAGGCCTCTGCGGCAAACGGGGATGGAACGCCTGCGCAGATTGCGGGAATGTTAGGGGCCAGGATCCGAGCGATGGAAACTCGGGGGCGACCGGAATCTCCTGCGATTTCTAGCGGTATAGCGTCGATGGATCGTTGCTTGCCCGCCTCTGGCTATGCTTGTGGCAGTTTGGTCGAATTTCTTACCGAGCGACGTATTCCGCATGGGGCGACAAGTATCGCGTTAGGCTTGGCTAGAGAAGCGTCTCGGACGGGGAAGTACGTGGTTTTGATCGACCCGGATTGGGCTTATTACCCGCCAGCTCTGGCACGGCTCGGGCTCCCCTTGGAGCGGATCATAGGCATTCGGCCGAAGAATCACGCGGATTTGATTTGGGCATTGGACCAAGTATTGCGAAATCCCGCCGTGGGCTGCGTCGTCGCTTCGGTGGATCGAATGGAAGATCGAACCGCGCGTCGAATCCAGCTCGCTGCCGAAGCTGGAGGTGGGCTGGGGATCTTGCTCCGAACTCTCGAGAGCGCCAGGATGCAGCCGAGCTGGGCTGATGTGCAATGGTTTGTCTCTTCGCGAGCTTCGGATTTTACTCGCGATGAGGAGACTCGCTGGTTCCACCTGGCGCTGCGGCGATGCCAAGGAGGAAAAGTCGGAACCTCTCTCAAGATCGGTATCGATGCCTCGGGCAATTGGGTGGAACAGCATCGAGACGAGGTGCAGCGTGCAAAAACGGGTCATGTGCATTTGGCTGCCGAATTGGCCAGGCCAGCGCGCGTCCGTCGCGAAATCGCAGGTTGATTCCGAAGCGGCATCTACCGAACGCGGAACTCCGTTGCCAGTCGGGCCGATTTTGCTTTTTCGTCGCGATCCGCGCCGCGGTAATGTTGTGGCGTTCGCCAATCAAACCGCGCGAAGCCAAGGCGTCCTACCCCATATGCCCTTGAGCCAATGCGGTCCTCTCTGTCCTAACGCATTGGTTCTCGAGTACCAACCGCAGCACGACCTGGAGGCTCTCGTCTCTCTTGCCGAAGCCGCTCAATGCTTTAGCCCGATCGTCGGACTGGAGCCTGTCGATTCCGACGTTTGGGCCGGACGGTCATTGCCGGAACCTCAAGGCTTGGTGCTCGACATCACCGGAATCCCCGACCTCTTCGGTGGAGAGAACTCCTTCGCGCATTGGGTGTGCCGTTGGTTTCGCGACCGCGGGTACCTTACTAGCATCGCTATCGCCAATAGTCTGGGACAAGCTTGGGGGCTGGCCAACTACGCATTCAGAAAGGAGGTGCAAGATCGGCTGCTGCAATGGGAAAATCAAGGATGCGCCAAAGAGACCATCGACAACGAGCCCGAACCTTGGATTGCCATTGGATCCAGCCAAGAAGCCGACGCACACGAATTCGAATCGTTGCCCATCGAATCCCTGCGGCTCGATCTTGTCACCACCACCAAACTGCACCGGCTCGGCATTCGGGGCGTAAGCCAGCTTTGTGCTCTTCCCCGCACTTCTCTTCCGTCCCGTTTTGGAAGCTCTTTGCTTGATCGGATCGACTGCCTGATCTCAGGCAAAAACGAAACCATTCGCTCTTTGAACCCTAGTCCTGAACTTTGTATCGAAAAGAACTTTGAATACGCGACGCCAAATCGAGTGGATGTAGAAGGGACGATTCGAGAACAATTGCTGTACCTCACCCGGCAATTGAAGCTTCTCGAACAAGGGGCATTGCGAGTCGTATGTCGCGTCGCGCTCGAACGCAACGCGCTCGATCTGCAGTCCGCTGAGCATTCGGGCTCTCATTCCAATGGTGTGCACGCTGGCCCCTTGGGCATGGCAAGCGTGCTGCAGATTGGTCTCTATCAGCCAAGCTACGATCACGAACATTTGGAGTGGCTTCTGCAAATGCAGCTTGATTCTCCAGCCTTTCAAATCGGGGACGTCTTCTGGGCCAAAGGAGTGACGACGCAGGTAACGATGGCTGCCCCGATGACCTGGCAACAGCCCAGCCTATTCGAATCGGATTCGATTAAGCACCGAGAGTCGATCGCCAAATTGGTCGATCAGCTGAGCGTTCGATTGGGGCGTGAACAAGTAGTTGCACCGGTTGTCTACCAAAATCCTGCACCTGAGTGGACGTATGCGTGGGTTCCGATGACCGGTCTTCGTAGAACGGGGGAGGAGCAAGAGACAAAGAGAAAACTGCGCCGGCCTCCCAAACGAGATTATCAGTCGGAATCTACTTCCGTAGGACCGAGTTCGCAACAGGTTTGGAGGCGACCCACGCGACTGCTTGCCGTCCCCGCTCCCTTGACCGTAACCGAATGCGACGAAAGGCAGTTGCCATCCATCATTCGGTATCCGATCGCAAATTCGCAAGTGCGGAATTTACAGGGCCCGGAGCGTATCGAGACGGGTTGGTGGTATGGTGCGATGCAGCAGCGAGACTATTATCGCATTCAATTGGATAACGGAGCTTGGATCTGGTGCTTCTGGGATTACCGCCAAAAGACTTGGTATTTGCACGGCATCTTTGATTGAGCCAACGACTACCTTTGAAAGATGGGCAGATAGCCTTTGTCGAGTTGCAGCATGATCAGGTTGCAAGCGGTCGTGTAGACTTTATGAATCATGGGGCTATCCCAAGAACCATCGCCGAGTTGTTCATCCGATATGCGGTCGTAGAGCCGATCTCGAAAGCCGGGCCATTCTTCCCCACCCTGTCGATACACGACTTGCGCGTAGTAAAGGTAGGTGTAGTGCCAATGCCCGAACAAACTATCTTCTTTCGATATGGAGTAGAGTTCTTTCCGGCAGTAAGCGAGCATCTCGGGGACTTTTTTGCTGTCGTAATCTCCCGCGTTGTAGAGGGCCGCCAAACTAGCCGCGGTGATCGCGGGTCTCGACGAGCCCTTTTGTTGGCTTGAGTAACTGATGCCGCCATCTTCGTTTTGGCAACTGTAGATGTATCGTTTCGCTGCCTCGATGATTTCACCCGGTACGGGGATGCCCGCATTGCGACAGCCTCGCAATCCCTGCACCTGCGTTATCGTCGTAGAGCCTTCGTCATAATCATTGCCGTCTTTTGCGCTGACATATCCCCATCCACCGGCGGAGGTTTGTGCTTTACCGCAGAAGCTCACAGCTCCGTTGAGGACTTCGACCAGATCATCGCGGCGATCTTGAAGGCCTTCTTCACCGAGCACCTGCGATAGGAACAGCATGGCGAATCCATGGCTGTAGGTGTAGCGCTGGTCATTATCTGGGTCTCCGATCAATCCATTCTTTTGCGATTGGCTGATCAAGTAATCTGCGGTGCGAGCGATGTATTTGGCGTAGGGCCCTTGCGTGATGGTCGAGCCTTGGCAAATCATCGCCGTCCCCGCGAGAGCAGCGATGGCGGCAGGATAAGGTGGCGTATTCCATTGCCCTCGCGAGGATTGGGTTTTCGCCAAGTAATCCAAACCGCGTCGGATCGTTTCTTCCCAGCGCGCGTTTTTGTCCACGGACGGAGCGGCCAAGGCGATGTTCGATGCCAACGGCGATGCGAGCATGGAAGTTCCCAATCCCGTCAGGAATTTTCTTCGCGTTGGTATCGAACGATTCATCATGGCTTGCAGATCCTTTGGAGAGATCGATTAAGTACCTAAGTCGCCGAAGAGCGGAGTCGACAAGTAGCGTTCACCGAGCGAACACATCACGGTAACGATACGTTTCCCCTTGAACTCAGGTCTCGCAGCGACTTGAGCAGCCGCCCACATGTTGGCACCGCTGCTGATCCCCGCCATGATCCCTTCGCTCTTGGCCAGTTTACGTCCCCATTCAAACGCGAGTTCGTCATCGACTTGAATGACGTCATCGATGACGGTCCGGTCCAAGTTCTTGGGGACGAAACCGGCTCCGATACCTTGGATTCGATGTTTGCCCGGCTGACCACCGCTGATAACCGGCGACTGCTTGGGCTCGACCGCGATCGCTTTGAAATTCGGATTCAGTTTCTTGATGTAGCGTGCGACACCTGTAATCGTTCCACCGGTTCCGACACCAGCCACGATGGCATCGATTTGTCCCGCAGTATCGGCCCAAATCTCAGGGCCGGTGGTGCGTTCATGGACTGCGGGATTGGCAGGGTTTTCAAATTGCTGAGGCATCCATCCCGACGGGTCATTTGC
>JALOQZ010000242.1 GCA_025459245.1 Pirellula sp.
CATAAACGAAGATCGCGTGGGGAGACCCTTCCCCTGCCTGGCCTGATTCGATCATGGTTTCACTTCCACTTTTTGAATCGTCCAACTGCTGACCTCATCCTCCAAAACCACCACCATTCGGAGCTTGTCTCCGTCGGCGAGCAGCGTGGCTCCGAACACTCGTTTTCCAAACGACATCTGGTCGGGGATGGCATCGACCGACTGCAGATGGAGCACGCGATTGGGGGCGGTCGCGAGCCAATAGAACTTTCCACTGCTGGTTTGGGTCGCTGCGAGGAGTTTGCATTGCTCGGGCCGAACCGATAGAACTTGCCTGAACAGCGGCTGGTAATTCCGGTTCATCAAGACGGCACCCGTTTCACCGCTTAGCATCTTTTCGAGACCGACCAAATAAGACTCGGCACCTTGCCCCCAAACCCAGTTTCCAATTTCGGGAACAAATGACAACTCGCTCGTTGCGACACCGACGGCCGGGTTGCTGGCCCCGTCAGGAACGATGGCAAAATTGGGTATGTCTTGAATCGTTCGATCCGACCATGTTGTCTTCCAAGATTCAAAGACGCTCTTCGCATCGATTTGAGGAATGACACCTACAATGGAGGAGGTGGGTGACGTCGAGGTGGATCGAGAGATATCGAGCTTGGTCGTCGCGGGATTAAGCTGCAGAAAGCGCTGTCGATCGGTGATGATGCACAAGATGGGGACACCTTCTTTGCATGCCCAAGCGGCACCGATCGCGCTTTCGCCTGGTTCAAGCGGAATCTGGGCTGCATCGGTCGGGGTCCAGCTCGGAGTCGAACTCGTCGGCGCGACGCAATACCAGAATCGAGGCAATCCCTCCGGTAGGATCGCAACATAATTATGCGACCAAGGGTCGGGGAGAACGTGGATCCGTTTTGCATCGGTCGCTTGCGCGATGGAAACGCTGGAGAGAATCGACTTCTTTCCCTGCTGATCGATTCCCCATATCCTTCCTTGGTCGTCGAGCAAAGTCGCTAATCGATACGCGTTTTCGGGCTTCTCAAAAAGGGACTCTGCTCGCAGATAGGAGGATGTCGATTGATTCGGAAACCACTCCCCCGCAGCTGAAACGGTGGGGTTATCCAACGGGCATCGCCAATCAAGCGCGATGGTATGAAAGCTCAGTGGAAACGGAGCAATCTCCTGATGTTCGGGTCGCATCCTCGCGACTTGTCCCTTATCGAGGATGTTGCGATGCAGTCGGGACGCATATCGAGCTTCATCGTCCACGGCGACCTTTAAAAATCGCTTGGCTAGATCCTCACCTTCTTGAACCGCCTGAACTTTGCTGAGCAACATATTAAAGTCGGTAACCGGATCGATGGACTGGATCGAACCATCAGGTCCGAGAATGACGCTGGTCAAGTAGTTGGCGACGCCGCATTGCCCACCTAACTCCCCTTTGGTTTCAAGCCCGACGGGCAAATCGCAATTCCACGACTTGAGAGTCACAGCCATGCGATCGGCCGGCTTGTCGGATACCAAAACGATCTCACAGAAGGCGGTTAAGCCACGCTCTTGCAAGCTCTTTTGGAATTGATAAACATCATCGACAAAGGCTCGGCTCGTGTCGCTATCGTCGATCCAGTGCAAGACCGTGATTCGTTTGGTTCTCGCAGTGGTGTCGAAGACATCCTCGTTGGCGGGTCCTTTGAGCAGGACCGGATTGGGTTTCGTACCGAGCTCCTTAGGGATATTGCGCAACGGAGGATCGACGAAACGCCGCACGAGCAGATCGGACTCGCTCTCCGGTAATGTCCAGCGGCTCCAGTCGATCGCATGGTTCGTTCTGACATTCACCAGATCGATCGAAAACTGACACTTCGAACGGTCCAAGCCCTCAGGAATGGGACGAGGCAACGGAAAGACCGATTCAATCGGCATCTCCATCCGAAGGATCAAATTCCTTTTGCTATCGATCCAGAGAACGAAAGAACTTTTCTCGTAAACAATCTCCACGCGTGTGCAAAGGACGCTGTCGAAGGTCTCCTCTCCGAGCTTGCGAAAATCTCCTTTCTCTAGCCAGTCTTGAAGCGGAGCGCCAGCGAGGAGCAATTCGATCGAGAGTGGAATACCCCATGCTCTACGATTAAGCAAGACACCGAGATGATCCTCGAGCAACCAACTCCACGTGATGCGATCCGGCAGTGGACGTACGACGCGTTGGTTCTCGAAAGGTTTAAATTCGTCGTCTCCAGCGACTGATTCGAACGTCAATGGCTTCCAACTGGATCGCAATTGCGGCGTGCGCATCGCTAGCTTCTTTGGACGTTCGAAAGCGACCGCAAGGGGCCGGGTTTGAACTAGCGGTTGGTCGGGGTACGGAATCGAAAGCTGGAGGACCCCCTCGTCTTCATATGATTTCAACGTTTGATACGTAGCGATGCACTGCTCCACCAATCGCTTCATCAATGCAGAATCAGCTGAGGGTTGACCAGATGAAAGTGGCACTGAGGATTCCGATGGCGGTGCCGAAGGATTGGCAATGCCGCTCGGTACCGAGCTTCCATCGGCAGGCTTTTCAGAACCAGCCGATGCACCTACAGCCGATTCGTTGCTACTCTTGTCCGGATTGGTTCCATTCGGGCTATTGGTCGCCGTATTGGGAGTGCAACCGATCCATCCCATGGTTAGGAATAGACAAAAGCATTTCAGGACGAACCCGTTTGGCTTAGAGTATCGACTCATATTCGACAACATAGAAGCATCTTCAACCGAGGGGAAATAGAATCTTTTTCGTTTCAGAAAACCGCTAGCCGCTATGGCGCTCGCCGCGGTTTTCGATGGTTTTCGGATAGGCTCTTAGTCTTTTAGCTTTTCAAGTCTGCTTTGAGCTCGTTCGACCAGGGAAAGCATTTCTTTGTTACCGTTATACAAATTAACGATCCCATCCCAGATCTGTTTCGCGCTGAGCAAATCACCACTGTTGTATTTCTTGTCGGCTTCATCCAATTTCTCTTGCAAAAAGCGCCGCAGCTCGTCGGCATCGGGGGGACTGCTTTCGATCTTCTCGATCTGCCTTCTGGCCAGATTGACAAAGGGACGTTCCTTTTCTTCCTCTTTTAGCAGACTGACTATGGCTTTGTATTTGTCGAGCGCCGTGACTCGATCCCCGAACTGTTCGAAGCGATTGGCCTCGATAAATTTGCGTTCCCCCTCGCTGGATGGCTCGCGACCAAATCGGCGATTGCTTTGCATCTTCTGCTCGGCATTGACCATTTCGATTTCGATCAACCGTTCTTCTGCCCAAGCCGCCGAATCGCTATCAGGGAATCTTTCGATAAGTTGAACCAAATACCGGTCGCGAGCTTCGTTGAGCGACCCGACATCGCCTTGGGCCAGGAAGAGCTCCGCTCGGTAACGAAGTGTCTTTTCACTGAGCGGCAAGAGGAAGTAGCCGATGGCTCCCACGATCAGGACCAAAATACCAAAGAGCACCAAGGGTCTTTCCATGAGCGATGGGGAGTCGTCGTAACCATCCTCTCGCTTCGGGCGCTTCTTTCCCTTCTTGCGACCCAATACCTTTTCCGCTTCTTCCTTATCGACGTTCATTTGGAGCGGACTGAATCCCGAAACAGCATGTTGCACCACAGCGGCTCCAGACGCAGCACGCTTTTGCGCTTCGCGCAGAGCAAGCGACGTAGCGGTGGCGGAATAAGGTCGCTTCAGCGGATCCTTATTCATCAATTGCTCCACAATCGCGCTGAGCCAGACCGGGCAATCGAAAACTTGTGCTGCGACGGGCTCCAGGTCATGAACCAAAACGGCTTGCCGAACCATGCCAGCGTTCGCTCCCGAGTAAGGAGGCTTGCCTGTTAGCGCATGATAAAGAGTTGCACCGAGCGAGTACAAATCGGCTGCGATTTCGAGCTCACCCTTCTTTTCGACCTGTTCTGGGGGCTGGTACGCCAAATCCATGGGGCCAGGTGGATGGGTCGAAGCGGGCCCTTCCCATACTTCATTGAGTTTGGCGACCTCCCCTCCCAGCGTAAGCAACACTTTATCGGGACGGATTCGGCCGTGTATCCAGCCAGCATCGTGTGCGCGCTGGAGGGCATCGCAGAGTTGTAAACCGTAGTCCAAAACGGTTTCCCAGGGAAGACGCTCTCGTCTCTCCAACGCTTGATCAAGCGATTCTCCTTCGACGAGTTCATAGACCAAGTACGCATCCTTGGCATCGAAGCCACCGCCGTAGCATCGGACGATTCCTGGATGCTTTAGCGCCTTGATCTTCTCAAGATTCGCGGCAAACTCCTGCTTGCTCTCCGGAGTCATTCCCATCGGCATGGAAAAGACTCGGACCGCCACTTGCGAACGCTGCTGCACGTGGATCGCGCGATAGATATGACTATTGGGGCCACCCAGCGGGGCCTCCAATGCCAATGGGCCGATCCGCGATCGCGTCACGTCAGTCACCTCCCGTGCATTGACCAGCGAATTTCAGTCCGTTGATGACACAATCCTTCACCGCTTCGACATCGACGCGTGTGATGATCTCCATCCCGCGATGGTTCACCGCGTATGGGCGTCTATCGATGATCGTCGCGCCGCGGGTTAACTCTCCCAACTCTTCCACTTCGACCGAGTGCTCCTCGGACCCGAACAACATGGGCTCCACCAAATAGGCAACTCCGAGAACTGCATTGAGCGCGATCGTTTCTTGGGCTCGATTCTGGCGATAGCTTCGGAACAAATGCGGGATCATGGCATGCAAAAGTCCACCGGCACGCGTGTACTTGGGTGGCAGGCAATCCAACAGATTGAAGTCAAAGGTGACTTGATGCACTATCTCCAGTGGGATCAATGTCTTTGTGGTAGCGGACCGGAAGATATTCGATGCGCTCGTGGGGTCAAAGTGCATGTTGAATTCAGCAGCGGCGGTCACGTCGCCGATCCCGTTGGTCGCCCCCCCCACCATGATCACCTTGTCGACCTGCTCGACGATGGAAGGATCTCGGGCGAAGGCTCGTGCCAGACCTGTGAGTGGGCCCAAACAGAGTACGCTAACGTTTTCAGGATCCGCTTTGATCCGATCGGCGATCAACTTATCGCTGTTCATCAAGTGCTGTCGCTGCACCGGTGAGAATCCCACGTTACCGACGCCATCCTCGCCGTGCAAGAATCGATTGTCCGAAACCGGTGCGTCGTCGGGATCTGTCCCCGCTCCAACACGAGGCAAACGAGGCGGATCGAGTCGCTCCAGAAGTCCCAGCACGTTTTGCGTGCACCGATCCGACTCGACGGTGCCTCCACATGTGGTGATGGCGACGACCTCCAGACGAGGATCAAACAGCGCCATGATGAGCGCGACGGCGTCGTCGATCCCAGGGTCACAATCGATGATTACTTTTTTTGCCATGCTGGACAAAAGCCGTTCGAGGAATTCAACTCGTACCGTTACGCAACTCTCATGTTTTACGTGACTTAGCCGTTGGATACTAGCCGCTTCCCCTACCTGCACCCCTCCAATGCTCGAAGATTACTTGGAAATCGTTCGCAGAAAGTCCGATTTAACCGCTGATCAAATGCAGCAAGCGATCACTTGGATGCTCGCGGGCCGGGTCGAGGATGATCTCATTCGGCAATTGCTGCTGGCCTTGCGAGAAAAAGGGGAAGCCGTCAGCGAGTTGGTCGGTGCCGCGCGCGCCATGCGGATGATGATGACCCCGATTCGAACCGACCGCCCCGACCTGGTCGACACTTGTGGTACCGGAGGAGACGGAGCCAGGACCTTTAACATCTCGACAGCAACCGCCATTGTCGCTGCAGCGGCGGGAGCGTCGATCGCTAAGCACGGCAACCGAAAAATCACGAGCGCGACCGGATCGGCCGACGTTCTCAGCGAGCTTGGGGTCAACATCGATGCCTCGCGCGAAACGGTCGAACGTTGCCTGGGAGATCTCGGCATCTGTTTCTGTTTTGCACCGAAACTGCATCCAGCTATGAAACATGTCTCGGATGTTCGCAAGTCGCTCGGCGTCCCAACCTTGTTCAACTACCTCGGGCCCCTTTGCAACCCCGCAAGCGCACCCTTTCAAATCATCGGCGTAGGTAAAGAGGATTTGCAAACCAAAATCGCCGCAGCCTTGCTCCAACTCCCCGTGCGAGCCGCTATTGTGGTGCGAGGAGAAGACGGCATGGACGAAGTCACGCTCAGCGCCCCAACTCAGGTGCAACATATTGCTTATGGCATGCTGACTCAAACGACATGGACACCAGCCTCCTTCGGCCTT
>JALOQZ010000243.1 GCA_025459245.1 Pirellula sp.
GCACCAATTCCTTGGCTCGGTCGGTCACTTCATGGGGCAAAATGCAGTTGTCCACGATGGCGATCGCAATCGCGGACTTGCCGTCGTCGAGTACGAGAGATCTTGAGAAAAGTGATTCGCGAACGCTGTCCGCTTGATACCCAGCAATGCCGCCGTTCACCCAAACGGGAAACTGCTTTGGATCGATGTTCTTAGCCGCCGCTCCCGCCCGAATCTGCCCTTCAGCAACCGTTGGTGAAATCAAACTAAGGAGCAGAATTAGCGAAGCTAGATGAAAAGTGCATCTCATAGATTGGTTTCTTCTGTTGCGGAGGGGTAGTGTTCGGAGGCTCGCTCGCAGTGGCGAGGAGCTCAGTTCACGTTGATTGGGAGGGGAAATCAAGGTAGGATGAGCTTTTATTATACGGATTACAGAGCGCGAGTAGACACTTTGACTGAGCTACCACCTTTTCTTCCCGGCGATCAGCCTTCCCCCGGCACTGCCGTTCCGACCAAGCCTGAGGCGGTTCCTCCCGCCCGTTCGGATCAAGCCATGCTGAGCGTCTCCATTCGCCGCGCTAAGTTCGACGACCAAGACGCGATCATGAATCTCTTGGAACCCTTCGTCGCACAAAAGAAACTGTTGCACCGCACGCGTGCCGAGATCTTGCTTTTGATGGGGACAGGCTTTGTCGCAGAAGTCGCCGAGGGAGCCCCGTCGACGAAGAAGATCATCGGATTCTCCGCAGTCGAGATTTACTCCCGCAAACTGGGAGAAATTCAGTGCTTGGCCGTCGCGGATGGCTATCACGGCCACGGCATCGGCAGCTCGCTCGTCAAGGCTTGCGTTGAGCTGGCTCGCGAAAAAGGAATCCTCGAGGTGATGGCGATTAGCTCCTCCGATGCTTTCCTCCGCAATTTGGGCTTCGACTATTCGCTGCCCGAACAAAAGCGTGCCCTCTTCTATCAACTTCACTCCCGCGACGAGATCTTCAATAGCGACGAGTAGCCTTGGCTGGTATCAGCAAGATCGATTTCGAGGGAGCTCCCCTTCGAGTCGACCTTATCCTCACCCGTTAGTCCTTTGAGCAAGCCTCATCTCCATGCAATTACTGCACACCATTCGAACCAAGTTTGCCCCCGTCTTGAGCCAATGGCTACCGGACCAAAACTCCCTACAAGCCTCCTTGGACCGCATCGTCGCTTCGCGCGATGCCTCGCTCGCGGACTACCAAGCCAACGTGGCGATGCCCCTGCAAAAGATCGTGGGTAAACCGCCGCTTGAGATCGCTCAAGCCATTGTGCAAGGATTGCAAATGGGGGACTTGTGCAGCGAAGTCAGCATTGCAGGCGCCGGATACGTCAACCTGCGACTGTCGAACTCCTTCCTCGCGAATGCTTGCGAGGCTGCATACCAGTCGGACAAAGTGGGTCTGCAAGGTGCACAGGAACCAAAGACATTCGTTATCGATTACTCATCCCCCAACGTGGCCAAGCCGATGCACGTCGGGCATATCCGCTCTACGGTCATCGGAGACTCGATTTCGAAGATACTCCGATTCCTTGGCCATCATGTGATCACCGACAACCATTTGGGAGATTGGGGCACCCAATTCGGGATGATCATTTACGGATACAAACACTTCCGGGATGACGCTGCATTTCAAAAAGCCCCCGTCGCCGAGCTGGGTCGACTCTACCGCGTTGTACAGCGCATCATCGGCTATCAATCCCTCGTCGCAAATCTAGAAACGCTCGAGCGGAACACCAAACTCGCCGCAGAAAAACTACAGTCACTCACAGAAAAGCAATCTGCTGCACCGAACGACAAAAAGCTTCAAAAGGAGCTGAAATCAGCAGCCAATGCAGCGAAGGAAACGGCAGCGGAACTTGAGTCGGCCAAACTAAGTATCGCCAATGCCCAGTCGGACAGCAGCTTTATCGAACGCTGCCGAGCTCATCCGCAACTGGAGTCGCGAGTCCTCAAAGAGACGTCCAAATTGCACCACGGAGACAAGGAAAACCTAGGACTTTGGGAGGCTTTCTTGCCTCATTGCAAAGAAGAGATTCACGGCATTTACGAGCGATTGAACGTCCAATTTGATCACGAATTGGGAGAAAGCTTCTACCACGACATGCTTCCTGCTGTCATCGAGGAGCTGATGTTGAAAGAATTGGCGACCCACAGCGAAGGGGCGATCTGCGTTTTCCTGGATGGCTTCGATGCACCGATGATTGTTCAAAAGCAGGATGGCGCTTTCTTGTACTCGACGACCGATTTAGCGACGGCCTTGTTCCGCGAACGGGAGTTTGAACCCGACGCATGCTTGTATGTCGTCGATCATCGCCAGAGCGAGCATTTCCAAAAGCTGTTTGCTGTACTCGCGAAGCTTGGATTGACCCACACGACGTTCAAGCATGTGAGCTTTGGAACGGTGATGGGGCAAGACGGCAAGCCGTTCAAGACGCGTTCTGGTGAAAACATCGGACTGGAGTCGATGCTCGATGAAGCGATCGCGAGAGCTTGGGAGGTGGTTTGCAATCCGAATCGAATCAAATCGTTTGGAATGGAGTTGACGGAAGAAGAGAAGCGGGACATCGCCAACAAGGTTGGGATCGGCGCAATCAAGTATGCCGATTTGAGCCACAATCGAACCAGCGATTATGTATTCGATATGGACAAGATGGTTCAGCTGGAGGGAAATACGGCGGCCTACATTCAATATTCGTACGCACGGACTCGCAGTATCCTCCGGCGTGCCTCGGGCGAGGAGTTTCAGATCACCGATTGGCCGGCAGCTTCGATTCAGATTGCACAACCAGCCGAGCGAGCCCTCGCCATGCAAATCTTGCGATTCGAAGACACACTCATGCAGTCGACCCACGACTACTTGCCCAGCGTTGTCACCGACTACTTATACGAATTGGCCAAACTCTTTAGCAGTTTCTTTGACCAATGCCCTGTGCTAAAAGCCGAAACCCCTGAGTTGATCCGCTCGCGATTGAAGCTGACTGAGCTAACCGGCCGAGTCCTCAAGCAAGGCCTCGAACTGCTCGGCATCGAAACCGTCGAACGGATGTAGACCGATAATCTAATCGAACGAAGACCAATGAGACTTTCCGCTCGATCCGCAAGTACGAATCCGCGAAGCACAAGGTTTCAAAGAGGGGTTTTATGGGCTTCGCCGGAGATTTCGCGAACATAGAGTGGGACGGCGTAACCGGGTAAACGCTTGCGCACTTCAGCGATGAGCTCGCGTCCATACGCTTCTGATACCTCCCAATGAGCAGCACCTTGCACGCGATCGAGTTGATGCAAGTAATACGGACCCACTTGCAAGTCGATCAATCGCTCGAAAAGCTGCGATAGAGCATCCGCGTTGTCGTTCACACCTCGAAGCAAGACCGCTTGATTCAATACGGTTGCACCCGCTCCTTGCAATCGCTCGATCGCTGAGGCCACTTGCTCGTCGATCTCATTCGCATGGTTGATATGAAGAACCACCCACACGGCCAATCTAGAACGGGCTAGCCGATCGATAAACGTCTCTGTCACGCGACTTGGAATCACGACGGGCAACCGCGTATGAATCCGCAATCGATGGACATGAGGGATCGACTCGATACGATCCAACCAGCGATCCAACGTGACATCCACCAACGTAAGTGGATCACCTCCGGACAGAATGACTTCTCGAATCGACGCGTCCTGCTCAATGGTCTCAAAGGATGCTTCCCATTGTTGAATCGATTTGGGGGCTGAGTCGTATGGATAGTGACGACGGAAGCAGTAGCGGCAATGGATTGCACAAGCACCGCTGGCGATCATCAATACCCTGCCTTGGTATTTGTGCAGCAACCCAGGTGCTTTTTCAACCGCCAAGTCCCCTACCGGATCGGAGACATAATCAGATAGAACGTGGGATTCTTCAGAAGCCGGCCACACTTGCAGGAAGAGTGGATCGCGAGGGTTTCCTATCTCCATCCGCGAGACAAACTCAAGCGGTGCAAACAAAGGAAATGCAAGCTGCCCATCTGCCGACCAAGAAAGATCTTCCCGTTTGAGGCCCAAGGCCTTTAAAAGCTCCTGAGGGTCGCGAATGGCAAGCTTCATCGACTCTTGCCAGTGATCGCCCTTCAGCGAAGCTATCTCACTTGCCATTGATCAGATCCGCTGGGCGTCGCCCCGACCGGTATTCGTTGTAAAGGAAAATCATTCCAGCAGCGATGGCCGGGAGCAAGTAGTAGATGACTCGAAAGAGAATGACAGCCGAAAAGACTTGGGTGTTGGCACTGCTTGGTAAAAAGCTCAGCAGGATCGACTCAAGAATCCCATACCCTCCCGGAACGTGCGAAATAACCGCAGCGATTTGCGCCGAGAGATATGCGATAAGGACCGTTGAAAAATTGATTTGATCAGGACCGCTACCGATAACATCGGGTGGCATCAAACTGTAGAGCACCGTGGTCGCGAGCAGAAAGTCGCCAGCCGAAACAACAAGCTGCATCACAGATAGCTTGAATGGTGGTAGCGCTACTTCAAAATCACGAAACCGGATCGGCTTGCGAATGAGCAAGCAAGAGAGGAGATAGCCACACACGCAGGAGAGGAATACATATCCCCAAGTACGCGGCTCTAATAGGAGCATCTCCATGATGTCTTCAGGCAAATGAATCGGCAAAGCGACGAATGCGACCCCGGCCAAAAGAAATAGCCCCAACCAAAACGTGATGGAGAGGATGGAGACAAAGGCGATGATCTCCAACAGGGTGAATCCCCAAGTGGAGTACATCCGGTATCGAACTGCGTTCCCCCCAAGAAGCCAACCCAGGACATTCCCGCACGCATATCCCACCACAGCCCCCGCCATGATTTTCGAAATCGGGAGCTTCTTTCGAAGGTGGCGAACCGCGATCCAATCGTAACCTGTCAGAACGATGTAATTGAGAACGGTGAGGGCAAGCGCAATCGCGAAGTGGTACCAAGGAAGGGTTCCGATCGACTCGGATACCTTTTCCCAAGTTACTCCGCCGGAAGAGAGTTTTTTCTTCACCATCCAAAAAGCAAAGGCCATGATGGCGAGGATGGCCGTGATTTTGGCCGATTCGCCGAGCCGGCTGACAACGCGACTGGGGGTCGACGGTACCGGTGTTGCCTTCGTCGGCACTTCGTTGATGGGGCTGGACTCTGGGGATTGTGGAGACAACTTCTTTCCTGCCAAAAAATCGTAAGGATCCCCGAGGGCGACGGGAGGACTCCAGTTTTTGTGATGTTAACTTACGCAATCTGCGTTCAGTTTGGTAGCTCAAACGAAAACGCCGATTGTTCCGACCTTACCGGCCGATACGACTAGAAACCAACTCGGATTTCTGTTCGCTCTCGCTCTATGTCGGTCGATCCCATGCGATATTCCTTGAAAAACTACCTAGCTTGGGCCACTCTTTCCTTTCTTTTTGCCGTTCCCGCCACCGTGCAGGCTCAAATGGCAACCAATATTGTGGTGCCAGGGTCGGGTGTCCAACTGACGCAGGTGGGGGACGATTTCGAGGACGAGTCGTGGTCCTTTATTCCGAACAATCCCAAAAGCACCGAAGACATCGACGAAAACCAACGCCAGCCGCTTGGAAAATCGACCAACGGCAGATGGTATGAGGGTGCCAAGCGGGGACATCCCGATATTGTGAAGAGGGTATCTACCCCCGAGGGAGGCTTGCCCGGGAGCGAAGGCTCCCTGCTGCTCAAATCGCTGCAAACCGGGATCCCAAATCGCCCCAGCTTTAAAATGCACCAAGACGACTTCATCTGCAATGTGCAGTATCGATTGGGTGGTACGGTTCCTGTTTCACAGTCCCCCAGCATGACAACCCGAGTCTACTTGCCACCGATGGAGGAGTGGGAACGCCGCAACGGTCCTCACTTCGCCTTCCGAGCCGCTGTCGAAACGACGATCACTGAAACGAAGAAGCAGTTCATGTTCGCTTCGGCCGAGAAGAAGGACGAAATCTACTGGCCCGGTCTCTTCATCCTTCGCGGTGTCAAGAAGGAAGGGGGCCAGAATGTCCCTTATGCTTACTTCCGCATTCGCGCCGATCGCAATGGTGGTGACTTTCTCGGCCCCGAGATCCCAACCATGGGATGGTGGACGCTTGGGATCTCTTTCACCCCAGATGGATTGGTGCATTACTTTGCGAAGCCGGGAGTCGATGAACTGACCCGCGAGGACTACCTTGCGACCGCGATGCCCTATGGCTATCGATGCGAAGA
>JALOQZ010000244.1 GCA_025459245.1 Pirellula sp.
GTCGGAATACAATTTTTACGCCGGTTACCGAAATTGGCAGAAGCTCGCTTTTGCCAAAGCGGCTGAACTCCACTCCGAGAAGCCATTCGATCTTAGCCATACGGTAACGCTTTGCGGATATCGCGAACCAGGCATGCTTTGGAAATTGCCGGTCCCTCATATCTGGGGACCGATCGGCGGCACCCATGAATTGGATCCTCGTTTCTACCGCTACCTCGATCCCATGAACCGCGTTCGAGAACAGCTTCGAACCTGGATCAATCAGTATCAAATGCGACGATGCGACAGAGTTCGAAAAGCGATTCGCCACTCCCACACCGTGTTAGTTGCATCGCACGCCGCCCAACGCGACTTTGAAAAGCATCTTGGAATGCGATTCCAAGTCGAGCTTGAAACCGGAATCGATCACCCAGTATCAAAACCTCGCGGCCCCCGTGATGCAACGGCTCCGCTGCGCATTCTTTGGGCAGGCCGTATTCGGGCTTGGAAAGGTTTGCCACTTCTGCTGCACGCGCTTGCTCTCCTGCCAAACGAAGTGCGGGTCGAAGTTCGTGTATTGGGAGATGGAGCCAGCAAGCAAGGGGCGATGGAGCTTGCGAAAAATCTTGGAGTCTCGGAATGCATCGATTGGAGACCTTGGCCGCAGTATCGAGAATCCCTCGAGCATTATCGCTGGGCCGATGCGTTCGTTTTCACCAGCCTTCGAGATACTTCGGGAACGGGATTGCTCGAAGCGCTCGCGGCAGGCACGCCCATTATAGGTCTTCAGCACCAAGGTGCTGCAGACATCATGGATGACGCTTCAGCGATTCGTGTATCCGTCGACACTCCCGAACGGACGATTCGCGAGATCTCCGATGGGATCGAGAAACTTTGGCGACTGCCATCGATCTGGCACGCATTGAGTTTGGGAGCAACCAATCGAGCTCATCTCTATCACTGGTCGAATCGTCAAGAAACGGCAGATCGGATCTTCGATTCGGCGATGCGGTTGACTAAAAGCCAAGAAAAGCCGCTGCCGTTACCATCCAAAAAGGGATAGTGAGCAGACCTATCAAGGAAGTGCCCACCACCACGGTACATGCTACCTCAATATCCTGATTGAAGAGACGCGTCATCACGATCGGAAACGTGGCTGCTGGCATTGATGCTTGCAACAGCAGAACCTCTTGCAACTCGACTTCCGTTACTATGTACTTGGCGATGAGAAGGAATAGCATCGGTAAAGCGACCAACCGAACTGCGATCGCGAGAAGCAGCGGTTTCCAAGCGTTCTTGAAGTCAACCTGGGTCAAGCAGTCGTAGACGATAGCGCCGCTCAAGACTAGACCTATTGGAATGGAACAACGACCTAGTTGATCGGTCATGCTCAAAATGGGTCGGGGCACCCAAATGTTCCATCCCACCTGTCGGATGACCAATGCAACCGCCACCGAAAGCAAGGGTGGGCTAAAGACGATCCGCTTCCAAGACTTCTTTAAACCTTGCCCACTAATGATGAACAGTCCCACGCTCCAAAGTGCAACATCGACGCCGACGTTGTGCACCAACAAAGTGACTACGCAACCGGGATAGAAAACCTCCGCCAGCGGAAACGGAATGTAGCCATAGTTAGCAATCCCGCTGCATAATCCAAATGTCCTCGCGCGGCTATTGGTGTCGAGGCCAAACCATCTTCCTATCGAGATTGCGGTCGCATAGGCGAACAAGAAACCAAAGATGGTCAGCCCGGCGCCGAAGAGGGTGGGGATCCAAGCGGAAAGATCCGCGGACAGTTTTGTGTCCGTCATGATCCGATGGAAAAAGAAGGCTGGCAACAATACGTTGGAAAGAAATCCTGCCAAGGACCGATCCACTTCGCTCGTAAACCACTTCAAGTAGCGAGCAAGGGCACCCATGGCCATGACCAGAAAGACTCCGGACACGGTTGTTGCGATCGAAAGATATTGACTGTTCAAGGAATGGCCTTTGATTTTACGACTGGCAGGCGAATCCTTGCGACCGTGCGAAAGCCCTTAGCGGCTCGCCATCGATTTCAACATCCCACCAAAAAATGGTTTCTCGTCTCGGCGAATGACCACGTGATCGCCCGGTCGCAACGAGTAGTTTTGGCCTTCCATCACATGCTTTCCGGAATCATCGAAATCCACATCCATACGGACAGGAGGTCGGTTCGCTCCGTTCGGTCGCAAGACAGTAACCTTCATTCGCCCTATCTTCTTGTAAAGATCGGCATCGCGGATCACATCGCCGACGAACAGGGATTGCCCAGCCTGCATTGGGAGTTTTTCCAGGTGACGCTTTCCGTCGGTAATATCCAAAACCACGCATGGCTCGCCGTTGTCGGTGAGGATCGGGCGTTCGGTACCGTGTGGACCCATCGAATATCCCGCTGCCTTCAAACTCTTGGTGTCCAAGTTGTCGAGCGGTCCCTTGGAACGTCCGACCAACGTGGAGCAACCGCTGAGCGAGATGCAAAGCATGGATAGGATCAACGAGCTCAACAGTGTGGGTTTGCCCGTGAAGTTCGAATTGCATGCCATAGCCGAGTACTCATTCAAAGGAATTGATGTCACAACTCGGGTATCGGCAGCCCTACGCTCCGCCTTCAACGAAAAATCTACTTTATCAGAAAATACGTTACAAACTACCCAGATTAACAATCGGCGGTCGTATTCACTAAGCGGGGTAACAGCTGTCCAATTCGCTAGCTTTGGGGGGCTGTCATTGAAGCCGGGATCTCAACCACCTCGGCCCCGCAGATTCCCCATACGCGATCGCCGGGCTCCCGCGATATCCCCCTCCCAAAGGTTAACTCGCCAAACGAGGGCAAAACGAAGCTTCTCTGGTGTTCAAAAAAGCATTTGAGCTTCTCCCCATTGTCGCGCAGCTTGACCAAGGGATGCCAATGACCACCTAACCTCGCAGGCTCTCGATCGAAGTTCGAGGACGCCCGTTCGGAGCCACCCGTGTCATTCTGCCTTTCGAACGGATCATGGACGAAACAGAATCCCGACTCTCTCCATTCCTCACCGATCCATCCCCATGACCATCGCTCGATCCACTTCCGGGAATAGGTGTCATGGTTCCCGAGAACCAGAAGGAACTCAACGTTGGAATGCTTCTCCCAAAAAGCATCGAAGTCGCCCTGTAAAGCGTCGGAGTGGGCAATGCGGGAGTGAATCAAGTCGCCGAGAACGATGCATCGATCGACTTTGTGAAGGATCAACTCCTGTGACCATCGTGCGAGTGTCTTTCGCGTCGAACCGGAAGGGATCGGGATCGATGAGCGTTGAAATGCATACTCCTTTCCAAGATGGAGATCGGAAAGGAGAAGGGTCTTCGTTGCACTCCAAACAACCGTACCTGTCGACCTCAGGTCCAGTTTCACGCCTGCGAATTCAATATGGCAACCGCTAGACCTATCCACCCTGGCTCCTAGCTCGTTCGGGGAAACTCTCCTCCATGTCAAACTCCTTTTCCAATTGCTGTTGCAGCTTTCGCACGCGTGATTCAAGTGACTCGCTGCTCAACCTTTGTCTTAGTTGCTCAACGATCAAAGGGAATGCGAGCGGCGTCGGTCGACGCAACAAAACCCACTTCCAATCGGCCCTATCTAATCGGTCGAGCGTCTCGCGTATCCGATCAATCTCCAACTGTGACTGAAGGACTTCTTGACGCGATTGAGCTAGCAACCGATTGGTGGGATCATACTCGGAGAACGCATCGAAGAACATGTTGCTGGATGCTTGCAAATGCTTTCCCCGCTTTACCTGCCCTGGATAACCTGGATGGATCAGGCCGGCGATTCTCGCAATCTCACGAAACTGCCTCTTGCACAACTCCGTCGCATTCAAGCTGCCGAGCAAGTCCTGTTCTAAATTCTCTGCTGTAAGGAGCTCTCTCCAAAAACTCGGATCCTCCCCCAACGGCTGATTGCACTGGATCATCAGGCCATAGTCGTTCACGGTCATGCTCAAAGTGACTTGGGACTGCTTCGAGATTCGATAGGCGACGAGCGAAGCCAATCCCTCATGGACCATTCGCCCTTCGAAAGGGTAAAGTACGAGCGACCAGTGATTCTTCCACTCCAAACTTTCCGCGAGTAGTTCCCCGAGACGCGGCACTGCACTCCATCGCCGTTGAAGCTCCAGGATAGGCCTCATCGCTTTCATCTCAGTATCTTCGTACGTTCCCGCAGCCGCTTCATCGAGCAGCTTACGCACCTGCGATGCCATTTGTGTTGAAAGAGGCATCCGTCCACCTCCCCACCTCGGTGTCGCTGTCGGAAGCAACTTCGATCGTTTGACAATGGCAGCCCCCTCGCGCACTTGGATAAGTTCCAATGTCTTTCCGGCGAATTGAAATCGATCTCCAGGTTTCAGTTTCGCGATAAAGCCCTCTTCAACTGTCCCTAGCGTTTGGCCTGTCGTGTATTGGACCAACATCGCAATCTCACTAGCGATGGTGCCAATCGCCATTCGGTGCAATCTGGCAATCTTGGGATCGCTGACCTGATACCGACCATCGGAATACTGTACCCTTCGGAATTCTTCATACGCCTGGAGCGATTCTCCGCCGCTCACGACGAATCGCAAAGCCCATTCTAGTTCGTCCATTTGCAAGCCGGCGTAGGATGTTACATGATGCAGCTCGCTAGAAATCGATTCGAGGTCAAAGGGCTCCGCAGTCGCTCTCGTAACCAAATGTTGCACCAAGCAATCGAGAGGGGATCGGAGGGAGTTGCGATGTTCCAGCCCCTCTCCACCTTTGGCGACACTCAGTGCAATTCGCTTGGCGGCTGCAAGCTCAATCAATTCGAAGGTATTGGTTGGTACAAACTTAAGAATGCTGACTGCATCCGGCTGATGGCCGCTTCGACCTGCCCGTTGCAATAGCCTAGCCGCTCCCTTTGGACTCCCAATCTGAATGACTTGATCAACAGCACTAAAATCGACACCTAAATCCAAGCTGCTAGTGCACACCACCGCTTTGAGTTTACCTTCGCGCAACGCCCCCTCTACCCATTTGCGAACACTCCCATCGAGTGAGCCATGGTGAAGAGCCAAACAGCCAGCCCAATCAGGCCGGAGCCGAAGCAGTTCCTGATACCATTGCTCCGTTTGATTTCGCGTGTTCGTAAAAACAAGCGTCGTGTTGGCGGGATCGATTGCTTCCACGACACGTGGTGCCATCGTCATCCCCAAATGGCCCGCCCACGGGAATCGCTCGACATTCTCTGGCAGAACCGAACTGATCGAAATCTTCTTCTTCGATTTTCCATGAATCAAACGGGAGGGGCGGCTAGCTTGGTTTCCCACCAGAACCTTCAATCCTTCCTCTAAGTTGCCGATCGTCGCACTCAACGCGCACCGCACGGCATCCGGAGCCAGAACGGATAGTCTTCCCAATGCGAGTTCGGCCTGGATCCCTCGTTTGGATCCCAGCAACTCATGCCATTCGTCGACAACAATACATCGAAGGCTCTGGAACTGCTTCTGCAAATCCGCATACGAAAGGAGCAGCGTCAAACTTTCCGGCGTTGTGATGAGAGCCGTCGGCAACTGCTTTCGAATGGATGCTTTGGTGCTAGCGCTCGAGTCCCCCGTACGCCGTTCCAACGACCAGTCCAGTTTCAAATCGTCGATCGTTCCTCTCAGTGTATCTTCCGTATCCGCTGACAACGCTCGCAACGGAGTAATCCACAGCACGCGAAGCGGCGGGCCACTGGTTCGCTTCCCCTTTTTGATGTCGTTGTTGGCGGTGACTTCTCTGGATTCCGATAGATACTGCAGCACCGGACCGAACCAAGCAGCAAGCGTCTTTCCAGTACCTGTCGATGAATGGAGCAACGTATGCTGGCCACGCCGATAAGATTCCCAACACTCTTTTTGAAACGGGAATGGATCCCAACCTTTGGTTTGGAACCAATCCATCGCAGGCTGGAACCAAAAGCTTTGCCTCTTGGGAGCGGGCGGATGGGGCGATCTGTTTTTGGCTTGGGGATTCATCGGTTTACTCATCGTTATTTCCCGATGCAGCCCTTGGCATATCATCGATCAAAGATCCATCATCCCTTTCGCGATGAGTGAGTCTCTGCTTCAAAGAATCGAGGGTGTCCGCCATCTCAGGGCTTTTGTCCATACGCAACCGCAGTATGCGAGGAAAGCGTACCGCGACACCGCTTTTGTGACGCGGTGACGGTTGAATGCCTTCGCAAGCCAACTCCAGCGAACAAACTTGTCCACGGCCCTTAGCTCCTCGTCGGTCAATCCCGAATAAGCCTTGGCACACGGAACCAGCAAATCTCCATCCCAAACCGCGAATGTAAAATCGGTGTATAGACTTGCTCTCCGGCCATGACCTCGCTGCGCGTACAAGAGGACTGCGTCGAATGTCCATGGCGCTACTTTCCACTTCCACCAATTTCCTCTAGTTCGACCACCTTGATAGAGACTATCTCTCCTTTTCAACATGAGCCCCTCTGCTTCCATGTCTCTCGCAGAGTGACGCGATCGCGCGACGGAATCCCATGATTCGCATGGTACAGTAGGAGAAAGCTGGATCGTGCTTTTTAGATACGATGCGGGAGAATCTTTTAGCTGGGATTTATTTACTAATTCCTCAAGTTCGCGACGCCGCCAGTCCAAGGTCTGATGTCGGACATCCGTCCCGTCTCTTTCCAGTAGATCAAATGCGACGA
This sequence comes from Pirellula sp., assembly GCA_025459245.1. Classification (GTDB taxonomy): domain Bacteria; phylum Planctomycetota; class Planctomycetia; order Pirellulales; family Pirellulaceae; genus JBKCUI01. The sequence goes on from JALOQZ010000244.1 coordinate 6,704, forward strand.
AGCGAACAGGAACCTCGGTTAATAACTTCTTGCCAACCTTCTTTCTACCCAAGCGACGCTGCATGTACTGAAAGGGAAGAGGCCGATCTCCCATCCAAGCTAAAAGTTCGCCATCGAGAACGGTACCGTTTGGCAATTCTTCTAATGCTAAAGCTACTTCTGGAAACTGCTCTTCAATTCTTTCTTCGCCCCGGCTCCACAGATAGACGATTCCATTTCGGCGAATGGCCTGGGCGCGAATGCCATCCCATTTCCATTCGACCAAGTAATCGGAAGAGTTTCCAATCGACGCGGGGTCGTCCTCCAATGGATTCGCTAAGCAGAACGGAAAAGGCTGCCCATCAAAACCACCCTCGGAATCAGGAGATATTAATCGCTGAAAGAACTCTTTGTTCGGAGTCCATTTTCCCATCAGTCGGTGTGCGATATGTTCCGCGGGAATATCAAAAGCGAGGGAGAGAGAGCGAGTCACCAACCCACGACTGACGCCAACTCGAAATCCTCCAGTGATCATCTTCATCGCTACAAATCGTTCCTTCGGATGAAGCGATCGCCAAAGACCATCGAGCAAAGTGAAGGCTTCTAGCTCTTCTTGCGCCCTCGACAAGGGAAGAAGGGAAGTGTCGATCCACTCCGAAAGCGATTGCTGAACGGAATGAGGGGGCCCCTCGGCGAGCAAGCTAATCGTCTCTGCGAGATCGCCCACATACTGGTAGCTTTCCTCGACGAGCCAATCGGGCAAATCGGTTCGCCGCTGGATCCACTTCCGGATCGCTGTCCCGCTCAAACTTCTTTTGGGTCGGTTGCCGCACAAAAAGTAGACAGCCCATGCGCCGTCGGAGGGTGAGACGGAGCGAAAATACTTGACGAGAGCGTCAAGCTTTTCGTTCGTTTTCGTCGTTTCGTCGATTTGACGATAAAGGTGGCAAAAGGCTCGCATGCCCCTATTATCACCATCGGTGAAGTGGCGGCGAGTTGAACTGCTTTGTCAGCAAAGCAGGGGAGTTGAACTACTTTTGTTTCGATTCGTAGATTCGACGGATCAAATCGGTGTAGCATTCCACCATGTTCTGCAGAGATGCTTGCCGCTCCACCGTCAAACGGCCATTTTTGCCAAACTCATTCGCTTCATCCGAACGATCCAACAAAGACTGGATGCGTTGTTCGAAGTCGCAAATGAGACCTGGCGTCGCCGTGTATCCATTCCATCCGTCGACCACGGTGTCGGGAATGGAGCCGACTCGCGATGCGACGACGGGAACCTCACACGAGAGAGCTTCCAAAATCGATACCGGGCTGGCTTCATTGTGACTCGTGAGCAAGAAAAGGTCCATCGCCGCTAGTAAGCGGGGTGTGTCGCTTCTCGAGCCTAGAAAATGGACACAATGTTGCAATCCCATCGTAGCCCGCTGTACTCGCAGCGACGCTCGCTCAGGGCCGTCTCCTACGAT
>JALOQZ010000025.1 GCA_025459245.1 Pirellula sp.
CATCAATGCGCGGCTGCCGATTGCGGGGTCCAATTGCGGGGTAAGCAATTGTCGAGTTACCCGAAGGATGTTTGGGCTCGTCGGAGCAAGCTTGATCGCTTGATCCCAAGCTTCTAGTCGCTTGCTGGCCGTCTCGCTCCCGTTAAGAGCCGTTTGGAACAAGGTGCTTTGAATGCTTTCAGCCAGCTCCAGAAGCCCAGGTATCGACCATTTGTCTGCGACCGCCAAGAAAGCGGCTCGGTTTTCAATGCTTACCGATTCCGCCAAAAAACGTTCTTTGGCTTTCGCTTGTGCGGCAGCCGACAATTCCACTTTTCCATCCTTGGGCCAGCCCTTCGCCATGCCTTGCCAAATTTGAACAGCCCAAACGGAGTTCGGGTTTCCCTGCAGCAGCTTCTCAACATCGCTACCTTGAGGATTGGAACGGGCGAAGTGCTCTCCGAGGACGCTCAAGCGATCTCGCAAGGCCGCACTTCCCTTTGCTTCCGGTCCTTGCAAGAAACCGGTGAGGACTCCAACCGAGTGTCGCGAGGCTGCAGAGGTCCACGCGTCCAACAAAATAGAGTCATCTGCTAGCTTTGTATCTTGAACAATCTGCTTCGCCAAAGCTTCCGCGGTGATAGCGTTCGGGGAATCCTCTGCCAAACGAAGAAGCAGAGCTAGCTGAACGCGCGGGTCTTTGTCTTGCAGCAATCCTGCCTCCACCGCCAGTTTCACACCGGAGGCATCCGCACAAGTAACAGCAGCTTGACGAACTGGGCTGGATGGATGACGCAATCCGACCTCGCAAGCTTGAATGAGTGCTGTGCGGGCTTCTTCGTTCTTCTGTTCCGACAAACCTTGTAACGTCCAGATCGCGTGCATAGCGGGTGCATTCAAGCCGATTTCATCTACTTCCTGGCGAGACACCAGCGAGGCGAGCGATTGAAGAAGCTTTTTATCTGAGACGTTTCGCTCTACAAGCAATCTTTGCGCTGTTCGTCGCCAAAAGAAGTTATCCCCTTGCAACGCCGTAACAAGCGTTGCGTTGGAGGCATCCTTGAGAGATATGCTCGAGCTCGGTGCATTGGATTGTTTGTAGAGGAGTCGATAGACGCGAGCGAATCGTTTGTCTCTCAAGTCGCTTTCGTATGCTGCACCTTTACCGGTCTGAAAACCGTTGGGCGTTGGGTTGTGCTGAACGATGTAGTTGTACCAATCAAGAACCCAAACATTCCCGTCGGGGCCAACTTCGGACATGATTGGAGCTACCCAGTCATCGAGGCTTGCTACGACGTTAAAAGTGTTGCTGCTCTTGTACCCTGCACCGTCTTTCTCCAAAACGAAACCTCCGACAAGGTGAGCGGTCGGTTCACAAACCATCCCGATCTTGTTCCACCAAGCCGAGGGGTAATTACGAGCGGTATAGATCGCGTGACCTGCAGCTGCCGTGTATCCACCATGCTGGTCCACTTGCCGAACCGGCTCATCGAATGGAATGAATGCGTTGGTCGGGGCGATACGTTCCAATGTCTTTGGAGACCAACCAGCTACTTGGTCGTAAAAGCGATTTGGGATCGGCATATGGACGCTAGGGCATCCGTTCGCAGTCGATCCAAACACATAGCCTTCTTCGCTAAATCCAAGTCCCCACGTGTTGTTATTTGTCGCTCGAATGAACTCCAGTGCATCGACTCGCAACGTATGTTGATCGAATTGGGTGGTCGAATCACTGGCGGGTGCACCGCTTTGTTTATCTAATGCGAACGCTGGCGAAGTGTTCGCCGACGGAGCTAGCCGAGGTTTGAATCTCCAAAATCCTTGCCGAAATCGCATTTGGCGTTCGCCGTTGATCACCGGTTCCGAGTTGTTGTAGCCTTGCATCCCCCAAATCCAATTGTCGGGTCCATATTGGAAGTTGCTAACGCCACCATGCGTATCGCCCATCGCCCAGCCCGTGATGAGTTCTTGTCGAAAATCAGCCCGGTCGTCGCCGTCTACATCCTTGAGATAGATAGTCTTCTGCCCGTCTTGCACCAACACTCCGCCTTGAAAGCAGATCAATGTCGATGGGATGCTCAGATGCTGAGCGAACACAGTAAACTTGTCGGCGACCCCATCGTTGTCTGTGTCTTCGCAAATCTTGATACGATCGCGACCCGCTGCGGGGGTCGATTGCAATTCATTGGGATAATCGATTGTTTCGCAAATCCAGAGCCTTCCTCTCTCGTCCCAGTTCATGGCGATGGGTTTGCCTTGCAAACCAGCGTGCTGAGCTTGCGATTTCTTGCTCTCGGGCCAATTCGACAACGATTCGCTAGCCCACAATGCAAGTCGAAAGTCTTGCGGCGTCGTGTAAGTCGAAATGGAGGCCTCTGCGGGGAGCGGCTTTTGCATTAATGTCAGCGGTTCCCCCTGAGTCCCCCATCGCTGGCCAGGCGTGTAGTTCGGGATTTTTGCCCCGACATCTACGAATTGAAAAAAGTCCTTACCGACCGAAACGGCCGTCATATCCGGCTTGTTAAAAGTTCGATTGGCGGCTTGAACTGCATCCGCTTTCATGGATGTCGATGCCGGCTGCTGTGCGTGCAAAACTGCATTCGCCAAACACAGCACGAGAACATTCGCGGACAGAATCCGCCGGTGGAAGGACCGGGCCATAACAGGTTCCTTAGACGAGAGGAGAGGGGTGCGGGGAAGACTGTGGGTGCGGAGCAAGCTCGTTTGCAAGCTGATTCAAATATCCGACCAATGTACTGGATTCGATGCTCCCGAGGGCGGTCTGCATTCGGTCGCGAATCGATTGGCTCAAGGCCCAAAGTTGCTTTACTTTCACCCGACCTGCGGCCGAAAGCGCAACGGTTTTAGCCCTGCCATCCGATGGATGGGTCGACCGTTCAATCAACGCAGCACGCTCCAGCAAAACGAGCATTGCCCTCACCGTGCTCGGATCGGAACCGATTCGCGAGGAAAGTTCCCGTTGTGTAAGTGCTTCGCCACACGACAATGCCAGCAGCAAAACAAACTGATCGGCTGTCACCCCATAAGGTGCGAAACACGAATCGGTGGCACGATGCATCGCAAGGTACGCGTTGCGCAGTGCCAGCGGCAATTCCCGCTGCAAATCGGTCATAGTTTCCAATCAAAGATCCGGAAGTAAATCGTGCGTACACGCACTACTTCAGACAGAATAGCGCAACTCATCGAGAGTTGCAAGCAGACAGAGGGCCGAACAGCTTCGAGCACTACTCTGATTTTGAGGATGTTTGAACCGCGTTGACGATCTTCGATTGCACGGTCACAAGCTTGGAATGGAGGTCCAAAATGGTTGCGTAGACTTTTCCAAGATCGGATTTCTTTGAGTCGATCTCGGACTGTAGCCGCTGCTGTTCGCTCTGGATCACCGCCAGCTCTTTCGCATACTGAGCTTGGTCTTTTTCCATCTGACGCCCGATCTCCTCCATTCGGAGAAGCTGCTCTCGGGCGTTCTTTTCTGTTTGCGTGATGACCGCGATTTCACGGTTAACCAACGCGATATCCTGCATCGTTTGCTGGGTGAGACGACGGGTTTCACGGAAACCGAATGCGTAGTCATTCAAGGGACGCACAAAATACGGCGTACCGAGATCGACGATGCCGTCCGCTTCCAGTTCCTTTGCTCTCGGACCGTAGATCTTATAGACCTCCTCGGCTTTGAAGGAAGCGTCGGGAGAATCTTCTCGCATCAAGCGAACATCCACCGTTCGGCCGCTCGCATCGAAGTAGCCACCTTCTGTCGGTTTTCGCCTGTCGGTCGAATCAACGGTTTCGGTGTAGTCCTTGAGGAACTTCACTTCGTAGACGATGTTTTCCAACGGTGTCCCTGCAGGAGCTTTGCTGCCGTCCAAAATGTAGGACTGCAAAGCTCGGGCCTTCACTGAGTCAAATACATTCAAATCGCTAGGGGCTCGCTGCGTCAGTTCCAATGGAATGCGAAGCAGTCGGGAGAGCTCTTCCGGATTCATCGAACCGAAGATCTCATCATCGGTCGGTTGCGAACCCGGTTGTGCGAACGCGGTGTGAGAATCAAGGGGGATGAGTTCATATACGGCCCAAGTAGCGCTCTGATTCACCATGCCAACTTGGTTTTGTGCCAGCGGGGTTGTCGGAGTGATTGTGATCGCGGGACCGTTCACCCCAGTCACCTTAAATTCCCCCAAGTAATTCACGGGGATCTGTTGCTGATCCTCTCCAAAAACATAGACGATGCTTTCGACTGCCAGCGAATTCGACGTTGCGGGCGCCGCCGGTGGGGCTGCAGCGCCGTTGGCATCCGGTGGCGGAACTTCCGAAGGAAGGTTTGCCAAGGCGCTCGGGAGCTCGATGGTGGCTCCAGCAGGATTTGCGCTGATCACTCGAGCTCCTCGCCAAGTTCTTCCTCGCTCCAGCAATACTCGATTCAACTCCGAGGCCAAAGGAAAGTATCGCTGCATGTCAGGTGCTGGGTTGGTCGGAAGCCCGTAGAACTCTTCCTCACGCTGAGCGAGCAGCTTTTTTCTTTCCGTGAAAAGTTGGTCGAATGATTTGGTTGCCTCAAGCCGAGCCTTGTTGACACCTGCGGTTATGACGAGAAACGTCCAGCACTCGATAAACAGGACAACAAAACCGATCGTCATCCATACGCCCCACTGCTTAAAACCCTTCACCAAAAAAACAATGAAGGCGATCAAGGAAACGAGGACAGCTGCCCATACAAGCAATCCAGAGAGTTCCATGAATCAAGCCTACGAAGAAAGGGTTGCGAATAGAGGAGAGACGGGACCAGCAGGCGCGAGCGAAAAGCACTGCCCTATCTTAGTTGCCAAAAGGAGGAAATCTGTACAAATCTTCCTGCAAATCGATGTTAAGTTGGCGAATTTCCAGTGTCAAGCAATTGGTTGAGGCCAAGGTTAACGTCCCTGCCGGTTTTGACGAGCCGCCAGAGGATCGAATTTTTGCACCTCGGAGCGCTCACCTCTCCTGTTTTTCGGGCTATCCTTGCGAATTGCAGATTGCCGCTTCGGTCCATTGGTTTGGCCCGCTCGCAGTTTGCTTCCTCGCTTCAACAGAGTGTTCGATGGCCGAGCCTATTATCAGTATCAGCGGACTTCGCGGCATAATCGGAACCGAGCTCACCCCTCAGGTGGCGTCTCGATTCGCTGCGGCTCTTTGCGTCACCGCAGGTCCCGGTCCGATCATCTTGGCTCGCGACGGCCGGGTCAGTGGTCCGATGCTGGCAGATGCGATCGCTGCCACCATTGTTGCGCATGGTCGGGATTGCATCGACCTAGGAATTGCCAGTACCCCGACCGCAGGGAGGATGGTTCGTTTTTCTGGTGGCGCAGGGGGAATCCAAGTCTCAGCGAGCCACAATCCCCCACCCTACAACGGGATGAAGCTGTTTGGCCCCGACGGTCGCGTTCTTAGCTCGCAGCCTGGAAAACGGGTGTTGGAGGCGTATCAACACCACCGATGTGAATGGACCGATGTTGAAAATTTAGGGGATCGCACCGTAGTTCAAGATCCGCATCGAGATCACCTCGAAGCTGTTCTCAAGACGGTTGATGTCGAGGCCATCCGAAAGAGATCGTTCCGCGTTTTGCTCGACTCGAATCATGGTTGTGGCTCGCTGCTTGGAGAGCGATTGCTCGAAGCACTTGGTTGTCGAGCGACTCTGCTCGGAACCCCCGCCAATGGTCGCTTCGCGCATCCACCTGAACCTCTCGCCGAAAATCTTGGGGGCGTAGCCGAGAAGGTTCGAGAGCAAGGGTGCGAAATCGGTTTTTGCCAAGACCCGGACGCGGATCGATTGGCGATGATCGACGAAAAAGGCAGGTATATCGGAGAAGAATTCACGGCAGTTCTGTGCACCTACCGCCGATTGATGAAGACCCCAGGTCCGATCGTTACCAATTGCGCCTCCAGTGGGATGACTCGATGGCTTGCAACCCGATTCAATGTCCCGTATTTCCAAAGTGCCGTGGGGGAAGCCAACGTCGCGGATTGCATGCTCGAGCATGCCGCGGTTTACGGTGGCGAAGGAAGCGGCGGTCCGATCGATCCCTTGGTCGGCTACATTCGGGACAGTTTTGTCGGTATGGCCCAAGTCTTGGATTTGCTGGCTACCACTGGCAAGACGGTTTCCGAGCTTGTAGCGGAGTTTCCTTCCTCGGCCATGATCAAGGACAAGATGACATTGTCGAAGGATCGGTTGCTCGAATCCCTTCAGCGACTCGCCGAGGGGCTGGAGTGCCAAAAGATCAGCCAGCTCGATGGAGTCCGCTTGGACTGGGATGATCGGTGGTTGCTCCTGCGAGCCAGCAACACTGAACCGATTGTCCGCTTGATCGCCGAAGCCCCATCGAGAGCGGATGCCGAGTCTCTCATTGCCCGCGCCAAGAGCTTGATCGACGCATAATCCGGAGATCCGACATCGACGGACCAAATTCTCCCATTTGTCTAATTTCCGTGACTAGAATCCCCCTAAGCCGTAGACTAGTGTAATAGAACGCTTTTCTACGATCTCTTTCTCCCCTGAAGTGACCAAGGCATGGCAAACTACGTATCCCTGGAGCAAGCCGCAAAAATATTGGGTGTCTCAACGGACGATCTGGTTGAGATGCGCTCTCGCGGAGAGATCTTTGGCTACCGCGATGGCACGTCTTGGAAGTTTAAAGAAGAAGAGATCGAACGCGTGCAAGCGGAATTGCAGGGGGACGCTCTCGATGAAGATGCGGGCGGCTCCTCGATTCTTGTTTCTGAACGACAGGCAGGACTCTCCGGCAGCCGCATTAATCCCCCGAGTGGCAAAGATGCGAGCAACAGCGAGATCGGGCTCGGCAGCGATTTGAAGTTGATCGATGAAGACAGCCGGGCTGGAAGCGACGTAAAACTGGTCGCCGATCCCAACAGCGGTAGCGGGGTTCGGTTGGTCAATCGTGCCTCAGAAGAGAGCGGGCTACAGCTTGGCAGCGAGCCGAATGCCGAATCGGATGTAGACCTCGGCAGTGAGCTCAAATTGGCCGGCGATGCCAGCGGATTCGATCTCGGTGGCAAAGAATCCGGCGGTATTGATCTGGGGAGCGGTGCTGGCGGAAGCGGCACCAGCGAGGGGATCGGTTCGGAACTGGAACTGGCGACCGACGACGAAGATGACTTGGTGCTCGGTTCCGATTCCGGAGTTGGCCTTGCTTCGGAAAGTGGCATCAATCTGATGAGTCCATCCGACAGTGGTCTTTCGCTCGAGGACGAGCCGCTTGATCTTGCAGGTACAGGTATCTCGGGCCTAGATCTGGGCGCCGAGGTGAATAGTGGCTCGGGTGCAGGCTCTGGTAGCGCAGTCAGCGGGATCAGTGGGCTTGGCAGCGGAGCTCTTGTGGATTTCCAGCAGGGGGAAGAGTTTCAACTAACGCCGTCCGGCGGATTGGATACGGACGAGGATAGCGGTTCGCAAGTGATCGAACTGGAAGACTCGACCGAATTCGGCGCTGTGGCCGGGGGCGGTTTCGGTGAAGAAGGGTTGGACCCAATCCAAGAAGCAGATGGCGGCTTTGGTGGCATGGGTGGCGAAGAAGAGCTAGCGGCAGGGGCCGTGGCTGGCGCGGCCTACAGAGGCGTGCCGGAAACGCCGTACACCACTATCGATGTTATGTTGCTATTGAGTATCTTGATCCTGCTCAGCCTTTGCGGCGTGCTCGTCAGCGACCTCGCTCGAAACATGTGGGCTTGGGACGGTTCGAACGATCTTTCGACCGGTCTGACCGATACGTTGGTTAGCATTCTTCCTAAGTGATTTTGGAACGATGCAATTCTCAGGGCCCAATTCCCTGGGCCCATAGCAGTAGTGGCTAACCTAACAATCGTCGGATCGCGTCGGGGACAGAGTAGGCGGCGACGATTGTGATCGCTAGAGTCGCGATCCAGAGAAAAATGTCCGACAGCAAGGATGGCTTCAGTTTAGCCTCCAGTTTGCGGTAACGAAAAACGAGTGTGACGATTGCCATCATCGGGAGAGTGGCGGCTTGCGCTATGCCTCCCAGCTTCACCATGTACTGAGGGTCTCGGTTTACCAAGTACATCCCGAGCGCGATACAGGGAAAGAGAACGCAGAAGAGCTTGATCGATTTCAAGCGACCCTCAGGCGTCAGGACTCTCGAAACTTGAAACGCTCCGAGCAGGTCGACGACCATTCGGCTGTTGGCGGCGCAGGCCAGGTACAAGGTCTTGAAGAGGACGGCACCAGCCCCGACTAGAAATAGGATCTGTGTCCAGTCACCGAACGGCCCGCGATACATTTGCGAAAGCGTTTCAATCATTTTTGCACCGGCCGGCACCATACCTTGCGGATGCAGCACGGCGGCGCCCATGGAATAGAAGGCAACTGTGGAGAGAGTGAAGACAACCATGCTGACCCAAGCGTCCAGATGCATGACGCGAATCCAGCCTTGAGCTCTCGCGTTCCACTCTGAAGATCCATCGTTGGGGCCAACAAACTTTCCGTATCCTTTTTCGATGCACCAGTAAGGGTAGTAGAACAATTCCGTGGCACCGACTCCGGTGATCCCGAATACCGCAAAGGCATCGGCGATTCCTTCGGGCGGTATTCTTCCTAGTAAACCGCCACCAATATCGCTCCACTTGGGTGCGTACTCGGTTGCAAACAATGCCAAGGTCGCGGCGACGGTGATAAGGGTTACTCCTACCACTAAGACCGTCGTTACTCCCTCGATGCGTCGATAGCTTCCGTTGAAAATAATGGCGATTGTGACGAGACAGGTTAGAAATGCCCAAGGCATTTCAACGTGACCGCGTACGTACTCGCCGAACCCAGCGGAGAAGTGTCCGGCCCACGTCGCAAAGGTGTCGCTCACTCCCGGAAATGCCATGTGAAGCGATTGGCCTACGCCACCGGTCATCCCCCCCAGCTGAAAAACCGTGAAGAAGAGCATCAGAATCCACCACACAAGGAGTGTGTTTCCAATCCACGCGCGCTGCGAAACATTCTTTAAAGCGCTCAAGGTTGGGAGCCCGGAGGAAATGGCGTACCTCCCCAATTCAATTTGCACAAAGACCTTGATCACACAACTGAAGAGAATCAACCACAGGAAAGCAAAACCATGCTTTGCACCGATAGCCGTTGTGAGGATTAATTCTCCTGACCCGACGATCGTGCCAGCCAAGATGATCCCTGGTCCAATCATTTTGAGGGCTTGCCAAAGCGTTGCGGGCGGCTCCTTCACAGCGGAGGTTGACGCAGAAATTGCTGCGGGAATGTGACTCGCAGCAGGCAGTTGATCGGAAGGCATGGGAGAGGAAAGTCAAAAGGAGGGAGAAGGTGAGAGACGGCCATGTTACCAAAAGATCTGCTTCCCCGCGGGGATCAAACAGTTCCTTTTTTCGATGCCCCATTCTCCTGACTTGCCAGTTCCGCCCCGTGGCTCCCTAGTGAAAATTCTTTTTGAACGCGACGGATCTCTTCTTGCAGAAGTCCTTCATCCGCTTTGAGCTCGCGAAGTAGCAAGACCGCCAGACCGATCGCTGTCTCCCCTTCTTCGGTCACCATTCCCTTGGTGCCTAACTCCTCTAACCAAGCCTTCTCCTGAAGATACCGCGCTCTAGCAAAAACTCGGACCTCGGGGTTCATGTCGGTCGCGGTCAAGATGACGGCTGTTCGAACCAGCATTTCAGGGATGGTGACGAGCAAATAGCGAGCTTGCAGGATCCCAGCTGCTTCGAGGATATCGCGTCGGGTTGCATCGCCGTATACGGCTAAATCACCACTGTCAGAAATCTCTCGCACCGTGTCGAGGTTCAAGTCGATGACGATGGGCTGCACCCCAAACTTCTTGAGAATGCTCGATGCGGTTCTTCCTACCGGCCCATAGCCGATGATCACAGCCGTCTTGCTTTGAAGCACAACAGCTTCGGAATTCTCAAGACGAGATCGGACGGATTGATTGTGAGCCGAACCCTTCTCTTCTGAACGCCTCAGCAAGGCCTGCCACAATTGGGGACGCTTTTGAAGCCAAGCCTCCAAGGGGGCAATACATCGGAACAAAAGAGGATTGATCGTGATCGACAACAGCGCGCATGCCACAAGCAGAGTATGCCCTTCGTGACTGAGGAGTTCGAGCCGGTTCGCCTCTTCTGCAAGCAGGAATGAGAATTCGCCGATCTGCGCGAGGGCAATCGCAACCGTAATCGCCGTACGAACGGAGTATCGCAAGAACCAAACGATTAAGAATGCGGTCAATGGCTTTATGATCAAGATGATCGAAAGCAATCCGAGAAAAAGTACGGGATGCTCGATCATCACAAAGGGATCAAACAGCATGCCAACCGAAACAAAGAACAAAACTGCAAATGCGTCACGCATGGGCAATGCATCCGCCGCCGCTTGATGACTCACCTCGGTTTGCCCAACGACCATGCCCGCGAGGAATGCCCCGAGCGCCATCGATACCCCGAAGATGAAGGCGGAGCCGGTTGCGACCGCCAAGGCAATTGCGAGAATCGAAAGGGTAAAGAGCTCTCGCGAACGAGTGCTCGCGACCAATCCTAAAAGCCAGGGAATGACAAACCGTCCACCACCGACAACGACCAATGCCAGCGCCGAGACCTTTACTACGGCCAATAACAGCGAATACCACAGACTGACCGCTTCCCCGTCGGGCACAAGCTCTGCTGGGGCAAATGCTGGGAGAGCGACCAAGACCAATACGGTGAAGATGTCCTCTACGATCAACCATCCAACGGCAATATGCCCCTGGGGACTGTGGATGATGTCGTTGTCCATAAGCATCCGAATCAATACGACGGTGCTGGCAACCGAGATCGCGATCCCAACCACCATCCCTGATCGCCACCCCAATCCGGATGCGATCATCAGCCAAGCACCCAGCAACGTGGCTACCAATATTTGACCGCAAGCACCAGGAATCGCGATTCTTCGAACACTAAGAAGCTCTCGAAGATGGAAGTGAAGACCGACTCCAAACATGAGCAATACGACCCCTATCTCAGCCAATTCAGCTGCCATCTTTGGGTCGGCTACCATCCCGGGAGTCTGCGGCCCCAACATAAAACCAGCCAGCAGGTACCCAACGATGGGGGAGAGTCGAAGCTTTTCGGTGATCAATCCGAAAATCAATGCGAGAACGAGGCTTGCTGCTAAATTCAGTAAAAGAGCAAAGTCGTTGTGCATCGGTAAGTTCGTATCCCCTCTCGGCTCGGCGTTGTCGTAATTCAATTCGGCTGCATCAAAGTACCAGCCTCCAAGTCAGCCCGATCGTACCGGTATTCACTTCAATTGCAACGCACATTGATCGAGACAATGACCTTTGTCGTTACCTGGAAATTGGTGACAGGGAGCGTAAATGCCCCTAAAAATCCACCTCTCCGAAGCGAATGTTTGGCTGATTGGCTGCCCAGGATTCAAAAAAACGGAGTTGATCGAAACGGACTTTCTCACTCCCCGTAGCTGTTTGCCAGTACGGGTCATCCAGGATCGGGTAATCTCGAATCAGGACGATAGCCACTCGTGGGTGAATGGAGCTGAGAATGGGGAGAATTCGCTCTGCCTGATGGGTGGGATACGACCAGTTCTGAAGAATAATCGTCTCGATGCCCGATCGATTCGCGAAGTCGGCGAATTCGGGTGTCACCATCCAACATGACAATTCCAAATTTTTCAAGGTTGAGTTAGAGCTCAGTCGCTTCCATGGCAGCGGGTTCGAGGCAACGATTTCAAATGGGATTTCGATCCCGGAAGGTACCGCGACAGCAAAGCCGTCCACGTTGGGCGATCCACATCCGAACAAGCTAACTTGCTCAAGATGGGGCAACTGTAAAACGCGATTCCAATCCCGCTCAGTCAAAAAAATTTGCGATAGCTTCAGGGCTTGCAGCTCTTTCAGCTGCTCCCAAGAATCGATCGAAAGGTTTGGCTCCCTTAAACCTTGTTCCCGATCGCCAACACCACGATTCTTCGGCCACTGGACGTTTTGTACTTCCAAGACAGTTAGATTTCGAAATTGTCCAATTCCCTGGAGGGAAACCGGGGAATCTGCTGAAAAGTTCAAGTAAAGATGCGCAAGTTCTCTGCATCGCCGTAGGTCGCTCACCACCTCATGCAGTGACTCTTGCTTTTCAACGAACAATCTCAGCGATCGCAATGAGGAGGATTGCGCCGTGACTTTGTTTGTTGATGGAACAAAATTGAGGCATTGCGTCGTAAGCGAGGTTAGCGATTTTTGTTCCAGTAGGCGTTCTCTCAAGCTTGGGATTGACCACCAATCGTCGTTTAGCGAATGGATTGAAACCAAAGATGGAAGAGCCTTCAAGACCGATTCGACTTCCTCCGGCGTTATTGACGGCTGACCATAAGAAGGCTTCACGTTTTCAATCCATTCATAATCTCCTAACTTGCGAACGCGGTTACCCCAAGGTCGATACCACCACCTTTGTAAGCCATCTAATGTTTCTTCCCAACCTTTGGCCGAAGGTTTCTCCCACATTGGTAGAGGCTCGATATCTCCTGAGTAGACTAGATAGCCTTTCGCCTCCAAAAGCGCGATCGTTTCCAGACGCGATTGACGCCACATCAAAAATGCGCAAACCAGACTAGTAACGACCAGCAAAAGAAAAATTGCCCGAAGGGAGAAACGAGGGATCAGTCTTCGTATGCCGCGAGCGGGATAAACTAATTGACTTGGAGAATCATCTCGTGATTGCATCTCTTGTCCCTCCAATCTGCTTTTTCCCCGGACACTTTTTCAATGGTACTGCTAATCAAAGTAAAACCCAATTCTAAGCAACCTGGATTGGAACAAATGAAAGACGGTTCGTGGGTCGCGAAAGTGGCAGCACCTCCGGTCGATGGAAAAGCAAACGAGGCACTCATCCGTTTAGTTGCAGACCACTTCGGGGTTTCTAAATCGAGAGTAAGCATTCAAGCAGGGGCTTCATCGCGATTAAAACGAGTGCTAGTCGAAGAAAGCGGATCCGAAGAGAAGACCCGTTAGCCTGAACGATGGGCTAGAGCGTTTTCGTTCGAGTTGCTACGCTGCCTGCATGTTCTTAGTCAAGCTTATATCTGCTTTCGCTTACATCGGTCTGGGGCTACCCGACGCGATGCTCGGCATCGCGTGGCCTTCGATGCGGCGCGAGTTCGATGTCTCTATTGATGCACTCGGTTGGATTTTGGCATCCACCTTTTCTGGCTATCTCCTGTCTAGTTCGCTGGCGTCCAGGCTTTCTAGGTCCCTTGGGATCGGGTGGCTACTTATCGGTAGTTGCTCAATGATGACCCTTGTCGTCGCTGGCTTTGCATGGAGTCCCTACTTTCTTGTGACCGTCGCCATAGGGTTCGCAGGTGGTTTGGGAGGTGGAGCGATCGATGCGAGCCTGAACAGTTTCACAGCGCATCGCTTTTCGATGCGAATGGTGAATTGGCTGCACGGTTGTTGGGGGATCGGCGCATGCCTTGGGCCCCTCCTTATGACCGGAGTCATAGTCTCTGGCTACTCATGGCGATGGGGATACTGCATCGTCGCTACGCTTTTAGCCGCAACCACCTTCTTGATTTGGTGGACCAGGAGTGAGTGGCGAGACTCCAGCGAGGAATCCAATTCACCATCAAACAACTCTGCCTCCTTTCGTACCGCTTTATTGGATAAACAAGTCCTAGGGCAATGCTTCTTGTTTTTTGTCTATACCGGACTGGAATCGACCGTGGGGCAATTGCTTTTCACGCTTTGGACGGAAGGCCGAAGTGTGCCTGCAGGCCTCGCGGGGGCTGCGGTAACTGGTTATTGGATCGCATTCACCCTCAGCAGATTTGTGATGGGCCAGCTCACCACGATTTGGTCCAGCAAACAGATTCTTACCGCGTCTGGCTGGATATCTCCCATTCTCGCTGCTGGAATCGCATACCCGCTTTTCACTTACATGGATTTAGGTTGCGCTGTTCTGCTTGGAGCTTGGATCGCCCCCATGTTTCCTACTTGGATCGGCCTAACGCCAACGACCGTTCAAGGCGATCGTGCTTCCCAGGCGATCGGCTTTCAAGTGAGTTCGGCCGCGATCGGGATCATGGTCCTCCCCGGGCTGATTTCTGGAATTGCCGTCTCCTATGGACTCGAATGCATTCCCATCGCGCTGCTAATCCTTGCGATCCTCTACACTGTTACGCAAACTGCCCTGCTCGCCCATGCCAAAGTGGATGCCTAGAGCCGATCCGAAAACTATCGGAAACCGCGGCTAGCGCCAGAGCGGTTCATGGACTTCGTGTAGGCTGCTTAAGCAGTATTTACCCCGAATGTCTAAGAGTGATTGCATTTCGCAAGCAGCAGCTCGACTGAAGTGCCCGTAGGTTGCGAATCAATTCTTAGATCTCCTCCTTGTTGCTTCGCTAGTTTCTTGCAAATCGACAAACCAATTCCAATTCCGGGGGCTGTGACCGCTGCCTCTTCTACGGACTTCGAGAATGGCCGCCACCATTGCACCCCTTCTGAAAATCCCGGACCATTGTCGATTACCCGGATGGCTACAAAGCTTTTTTCAGATTGTGAGTTGTGAACTAGTAACTGCACCTTGGCGCGATCCGTGCTAGATGCGTACTTACAAGCATTGTCGATGAGATTAATGAGAATCTGTGTGACTGCGGATTGATTTCCATTCACGCGGCAGTTGGTGGGGTCGGGCACGTGAATCTCAAGCTCTATGTTGGAGCGTTGACACATTCTCTCTAATTGGTCACGGAGGGAATGAATCAAATCGGATATGGCAAAATCCTCTAGAGCTAACTCTCGCTGAGCCATGTCGAGCCGTGCAAATGCAAAGACGTTTTCAACCAAATGCTCAATACGATCCACTTCGCCCGCAAGTGTCCTCAAATAGGTCTGCTTTGATTCTTCGTCGCGCACCATGCCTTCGCTCAACATCTCCGAATAAAGCTTCAGCGTTGTCAGCGGAGTCCTCAACTCATGTGTGACTGCAGCGACAAATCGCTCGCGTCGATCGTTGAATCGAATCAATCCAAAAAGAGTCACTCCTATTCCGGAAAGAGCAGCAGCCACGCCAATCCACACAGAAAACAACACGACCGGAACAGACAGATCTTCGCCGGATTTCTCTACTCCTCCTCCGACGACTGTTCCTGGATAAATGATGCAAGGTATGGTTACGAGCATGTCAGGGCTACCCTCCTTGGGGAGAGGGTCAACTGCTACGATCCTGGCTTCCGGCAAGAGATCTTCGATCGCCGACTCAAGCTCCATTTTTAATCGCTGCCAATCCACCTCGACAACTTGCACGATCGAAGGGGATAGCTCCGATTCTCTCACCAGCAATAAATCTTGATTCGCCCAAATGGGGGTAAAAGGAATTCCCCACCATGGATCGCGATTATCTCTCCGTCCATTTCGCACGGAATTCTCCAGAAGAATGTCGTTGCTTCGAGCGAAATTCTGGGATCGCTGCGAGAATTCGTTGTCGGCGAGCGTACGATTATTGTTCGCAGGACCATGGAACTGGTTGGATTCCAAGTTCAACTGCCCATCACCGGCGGGAATGACTCGCGATCGAAAGCGGGAGTAGTCTCTCAATCGTTGCTGAAGTGAAGCAAGCGTGTATCTTTTAATCGCGTCCCCGCTCTTGATGAAGTCCGTGTACAAGTTAACAAAGAATCGCTCTCGCACAGGGAATTCACTCAATACCCCTGGTTGGTCACCAGCCGAACGACTCTTGCCATCCTTGCTTGTCGACGAATGCCCGGTTGACTCTTCGCCTATAAGCAACGCTTGCTCGGAAAGAAGTGGAGCAAGCAAGGAATCCAACCGCCAAAGGCTAAGGCGAATGTTCTCTTCGAGTCGAGCATTCGTTTGCGATTCCCGTTTCCGACGATCCAACTCCAAAACGGTTCGAGATAAACCAAATGCACCGACGATCGCCGCGATGGACAAAACCGCATACAGTGACCAAAGAATGGAACGCCGTTTCCTCACCTTGCCCCCTCGTTCGGAGCTACAACTTGCACTCCCGTTTGAAACATATATCCCCTTCCCCGAACGGTGAGAATGATGCGAGGACTCGATGGATCATCTTCGAGCTTATCTCGCAATCGAGCCACGTGCATGTCGATGGTGCGGGTGTGAACTCCCGTCGGCGTTAGCTTCCAAACACCTTGCAACAGCTCCTCGCGGGACAAAGACCTTCCGGAATGCTGAACCAAGTAGAGTAGGAGTTCGGCCTCCTTCTCCGATAGCTCTTCACGCTTGCCACTCGACAGAACAACTTCTCTCCTTTCAAAATCAATCTTGCCATTGGAAAAATGAAGGGTCGAAACAACCTTCGGGCGCTGAGGGGAACGTCTCAGGACCGCTTCGACTCTCGCCAGCAATTCGCGAACACTAAAAGGTTTGACGATATAGTCGTCCGCACCATCTCGAAGTCCTTCGATTCGATCGGATTCAAAACCGCAAGCGGTCAGGATAAGGATAGGGAGCGTCACTCCCTCTCCTCGCAATCGTCGTAGCAAGGTACGGCCATCGGCTCCAGGGAGAACTAAATCGAGGAGCATCAGGTCGACGCTGCCGCCCCGGGCTATTGCCTCAGCTTCTTTAGCGCTCGAGGTCTCCCGCACCAAATAACCTGACAAACTCAAGGCATCCACGACAGCGCGTCGAATGCCAAGGTCGTCCTCGACTACCAGAATACTTCGCGACGAGTTCATGGATGCGATGCTGTTCGAGGGGATTTGAAAAAGCTCGTTCCTACTAGTGTGAAGGAACGAACCTTTCATAAGTGTAGCTCAATTCGGTTGTCTTACCCGGTTGTAATTCAACGCTCCATTCTATCTGGCCTGCACGTTCCACCAATCGAAGTTTTTCGGAATCCATTCGGATCGAACCGTTTGAGGTCGCATCGAGTGGCCTGCCTTGAACGGATCTCGTAACTCGTATCGAAACTGGTTTCGATTCAAAGCTCTTAAGCTGAACCGTTCCTCGCAAAGTTACCAAGTCGAGAAACGAATTCGGCTGAGGCTCATGGGCCTTTAGCTTTCTATCCACCTCCGATTCCGTAATCGATTTGGCGATGTTGATCGCGGTTGTTACCGTCAATTCCCCCTTCGCTCTGACGGGGGTGTACCTGAGGATATCTTCGCTGAGAGGCTGATTGCCGGAAAGCGCCAAACAAGGCCCTGTGGTCCAAGGTGTTTCTGTAGAGTTCTCTAAAACAAGACGATGCACCAAATCTTCGCTCGCCCCATCTCCCCTACCAACCGACCCTGGCGTCCAAGCGTACTGATGCCCGTACGAAATCCGCTTTGACATGAGGGTGATCACCGCTCGTTCCCCTTTTCGAACAGTCACTCCCTTTTTGGAATAGACGCTGTAATCTCCCGCTCCCGCAGCATCGGAAGGAGGTAATGTCCCAAGTAGCTCCTTGAAGGTCTCTGTTCCTGCGCCGCTCGTTGCTACCGACGCATCCAGCCGCCCGTTGTCAAAGTCGTTGGCGATGACAGCCCGATTCATGACCTGGGACATGTTCTGCAAAGGTATTCCCGCTGTAGGAATGGCCGATCCAATGCTGCGCAGTATTTGCCCGATGGCGACGGGTGATAGCATCTCCGAGTGTACAAAATGAGGGACTCCCACCACGAAATGGACGTCACAATCGTGCAAGTCTTCCGCTTCGTTAACCAGAGTTCCTCGCAAAGTTAACTCTGCGGTCGATTCATCGATGATTTTAAGGGTGTATTCGGGAATCCAGACAATGCCACTGCGTAAATAGGCCATGTGAAGGTCAACTCTCTCGGAGACAGTACCGGTCTCCTCCACAACATGGAATCGCAATGGGAGATCGACCCGTTGCATCGAGACAATCGCTTCAAGTGGAATTGCGGCGGCACCGTTTGTTTGTTCCACAACCGCATAGCCCCCGCTGATTGCCTTCAATGAACCGGTAACCTCCTGCGATTGGCTTCCTGTTCGAGAGACCAACTTCACCTTCATCGAAAGGGACGCTTCCAGCGTCGCTTTTCGGCTCGTATCGCGGATCGATTCGGCCATCTCCTCAAACGAAATCATCTCGCCTGCGCCAACACCGACGACGTCGACTAACTGCTGAGGATTCGCTGCATAGATTGCCAGCGTTCCGAATGCAGCAGGGGGAACCTCATTCGCGTGCCCCCAGCCCCCTTTCAGTTCCACCTCCCCTTCTCTCGTGAAGAATCCGTAGCCGTTTTTGAAAACCGAAACCGACGTTGTCTTCGGTTTCCACACGTAAGGATTCTCCTCGCTATCCGTTTTGGTACTGGCCAACGCGTGACCCGTAACAAACATGGCGAACAGCGGGACTATCACGATGGACAGCAACGACCACTGTCGTAAACGAACAACAATTGCAATCGACATGACAACTCCCTTGAACTTTAGTGCATTCATCCCATGAAACTTTCATGGAGTATGGAATCCTACAGTTCAAGGAGTCTCGCTATGTAACAGCTTTGTAACGACCGCGAAGTAGGTAACAGCCCGTGGTTTCAAGCTTATACAAGACCTGTCGTTTCAAGCTTATACAAGAAGAGCCTATCCGAAAACGAATGGAAACCGAGCCTAGCAGCCGAGCGGCCAATTGTTTCCGGATCGGAACAAGAGTTTGAAGTTCAGGAGGTTTTCGAATGTTTCTCGATTAAATGCTTGGCCATTCCTTCGAGCCCTTGCCTTTTGTGAATGCGCTTTGCTACAGCTTGGCATGAATTCTTTACAGTTGGATCGTTCAGTAGCCACTCCAACTGTTTGACTAGCCCTCTGACTTGAAAACGCTTGGGGATCAAGGTGCTGGCAACACCGAGGCGCTCCAATCGTTCGGCATTATCGAATTGATCATGTGCCAAAGGCATAATGACCTGAGGGATACCCGCCATCAACGCTTGCGAGGCCGAACCAATCCCACCGTGATAGACAAAAGCAGCCGCCTTGGGCAAAAGTTGATCAAGGGCAACATAAGGCAACCAAAGAATCGAATTGGGTAGATCGCTAGGAATCTGTTCGCGAAACTCGGTAAGAAAAATTCCTCGTCGCCCCATAATCTTCAAGGCTTCAAGGGCTTCCTTGAAGAACTCCGTTCCATGCTTGTTGGCTGTGCCGGGTGTGAAAACGATAGGTGCATCCCCTTGTTCTAAAAACGATTGTAATTCGCTACACATCGGCTCATCGCTGGCGTGATTCCAGAGCGGAAAATCGGATTGA
Source organism: Pirellula sp. (assembly GCA_025459245.1). GTDB lineage: Bacteria > Planctomycetota > Planctomycetia > Pirellulales > Pirellulaceae > JBKCUI01. The sequence goes on from JALOQZ010000025.1 coordinate 19,251, forward strand.
AAGCATGGAGAGGGCCAATCGCTTTGTTTCTCGGCATACCATTCAGGAAACAAGCACAATATTCCGAGATTAGAATTCCAAGCCCGAGTGAGTTGACGGATCGGAGGAAGCCCGAGCGAGCTTCGCCAGCGATTGAGAAAGGGACAAGCCGTTCGATCCAGTACGAATTTCTCGCCGATCCGAAAGAGCAATCGCCTCATCCATTTGGGGCCGTGCAGATTCGGCATCTTGGGGGGCTGAATATCACTCCAAAGCACAGCCGGTTGCAGGTGAAGGGTGTAGACGGGGATGCCACACTTCTCCATGGCTGCAAGGCCACCGAATCCAAAGCAATTGACAATGCCGATAGCAGGCTGGGGGGCTCCATGTTTCGCACACTGGGCATTTTTCGCACACTGGGCCGCCTCGGCAAAAAACTCGTATTGCGGCTCGATGAACGGCTTCAAATTTTCGAAGAGGTACCCGAAGGAGCGTCGGGGATGCCACAAATCTGGATGGGATGCGATCCTGCGATAATCTTCCTCCGTCCCAATGGGATGAAACGCAATCCCATTCTCTCGAATGCGTGATTCGAAGTGGGGATTCGTTGCCATCGTCACCTTGGCCCCGAGCCGCTGGAGCTCGAGGGCCAATCCAAGCATCGGGAAAACATCTCCCGAGCTCCCAAACGGAGAAAGATAAAAATGCATGTAGTTTCTGCTGAAGCAAGTGAAACTACAGTTTCAGCAATTCCTTGATCTTTGCTTCGATGCGAGCAGCTGACTGTGGCCCTGAACCGACCTGGATGAGCTGCACTTTTCCGTCTTGATCGAGAATCGCAACGTGTGGAATCCCTGTCACTCCGTAACTGGCGGACATTTCGCTACCCTTCGGGGTAACCATGGTTCGATGGCGTAGTTCATACGACTTGATGAACTTTCCAAGCATCGCCAACTCATCTTCGGTGGTCACGCTGGCCGGATCGGTCGCTCGCTTGGCCTTTTCCGTTTCTTCGTCCCAAACGTAGCCGTACTCGTTGGTGACGCCGATGATCACCAGCCCCTTGTCGGAGTACTCGTCGTGCCATTTCCGAAGTTCTGGGAAAGTCGCGATGCAAGGACCGCACCAAACTGCCCAGAAATCGAGAAGGACGACTTTGCCCTTGAGCTCTTCCTGGCTGATCGCCTCGCCGTTCACCCAATTCATCGGGTCGAATGCGGGAGCTGCTTTGCCGATCATTTCCTTTTGCTTCAACGCGGCTTCGATCGATCGCTCCATCCGTTTAAGCGACATCGAGCTGCTGGAAACCGTCTTCTCAAGCGAAGCATCGGCTGCAGCCAATTTTTCCAGCGAGTCTATCGCCTTTCCTAAAAGCTCGCGAGCCTCTTCGGGATTCTCTCGAGACATGCTGCTGATAATCGAGCCATAGGTGTTCGTGTATGCACTGATCGATTCAGCGGAAGGTGACTCGGAAATCAGCTTTTCAGCGGAGGAGACTGCCTTCGCTACCATCGCTTCCCGTTCCGAACCTGTCGTGAAATTGAACGCATAGACCATCGCGTTCAGCACCATGGCGGGCATTCCCTTTGCATCAGGATTGTCCTTTGCAAGGCTCTCCATACGAGCAATCGATTCCATGACAACTTTGGTCGCTTCTTCGCCTTTACCAGCTTGACGAAGCATCATGGCCAAGTTTCTTTGAAGACCGCTGAGCGATTGAGCGAAAAGTTGTCCCTTTTTAGCGAATTCAGGTGTGTCAACAGCGGCCAACGTCGCTTTCGCTTCTTCAAGAGCAGCTTCGTTGGAGCCAAATTGAGCGATTAGCGGCAATGCGAAGTTAGCGATAGCCGTTAGCTCGCTCAATTTATTGGGATCTGTTGAAGCCGATTTTCGAGTGGAGTCGAGCATGGACTTCGCTTCAGCAGCCGCATCCAACCCCTCTGCACCGCCTGCTCGGAGGCCGGCCAGCCATTGAAGCTTCATTGTCCGAAGAGCGGGAGAATTTGGGGAAGTAGCTTCGAGTTCCTTGATCGCCTTGAGAGCATCGGAAAACTCTTTGTTCCGGATCAGTTCCATTACAGCTCGAGTAGGGTCCGGTTTTTC